>NZ_JBFPKG010000035.1:0-82398 GCF_040948665.1 Paraburkholderia sp. BR14320
CCTGCTGCACCATCGATTCGTAGCGCGCCTTTACCGCGGCATCTTCACCGGCGGTCTGGAAAAACGATTCGTACAGCGCGGCGTCGGAGGGCCGCGCGTCGAGCCACAGCAGCGCCTGGCGCCAGCTCTTTTTCGCCGCCGCGCCGACCGAGGTGTCCCCCGCGAGCTTCTGCAGCCGCGCGATACCGTCGCGCCGCGTGACGTCGCGATAGGTCAGATGCTGCGCGTACGCGAGTGCGAAGCGCGGGTCGTTCGGGTTGTCGTGCGCGAGCTGTTCGAGGCCGCGGCGCGCTTCGTCCCAGCCCTGCGGCGTCGCCGAGAGCGCCTGGTAATACTCGAGCTGCAACTGCGGCGTGGCGGGCTTGCCGGTCAGCGCGCGCTGATACTCCTGCACCGCGCTCGCGCTTTGGCCGGCTTGCGCGAGCCGGCGCGCTTCGTCGATCGTCTGATCGCGCGGGCTGGCCTGGCCCAGCCGGCGGCCGAGCTCATCGAGATTCGGATAGTTCGGCGCGGCCGCCTTCAGCCGCGCGAGGTATTGCTGCGCGCCGGCGCCGTCCTTGCGGTCGGCCAGCACCATGCCCATGCCGAACAGCGCGTCGGGCTGCTTCGGATCGATGCTGAGCACCTTCTGCCACGCTTGCTCGGCGAGATCGCCGCGCTGATGCGACTGCCAGTACTTGCCCTGATCGATCAGCATGCTCAGCGGATCTTTGCTCGCCTGCGCGAGCGCATCGGGCGCGGTCGCGGCCGCGCAGTAGACCACGCCGACGGACAGCGCGATGCGCAGCGACACGGCGAGAGCGTTCACTCGCATCCGGCCCTCCAGGCGGGCACGAGGCTGCCGGCTTCATCGAAGCGGTAGCGGCCATCGATGAACCCCGTGCCGAACAGACCCAGCACACGATCGTAGTACACCGGTTCGCGGCCCGGCACGCTCGCGTCGAGCGCGGCGAGCCGCGTGCGCGCGAGTCCGAGGCCATGCTCGTCGCCCAGCGTCTTGAAGTACGGCGCGAGCGCGCCCCAGTAGCTGAGCGGGCCTTCGCCGCTCGACGCGCCGGTGGTCGACGACACCTTCTCCGGCGGGAAACCGTTCTGCGCGACCTTCGCGCGCATGCCGCCGAGCGCGCCGAGCCACGGCTTCGCGAGCGGATCGGCGGGCGACGCGAGGCCGGCCCACAGATAGACGCGAATCGCGTCGTAGCTGCCGACATCGCCGTTCTTCGGATCGACCGCGAACCGGCCGTTCTGCCACGCCGCCCAGTCGGGCGCGAAGCCTTGCGGCGAGACGGTTTTGACGAACTGATAGGCGTTGTCGGCGAGCTTGGCCCACGGGCCGTCCGGCACCTCGTGGGCGAGCGCGCGCAGCACCGGCAGCGGCAGATAGCTCGGATTCAGACGCGTGACGCTGCTGTTCCTGAAACCCTGCGCGCCCGGCAGCAGCATCGGCCCGAGACCGGACAGGTTCGCGACTTCGTCGTGCGCGATGCGCTCGGCGAGTGCCTGACCGAGCTGCGTGTAGGCGGGGTTGTGCCACAGGCGGCCGGCTTGCAGCAGGTCATAGGCGATCCAGAGATCGGAATCCGATGCCGAATTCGGATCGAGCACACCGTACGAGCCGTCCGGCTTTTTGCCCCATTGCCATGCGGGCAGGCGCAGGTTCTGCGGATCGAACTGATCGCCCGCGAGATTCGCGCGGGTCCAGCCGAGCAGCTTGTCGAAGGTCGCGCGGTCGTTGGCGACCAGCGCGAAAAAGAGCGCGTAGGACTGGCCTTCCGAGGTGGTCTGCTGGGTCGGTGTCGAGTAGTCGATCACGCGGCCGTCGGCCTGCACGAAACGTTGCACGAAGGTTCGCCACGCGCTCCAGTCGCCGCAGGCGGCGGCGTTCTGCGCGGCCTGCGCGGTGCCGCTCGAAGCCGCAAGACTCGCCGACGCCGCGATGCCGATACCGAGCGCCAGCGCAAAAGAGGTCCTTCTGTCGATCCGGAACCGCATACGAGTCATATCCGTTCCATCAGTCCTTCAGTCGACGCGCGGCAAGCGCGCGCAGCGTCCGGTAGCACAGGCCCGCGATGATCAGCGCGGCGAGCACGCCGCCGAACAACAGCAGCAGCGGATGCGACGACAGCGCCCAGCGCAGATACTCCTGCGGCGACAAATGGCCGACATAGTATGCGGAGCCGTTCGACGTGATGGTGACGTCGCGGCCATGGATCACGGCCATCGCGCCTTGAATCTTCGGCAGCACGTCGGCGTCGAGCAGCGCCACGGACAGGTCGGCGTCCGACGGACCGGCCGCGCTGATCAGCGCAACCGCGCTGCGGCCGCTCTGCAGCGGCGACTCGAAGCCGGTCAGCAGCGCGGCGCCGCTCGAGCTGACCATCGTCAGATCGGCGCGCGCGGGTGTGCGCTCGACGCCGCGCTCGCCATGCCACCAGTCGCGCAGCTTGAACACGAGGTCGGTGAGCTGGAACGTGTGCGCGTCGCCGTTACTGGAGAACGGCATCGACTTCGACCAGCGCTGCAACAGCGGCTGCTTGCCGGGCGCGCCGAACACCAGCAGGTCCTTGTCCGCGAAGTGGTCGACGTCGGCCGCGTGGGTGACGGTCACCCCGGCGACCGGAAAGCCGGTCGATTCGCCCATCCGGCCCATCGTCAGCAGATACAGGCTGTAGTCGCTCGGGTCCGGGTCGTCCGGCAGCACGACGGCGGTCTCGGACAGATCCGCCATCCGCGTGAACGGGAAGCCGCTGTTGGCGAACGCGGCCAGGTCGGGCAGCGCCATGTAGTGCGGGAACGACGACAGGTCGATCGTCGAGTTCGGATCGATCGCGCCGACCACGTTCTGCAGCAGGCGGCCCGCGCATTCGCCGGTGTTCGGGATGTCGTAGTAGAAGTGCAGGCGCAGCTGTGTGCGCGGCGTCATCAAGAGCGGCGGGATGCGGATGTTGCGGCGCGCGTCGGCGGTGCCGTCGGGCATGATCAGGTTGAAGTAGCGGCTCATCTCGAACACCGAGGTCGAGCGTGCCGGAATCGGCAGCGCCTGCACGAAGCCGTTGTTCACGCTGATGTTCAGCGACGAGCGGTCGCGCGCCGGCCGCACCGTGTAGCGGTAGCGCAGGTTGATCGGCGCGCCGCGCGTGTGCCACATGAACAGATCGGGCGCCACACGCATGTTGATGCGCACCGCGTCGGCGTCGTAGCCGAACACGGTCAGGTCTTTCGGATCGGCGAGTTCGCCGAAGCGCACCGCGCGGTCGGTCGCCAGCCAGTTCGGCGCGTCGTACGGCACGCGCGGCGTGATCGCGTTCAGCGACGTGATCGTCGCGCTCGCGCCGGACAGCGTGCTATGGCCGATGCCGAGCGACTTCGCGGCGGTCTTCAGCTCGGCCTCGTCGCGGCCGAGCACGAGCAGCAGCTTGCCGCGCGCGTTCGCGTCGCGCTCGACCACCGCGATGGTCGGCCCGGTAATCTCGGGAATCGTCACGCCGGCTGGATGCTGGTCGCTGGTCGCGAACACGACCGCGTTGCCCGACAGCGGCGGGCTGTCGAGCTGGGTCGGAAACAGCGCGCCGCGATAGCCGGCGAGCGAGCCGAACCACGACGCGACGATGCCCGCGGCTTCGAGCGTGCCGTTGCCGGGTTTCTGCGCGAACACGAACGGCAGTTCGAGGCGGCGCACGTCGCGGCGGTCGAAGAACGGCTGCGGCAGCGCGGCCAGTTCCGCCTTCGTCGGGAGCGACGCGTAGCTCAGGTCGAGCGAGCTCGCGTTGCTGATCGTCGCCCACAGCGACGAGTTCGCGGGGTCTTCGCAGGCCGTCGTGTAGTGGCCGATCAGTTGCAGGTTCAGGTGATTGAAGTCGGTGATGAAGCGCGGATCGATCGTGATGTCGCGCGCGACCAGCATGCCGGCCTGCTCGTGCGGCAGCGGCAGCGTGGCGGCGACCTCGCCGTTGATCAGGACCTTCAGTTGCGACAGGTTCGCCAGCAGCGCGGGCGAATAGCTGTAGATCAGATGCAGCGTCGCGCCGGTCACGACTTCGTCGCCGCGCACCGAGAACGCAATGCCGTTCTGGCCGTCGACGCCGCGCAGTTGCAGCGGGTCGAGCGCGCCGAAGTCCGCAAACGTTAGCGTTTGACGGCGGCCTCCGGGCACCAGCGTGCCGGGCTCGGCGGTGGTCGGCGTGCGCATGCCGAGCGCCTTCACCGACGAGGCCGCGAGCGCGGGCGTCGGCGTGGCGAGCTGGTCCTGGGCGATCGCGTTCGGATCGAACGGCACCGCCGCGCTCGGCGCGGGCACGTTGCCGACACCGGTCGCGACTTGCGGGCTTTGCGCCGCGCCGGCGGTTGCGGCGGCTGCCGGGGCCGGCTTGGATGCCGGGGCGGCAGCCGGTGCAGCCGCGTAAGCGAGCGGCACGAACGACGCCAGCGCGGTCTGCAGCGCAAGCCAGCAGGCGACGCCTCGCATGATTCGCCGCGAGTGTCGCGAGCCGTGGAGGGCGAACAGACGCGATTGGGGTCCAGTGCTGTTGCGCCCGTGAGCCGGGTGTTCGATCTTGTCGTTCGGCATCCGGTAGCCCATAGATCAATCTTTCGTTTTTAGCTTCTTGACGTCCGCGGGACGGCTTTTGATCGAACTGCGCAAGTCGTCGTATAGATGCTCGAACAGACCCGCGATGCCGCGCACGCCGACCCTCAGCACATGCGACAGGCCGCGCAGCGGCGTGTCCGTCTCGCGTCCCTCGGCCCAGCCGGTCCACGCGTCCGCGCGGGCGAAGGTGGTCTTCACGAACTCGTACTCCTGTTCGGGCGACATCGACGAAAAGCGCAGGCCCACGCGGCCCGGCTCGGTAAAACTGACGGTGGCGGGAAACGCGTACTCTTCGTCGCCGCGAAACAGCGACACGGTCACGGGCTCCTGCATCGGCACTTCGATCTTGCCGGGCAGCGCGACACCGACGCCGCCTTCCGAGTAGTCGATCGTTTCGCACGCGAGCGTGCGGCCGGTCGAGAACTTCAGCATCACCGGCATCTTCATCGCGACGCGGGGCACCGCGCGGATCTGGCGGCGCTCGCTCGCGGCGGCCACGCTCGCGCCGAGGATCAGCATGTTGTAGCTGGTCCACGCGAGATTGAGCAGCGTGGTCTCGACGATGCTGCGCACGTGCCAGTTCAGATAGATGTGCACGAGACCCACGAGGAAGCCGAGCAGGTTCAGCAGCAGCAAAAACAGGTACGGCCGCGAGATCGACCAGTCGAAGTAGCTCTTCTCGATCACGCCGCCCTTGGCCGTCACGTTGAACTTGCCGAGCTTCGGATTGATCAGCGCGAGCAGCGTCGGCGCGGTGATGTACGACGCTAGCACCGACTCGTACACCTCGGCCCAGAACGAATGGCGGAACATCCGCTGCATCCGCGAGTTCGTGATGCTCGCGTGCATCATGTGCGGCAGCGCGTAGATCGCGATCGTGCTAGCCGCCGCTTCGATCACATGCGCGCCGAAGAACAGGTACGACAGCGGCGCGGTCAGGAACACGAGACGCGGCACGCCGTAGAAGAAGTGCATCATCGCGTTCAGATAGCACAGGCGCTGGCCGATCTTCAGCCCCTTGCCGGTGAGCGGATTGTCGATGCGGAAGATCTGCGTCATGCCGCGCGCCCAGCGGATGCGCTGGCCGATGTGGCCCGACAGGCTTTCGGTCGCGAGGCCGGCGGCCTGCGGAATCGCCAGATACGCGGTGGTGTAGCCGAGGCGGTGCAGCTTCAGTGCGGTGTGCGCGTCCTCGGTCACGGTTTCCACCGCGATGCCGCCGATCTCTTCGACCATGTTCCGGCGCAACAGCGCGCACGAGCCGCAGAAGAACGTCGCGTTCCACAGATCGTTGCCGTCCTGCACGAGGCCGTAGAACAGTTCGCCTTCGTTCGGCACCTTGCGGAACGTGCCGAGGTTGCGCTCGAACGGGTCGGGGGAGAAGAAGTGGTGCGGCGTTTGCAGCATCGACAGCAGCTTGTCGCGCAGGAACCAGCCGAGGCCGATCTGCAGAAACGAGCGGGTCGGGATGTGATCGCAGTCGAAGATTGCGAGGTACTCGCCGGTCGTGATCTTCATCGCCTCGTTGATGTTGCCGGCCTTCGCGTGACGGTTGTTCGTGCGGATCGTCCAGTTCACGCCGACTTCCTCGCAGAACGCCTTGAACTCGGGGCGGCGGCCGTCGTCGAGCACATGGATCGACATCTTGTCGGCCGGATAGTCGAGCGCGAGCGCCGCGTAGACGGTCGGCTTCACGACCGCGAGCGGCTCGTTGTAGGTCGGGATGAATACGTCGACGGTCGGCCACTCGTCGCGATTGGCGGGCAGCGGCATCGGCTTGCGCTTGAGCGGCCACGCGGTCTGGAAGTAGCCGAGCATCAGCACGAGCGTCGCGTAGAGCTCGGCGGAGACGAGCAGCAAACCCCAGGCGGCGTCGAGCGGCCGCTCCCAGGCGGTCGTTTCGGTCAGACGCCAGTACATGTAGCGGCCCGACGCGACGATCGACAGCATGATCATGACCATCGTCGCGTAGCGGCCGGGCAGACGGCGAAACATCAGCGCGAGCACGAAGCACAGCGTCGCGAAGGTCAGCTGCTGATAGAACTCGAGCGGCACCGTGAACACGAAGTACAGCATGTACAGCGCGAGCAGCGTGACGAGTCCGGTGACGATGCGGCTGTTCCAGAAGTTCGCTTCGATGAAGCGCTCGAACCGTGAAGGCTCGCCGCCCTCGGGTTCGCGGGAGGAGGCTGGGCTGCTCATGCGACGTTCCTCGGCTGGGCGGCGATCGCGTCGAGCGCCGCCATGAGCCACGCGCCGCACGCGCGCAAATCGGCGGCGGCCTGACTCAGCGGATCGTAGTGGATCAGCGTCGTGTCGCAGGCGAGCGCTTCGCTGACGCCTTCGTCGAGATGGATCACGCCGGGGAACACCTTGCCGGCGAGCATCTGGCGCAACACCTTCAGCACGTCCTTGGTCAGCTGGCGCGACTGGTCGATCTGGTTGACCACGTAGCCGACGCCGCCGAAGTCCGCACGCGGCGCCGCGTAGGTTTCGATCAGCCGCTCCATGTGCGGGATCGCCGCGTACGACGCGGCGTCGGCGAGCACGATGTTCAGCGCGAAGGTGGCCGCGCTCAGCGCGGTTCGCGCGTAGACCGACGAGCCGGGCGGCGTGTCGATGATGACGATGTCGGACGCATCGAGCCGCAGGTTCTGCAACGACTGCGCGAGCCATTGCGGATGCTGGTCGATATGCGCCTCGAGGCGGCGGCGGTCATCTTCCAGCAGCGCGCCGTACGGCAGCACGGTCACGCCGTCGATGCCGTCGAACATCACCGTTTGCCACGGGTTGCCGGAGAGCGTTGCACGCGACACGCCGTCGACGCTGTCGAGCGGCACCCCGAAGTGCAGACGCAAGGCGTTCTGCGGATCGAGATCGAGCGCGATCACGCGCCGGCCGCTGTTGGCCAGCACGGAGGCGAGGTTGGCGGCGAGGGTGGTCTTGCCGACCCCGCCTTTGGCGGATACCACGGCAATGACTTTCATGGCCGACGCGGACCGTTGGTGAGCCACGACGGGAAGCCGCCGCGCGCGGGGCCGGCGGGTGGCTGGGCGCCTTGCACGGGCGTGCCGCGCAGACGGTCGAAGAGCGAGTTCAGCGACGTGGGCTGGGGCGCGGGCACGGCAGCTTGCGGCCGCGTGGATGGGTTCTGCGCGGCGAACATCTTGCCGAGGATCGACGGTGGCTGGGCCGGATGCGCGGGCGGGGCGGTGTAGGTGGGTTGCGTGGCCTGTAGCGGTTGCAACGGCGCTACCGGTGCGGCGCTGACGCTGGGTGCGACCCATGCGTCAGCTCTCGGTGGAATCGAGGTTTGCGACGCTGCCAGAGCCGGTGCGGAGACCGGCGGGATCGGCGCGATAGGCGCGATAGGCGCGTTAGGCGCGTTAGGCGCGATAGGCGCGATAGGCGCGGATGGGGCGGCAGCCGGCACGCCCGGCGCGGCAGCCTCGTCGGTTTCGTCAGCGGTACGGAAGCGCGACGCGCCACTCGGCGCCGCCGGCTGCGCGGGACTCACCGGCACAGGAGGAATGTCACGCCGGTGAGGGCGCGTGAAGAGCGGCGCCTTCGCCCGCGTCACCGATGCCATGTCCTTCGGCGTCGTGTCCTCATGGACGGCGACGGGCCGTGGCGCCACGCTCGCCGGCGGCTGCTGTTTCGGGTCGCGAAGCTGGCCGATCGCCGGAATCGCCGGTTGCGTCAGATCGAGCGTGACGAGCAGCGGCCAACGGGTGCGCGCGGTGCGCGCGTCGTTCTCGCGACCGATCTCCTGGTACGCATTGGCGTCGCCGCCGAATTGCTCGAACAGTTTTTCGATGTCGTTCGATGAACTCATGATGCCGCCGTCCGGTACATACCGTGCATTGCCCCGAGCCGAGTCCTCGGAGCGCTGTTATTTGAACTGCCTTCCCTGCTTCCACGCGTCGGCTGTATCGACGTCGCACATTTCTTGCATTACTACCGCACTGTCTTGAACCTGGTATGTCGTTCTGCTGATGCTCAGGCCGGATGACGGCCGAGGCGGAATTCGAGCGAGCTGTCCTCGCCGAACGCGCTCGTCTGCACGACCGACAAACCCTGCGCGCCCAACGCGCTCAACCAGGTCTGATAGGCGCCTTCGAGAAACGCCGGCGTCCAGGCGAGCGCCGCTTCGCCGAAGGCCGGCAGCGGCGCGCAATAATGAATGATGCGCAGCGACTCGGCCTCATCGGCGAGTGCGACGTATCCCCAATCCATCTGATGCCAGTAAGAGTTCAACACCTGCTCGAGTTCCGCCGTCGATTCGCAGGCGGGCAGCGGATGCGCGAGCGCGAAACGATTGCCGACGCGATGCATCAGCTGACGCAATTCGTCGCGTCCGATTTGCGCCTCGAACTCGCTCGCCAGTGCGCTCAGCATGCCGCGCCATTGCGGTGAGATCTGGCGTTCAAGCAGATAGTCGAGGATTGAGACCATGTTTTCCGGAAGTGGTCGCTAGCTGTTGCTCATTCGCAAACGTTTGAGCAATTGAGCAGCGGAGTCGTTCGGCAATCGCGTGCCGCGCCATTTACGTCATTTCTGCCCGATTGTCTGCATTGCGGCACACTCGTCAGAAGTCTACTTAAGACACTGGCTTTTAGCCACATTCCGTTGCTCAGCTTATGCGTTTATTGATGCGCATTCGAGACACATGAATTACGTAATTTTTGCTGCTTCAATAAAAATTGAAACGTTTGCTTGTGCTTCGCGCACAAAAAGCTTGCGCAGCAATAGTCGCATTCGCCGACAATTCCGGCACGCTTTGAGCTTAACGCTCTAAATGATGCATTTGGCGGGTGGTAAATCGCGCGAATAGCATTGCGCAATTGCCTGAAACCGTAATGAAAGTTATCGTCGCTTCTTGGCAATGGCCGAGCACGAGCTTCGATTCAAAATAATTCGCAATGGGTAGGCGGCCAAAGCGGCGGGGCGCGATCGAGTGATGGCGGTGTAGTCGAGCGCATAGCAATTCATGCGTCGTTTCACGTTAGCCATAAATGTTTATCGAACGTTTGCCGATAACCATTGGCGGAGTGACCGGAAACCCAGCCTGATCAGCCTCTATGTCTGCCATCCCAACGCAGCACCTGTCCCAGCCGAGTATGCGTGAGCGCTTTCACCGGCGCTCGCTCGAGCATCAGCGGCCGCTTGCCCTCATGAAGCTGGGCTTCACGGTGCTGGCGTTCCTGTCCATGGTGGCGGCGCGCGAACTGGTCAGCGCACCGTCCGCGCCGCTCGTGTACCGGCTACTGTGCGCGGTCGTGCTTGCTCTGCTGGTACTGGCGATCCCGTGCACGAAATCGACGGCGCTGTTCGGCGCGATTTGCGTCGCATACGAGCTGGTGCTGATCGGCGGGCTCGTGCTGAATGCGCAAGGCCTTGCAAATCCGTTGCCGTGGCTGTTGCCCGCGTTCGTCGTGATACCGATCTGCGCGGCGCCGATATGGCTCACGCCCGCGCATTTCGCCACCGGCAGCGCGCTGTTTTACGCGGTGGCCATCGCGCTGCTGCGCGGCAAAACTCATGCGCCCGAGGTCGACGTGGCCGTGTGGACGTGGGTCATCGCGATCGGCGCGCCGACGACGGCGGTGTTCCATTTCGCCTTCTACCATTTCCGGCGCAATCACTTTCTGCTCGAAAGCCAGCTCGCGCAACTCGCCGCAACCGATTCGCTGACCGGCCTGCAAAACCGCCGCTCGTTCGTCAAGCACGCCGAGGGACGACTCGAGACGCTGGCGCCGGGCGCGCGGATCAGCGCGATCTTTCTCGACATCGACAGCTTCAAGTCGCTCAACGACCGCTTCGGCCATGCGGTCGGCGACCACGCGCTGTTTCAGGTCGCGCAGGTGCTCAAGGACGCGGTCGCGCTCTACCACAGCGTGAGCCGCATCGGCGGCGAAGAGTTCGCGCTGCTGATCGACGACGACCTCACCGGCGCGCTGCAATTCGCCGAGCGGCTGCGCCTCGACATCGCCGCGATCGAACGGCCGGACGGCAATCTGACCGCGAGCTTCGGCGTGGCCGAGCACCGGCGCGGCGAAAGCTTCATGGTGCTGCTCGATCGCGCCGACGAAGCGTTGCTGCGCGCGAAGCAGACGGGCCGCAACCGTGTCTGCGCCGAGCGCGCGCGGCCGTTCGACGCGCTGCAGCCGCCGTTCGACGACGTGCTTGCGCCGCGTTACCGCTGGGAAGACTTCTATCTGATCTCGCACTTTCAGCCGCTCTACAGCCTGTCGCATCAGAAGCAGGTCGGCTTCGAGGCGCTGCTGCGCGGCGAGCACGACGACGGCACGCTGGTGCCGCCGGTCGTGATGTTCGCGCCGAAGCCGTCGAGCGACGAAGGCGCGCTCGACCGCGCGAGCCACGCGGTCCATCTCGGCAACGCGCGCCGCGCGCTGCCCGGTGATGCCTGGCTGTTCCTGAACATCTTGCCGTCCACCTTCGTCGCCGACGGCTATGCCGATCAGTTGACGAAAATCGTGCGCGCCGCGGGGCTCGAACCCGAGCGCGTGATTCTGGAGATCCTCGAATCGCATGGCGGCAGCGTCGACGAGATGTCGCGCGCGGCGGCGCGCTATCGCCAGCACGGCTTCCTGATCGCAGTCGACGACTTCGGCGCGGGCCAGTCGAACCTCGACCGGCTGCTGCGGATCCGGCCGGACATCGTGAAGCTCGACGGCGAGCTGATTCGCGCGACCACGCACGGCACCCAGCAGCCGATCCTGCCGAAGCTCGTGTCGCTGCTGCATCAGGCGGGGATGCTAGTGGTCGTCGAAGGTGTCGAGACGACCGACGAGCTGATTCTCGCGGTCGAGTCGAATGTCGATTTCGCGCAGGGCTATCTGCTCGGCCGGCCCGCTGTCGAGATCGCGCCGCCCGAGTCGGTGCACCGCCAGATCGACGATGCATTCGACGTGATCGCGCAGGGCCGCGCGCATCAGTATGCGTTGTTCGAATCCGAGCTGGAGCCGTACCGGGTCGAACTGCGGCGCGCGGCCGACGGCTTGCGCGCCGGCGTCACGATGGACGACGCGTTCGCGCTGCTCGCGACCTTCAAGCGCTGCATCAGCTGCTTCCTTCTCGACGATACCGGCCGCCAGATCGGTCACGAGGTGCGCGGGCCGGCATGGTGCAAGGACGCCGCGTCGCTGCAGCCGGTCGCGAATCCGCGCGATGCGCGCTGGGATCATCGGCCGTACTTCCGCAATGCGGTGCTGCTGCCCGGCGAGGCGATCACCAGTAATCCGTATCTGTCGCTCGCGAGCGGGCGACCGTGCATCGCGGTGACCCTGGCCGTGCATTTGGCGAGCGGGCGCTGTGTGATGGGGGTCGAGCTGGATTGGTCGGCGCGAGGCTTGCCCTGGCCGGCGGGGGAGTAGGGGAAGGCCGCGAGCGCGGGCGGGTGGGGCGGCCCGCGGCTAGCGTTGCGTCAATATCCGCCGTTGACCCGCGGTGCCATCGCCGCCGTGTTCTTGTACGACGCGGCGAGCTCCGCGGCCGCGCGGCTCAGCAAGCCGGTGTCCGTGCCCACCGCGACGAAGCTCGCGCCCGCTGCCAGATATTCGGCCGCCAGCGCGGGATCAGGTGCGAGCACGCCCGCCGCCTTGCCGGCGCCGCGCACGGTTTCGATGCCGCGGCGAATCGCGTCGCGCACGCGTGCGTCGCCCGGTTTGCCGAGCAATCCCATCGACGCGCTCAGATCCGACGGCCCGAAAAACACGCCATCGACGCCATCCACGCGCGCGATCTCCGCGAGATTGTCGAGGCTCTGCACGGTCTCCGCCTGCACGATCATGCATAGTTCGTCGGCAGCGGTGTTCAGATAGTCGGGCACACGATTCCAGCGCGACGCACGCGCGAGCGCGCTGCCGACGCCGCGGATACCCTGCGGCGGATAACGCGTGGCCGCGACCGCATCGAGCGCCTGCGCGGCCGTGTCGATCATCGGCAGCAGCAGCGTTTGCGCGCCGATGTCGAGCAACTGCTTGATCAGCGCGGCGTCGCTTTTCACCGGCCGCACGACCGGATGCGACGGATACGCAGCGACCGCCTGCAGCTGCGACAGCGTGCTGCGCACGTCGTTCGGCGCGTGCTCGTTGTCGATCAGCAGCCAGTCGAAACCGGCGGTGGCGAGCAGCTCGGTCACGTAGGCGTCGGCGAGCGCGGCCCACAAGCCGAACTGCGGCTTGCCGTCGGCGAGCGCGCGTTTGAAGGGGTTGGTCGGCAAGGACATGTCGTTGCTCTCAGATGAAGTTCAAACCGATGCCGCCGAGCGGGCCATAGTCGACGTGGAACGTGTCGCCCGCGCGGGCCGGAATCGGGCTCGTGAATGAGCCGCTCAGGATGACGTCGCCCGCGTTCAGTGATTCATCGTACGGAGCAATCTTGTTGGCGAGCCACGCGACGCCGGTGGCCGGATGGTTGAGCACCGCCGCCGCGAGCCCGCTTTCCTCGACCGCGCCGTTCTTGTACAGCAGCGCGCCGACCCAGCGCAGGTCGACCTCGAGCGGACGCACGGGCCTGCCGCCGAGCACGACGCCCGCGTTGGCGGCGAAGTCGGAGATCGTGTCGTAGACCTTGCGCGGCGCGCGCGTTTCGCGATCGAACTGCTCGATTCGGGCGTCGATGATTTCGATGGCCGGCGTTACATAGGCGGTCGCGTCGAGCACATCGAACAGCGTGACGCCTGGGCCCTTCAACGGTTTGTTCAGCACGAACGCGAGTTCCACCTCGACGCGCGGCGCGATGAAGCGATCCGCGCGAATGTCCTGGCCGCTGTCGATGAACATGCTGTCGAGCAGCGGCGCGTAGTCGGGTTCGTCGATCTGCGACGAGCGCTGCATCGCGCGCGACGTCAGGCCGATCTTCCTGCCCTTGATCACGTGGCCTTCGGCGAGTTTCAGCTTGACCCACTCGCGTTGAATCGCGTAGCCGTCCTGTACGGTCATCTGTGGATACTGTGCGGAAAAATGGCGCAGCTGCGTGCGGGTCTTTTCCGCGTGATCGAGTTGCGCGGCGAGGTCGCGAATGGTTTGTTCGTCTAGCATGAGGTGTCAGCGCTTGAGCCGCGCATGCAGATTGTTGTGTTTCCAGGTGCCCGCTTCGCTGAACTCGTTGATTTCGAGCGACAACGCGAGCCCCTGCCGTTCGAACTCAGTGGCGAAGCACTGCTTGATCAGCGCGAACAGCGCGTCGCCGGTCGCCTTCTTGACGGCCTCCGAGCGACCCGCGCCGATCTTCAGGTTTGCGTGCAGGAACGCGGCGTCGGGACGCCCGTCGGCGATGCAGTACTGGTCGCAGCGCAGTGCGCGCACGCGAATGCCGCCGAGCGGATAGACCCGCTCGCCGTTATCGCGCTGCGCGTCGAGGCACTGCGCGAGGTCTTTGCAAAGTTCGCCGAGCCGTTGAGCATCCGCGAGGTTGGCGCTGTATTCGAGTGTCAAGTGAGGCATGGCGATTCCTCGCGAGTGTCAGACAGGTAGCGGCGTGACCGGGAAGATCGCGTTGATCTGACCGGTGCCCGAACTGCCGAAATAAGGCGTGATGACCTCGACCTTGCCGTCGTAACGGTCCCAGCCGAGCGCGCCTAGCAGCATCGCCGTATCGTGCATGCCGCCTTCGCCCCAGCATTTCTCGTTGTAGAGCGGCAGCATGTCGCAGAAGGTCTTCCAGTCGCCGGCTTCCCACATGCGCACCACGCTGCGATCCATCTGTTCGAGGAACGGGCTCCAGACTTTGTGCAAGAACTGATCGGCGGTGCCGTTGTTCGCGAAGTGATGCGACAGCGAGCCGCTCGCGAGAATGGCCACGGTACCGTCATAGCGTTCTTCGATGGCCTTGCGCACCGCGAAGCCGAAGCGCGCGCTGGTCGCGAGGTCGTGCCACATACACCAGCCCGCCACCGACACCGTCTTGAAGTGCTGATCGCTGTTCATATAGCGCATCGGCACCAGCGTGCCGTATTCGAGTTCGAGCGTGGTCGCGCTGTGCGCGCGGCTTTTCACGCCCATTTCGTTGGCGACTTCTGCGATCAGCTCACCGAGCCCGACATTGCCCGGGTACGCGTACGGCATGTTCCTGATGAAATGCGGCAGCTCGTTGCTCGTGTACACGCCTTCGAATTTGGGCGCGCAATTTATGTGGTATTCGCTATTCACGAGCCAGTGCACGTCGAACACGACGATCGTATCGACGCCGAGTTCGCGACAGCGTCGGCCGATTTCGTGGTGTCCGTCGATCGCGGCCTGACGGCAACCCTTGTGCGGACCGTCGAGCTCGGATAAATACAACGACGGCACGTGTGTGACTTTTGCTGCCAGCGCGAGTTTGCCCATCGCGGTCTCCCAGGTTTTTTCGATGTCGCTGTTAGATGCCCCAGCGCGGAATATGATGCGAGCCGAGCGACACGCAGACGTTCTTCGGTTCGAGGAACACTTCATAGCTCCACGTGCCGCCTTCGCGGCCCACACCTGACGCTTTGGTGCCGCCAAACGGCTGACGCAGATCGCGCACGTTCTGGCTGTTCACAAAGCACATGCCCGCTTCGACGGCGGCCGCCACGCGCAACGCGCGGCCCGTATTCTCGGTCCAGATATAGCTCGACAGACCATACGAAATATCGTTGGCGAGACGGATCGCCTCGGCTTCATCGTCGAACGGAATCAGGCACGCGACCGGTCCGAAGATCTCTTCCTGAGCGATCCGCATGCGGTTGTCGACGTCGACGAACACGGTCGGCGTGACGAAATTGCCGTGGCGCAACGCGGCGGGCAAGTCGGGCGCATCGAGGCCGCCGCACGCGAGCGTCGCGCCTTCCTTCGGGCCGAGCTCGATATAGCTGCGTACTTTCGCGAGATGCCCCTGGCTGATCATCGGGCCGACGATCGTGCTGTCCGCGAGCGGATCGCCCACCGTCAGACGCTTCGCGCGCTCGATAAAGCGCTCGGCGAAGTGCGCGTAAATGGAGCGCTGCACGAGAATGCGCGAGCCCGCGGTGCAGCGCTCGCCGTTGTTCGAAAAGATCATGAACACCGCGGCATCTAGCGCGCGTTCGAAGTCGGCGTCGTCGAAGATCACGAACGGCGATTTGCCGCCCAGCTCCATCGAGAACTTCTTCAGGCCCGCGGTTTGCACGATGCGATTGCCGGTCGCGGTCGACCCGGTGAACGACACTGCGTGCACGTCGCGATGCGCGACCAGCGGTTCGCCTGCTTCCTTGCCGTAGCCGTGCACGACGTTCAGCACGCCCGCCGGAATGCCCGCTTCGAGCGCGAGCTTGCCGAGCATCGAGGCGGTCAGCGGCGACAGCTCGCTCATCTTCAGCACGGCGGTATTGCCGAACGCGAGGCACGGCGCGACCTTCCAGGTGGCCGTCATGAACGGCACGTTCCACGGCGAGATCAGCGCGCACACACCGACCGGATGAAACAGCGTGTAGTTCAGATGCGACTCGGTCGGGTACGTGTGGCCGTCGACGCGCGTGCACATCTCGGCGAAATAGCTGAAGTTGTCGGCCGCGCGTGGCACCAGTTGCTTGCGCGTCTGCGAGATCGTCTGACCGGTGTCCTTCGTTTCGGTCTCCGAGATTTCCGGCACGTGCTTCGTGATCAGCTCGCCGAGCTTGCGGATCAGTTTCGCGCGTTCCGCGGCGGGTTTCGCGGCCCAGGCGGGGAACGCGCCTTTGGCCGCTTGCACGGCCGCATCGACTTCTTTCGCGCCGCCGCGCGCGACTTCGGCGAGCACTTCCTGCGTGGCTGGATTGACGGTTTCGAAATAGTCACTCGAGGTGCACATCTCGCCGTTGATCAGATGGTCGATCGGCATTGCGTTGTCCTTTTGCTGTTCGCTGGGTTTTTGCTGTCCATCAGAGGCCGAAGTCCGCGTCCGATGCGATCGTGTTGACGAGGCGGCCGAGGCCGTCGATCTCGCACACGACTTCATCGCCCGCGTTGACGTTGACGATGCCTTCGGGCGTGCCGGTCAGGATCACGTCGCCGGGCGCGAGCGTCATGAAGCCGCTCAGGTATTCGATCAGCGCGGGGATGTCGGTGACGAGATCGCGCGTATTGCCGCACTGCTGACGCGCGCCGTTCACGAAGGTGCGCAGCTCGAGTTGCGTGACGTCGGCGATGTCGGCGGCGTCGACGAACCAGGGGCCGAGCACCGTGCCGCCGTCGCGATTCTTCACGCGCAGATTCGGGCGATAGTAGTTTTCGAGGTAGTCGCGAATCGCGTAGTCGTTCTCGATCATGTAGCCGGCCACGTGCTGCATCGCGTCTTTACGCGCGACGTTTTGCGCGGTTCGCCCGATCACGACCGCGAGCTCGCACTCGTAGTGCATGAACGTGACGTCGGCGGGGCGGCGCGTGACGCCGCGATGGCCGAGTACCGTGCCCGGTCCCTTCAGGAACACCAGCGGTTCTTCCTGCTTGCTGAACTGCAACTCCTTCGCGTGCTCCGCGTAGTTCAGCCCCAGCGCGAAGATCGTACCGACTTCAATCGGCGCGAGCCAGACCACTTCGTCCTCGCGACGCACGCGACCGTCGGCGAGACGGACACCCTGCTCGTGCGGATACGCTTCGTGAATCGCTCCCGCATAGGCGACGCGGCCGCGCATCATGATTGTTCTCCATGGTGTTGATCGACGCGCACGAACGAGATGGTCAACGGCGGCAGCGTGCCGATCGACAGCGTGGCCGTATCGCCGACATGGGCGACAGGCGAGCCATGCCGCACGCCCAGGGTCAGCACGTCGCCCGCGTTCAGCGTCATGAAGTCGGTGACGTCGGCGAGCAATTGCGCGACGTTGCGCACCGACGATGCGGTGCTCGCCACAAACGGTTCGGCACCGTTCAGCGATATGGCGATGTCGAGCCGATCCGGCGCGGCGACATGGCGGGCGGCGACGAGCGCGGGTCCGATCACGCAGAAGCCGTCGCGTGCGCGCAGCCGTACGTTGGGCCGATACACGTTGGTGTGCGGCACGCTCAGATCGCCGACCAGCGTATAGCCAGCGATATAGTCCGCCGCGCGCTCGACGCCGACGCGCGTCGCGGTCCGGCCGATCACGATGCCGAGCGATGCGCCGACCTCGACGCCGAGCGCGTCATCCGGCACGACCACGCGCGCCCGATGTCCGGCCAGCGTATTGCGCGGCTTCAGATACAGAATCGGCGCTTTCGGCGGCGCCTTGTACGGTGCCGCATGCACTGCGTCGCCCAGCGCGTTCAAGGCGGCGCGATCGTTAAGCAGGACTCCGTACACCGCGCCGCTGACCGGCGCGCGACACGCGACGCCGCGCGCGAGCAACGCGGCCGCGGCGTGCGCGTCGACGTCGCGAGGCAGCGCTTCGCCTTCGGGATGCAGTAGATGATCGGCAAGGGCAAACATATATTCGCAGCCTCGTGGCGAAAGTTCGGCGAAAACACTAAGATGTTAGTAGTATCCTGCTTGATATGATTGACGGTCAATAGGCTGTCAGTTGATCGCGGGTTTTCCCGTAAGCTTCGACAGCTTTTCTTTCCGATTTCTTGCCAACATGTCCGCTGCGTCCACCCGGGTTTTGCACCGCAATCTGCCGATGCTGTTATTACGCGCTCGCGAAAAAATGATGGAGCGCTTTCGTCCGTTGATCACCGCGCACGGACTCACCGAGCAGCAATGGCGAGTGATTCGCGCGCTCAACGAGCACGGCCCGATGGAGCCGCGCCAGATCTCCGACATCTGCACGATTTCGAGCCCGAGCATGGCCGGCGTGCTCGCGCGCATGGAAAGCATGGAGCTCGTGACGAAGGAACGTTTCGCGGAGGATCAGCGGCGCGTACTCGTGTCGCTGACGGATACGAGCATCGAACTGGTACGCGTGATTTCGAAGGATCTCGAGGCGCACTATCGCGAACTCGAGCGCAAGGTGGGACCGGAGATCGTCGAGCGCGTATATCGCGCGGTCGACGATCTGCTGGCGGGGTTGTCGGAAGAGGATGAGTGACGCGGTGGCTTACCAGCCGTAAAACCTCTGCCACGCGACGCTGCTGCCGTCCGGCGCGACCGCGTGATACTCGGGGAACTGCGCGCCGGTCGCGCACGCGTGGTTCGGCAGGATGCGCAGTTTCATACCGATCGGAAAGCGCTGCGCGATGTCGTCGCTCTGTGCATCGGCTTGCGGATCGGCCTGAGCCGCCGCAAGAATCCCGTGCTCCTGGTTGGCGCCGCTCACGACATAGCCCGGCAGCAACGTGCCATTGAGCAAACACGGCTGCCCATAACCGAAATCGTGCGACTGCCGCGAGGTGCCGCGATCGCGGCTTAGCGCCATCCAGCCCGCGTCGAGAATCACCCAGCCTTTGTCTTCCTGATGACCGATCACGGTCGTGAGTACGCTGAGCGCGATGTCGTCGAGCGTGCAGACGCCCACGTTGTGCATGACCAGATCGAACAGCACGTAGACGCCGGCCCGCACCTCGGTGACGCCTTCGAGATTCCGTGCGGCGAGCGCGGTCGGCGTCGAACCGACGCTGACCGCTGGACACGCGATGCCCGCTTCGCGCAGCCGCTCGGCGGCGCGCACACAGCCCGCGCGCTCCTGCTCCGCGAGCGCGGCGAGCGCTTCGGGCGTATTCAACTCATAGCTCGAACCCGCATGAGTCATCACGCCGCCGACCTTCACACCGTTCTCGTGCAGAATCCGCCCGACGTCGAGCAGCGTCTGCTGTTCAGGCTGGATTCCCGAGCGATGGCCGTCCGTATCGACCTCGATCCAGACCTCGAACGTTTCGCCGTGCTGGTCGCCGAACGCGGCAAGCGCCGCGGCGGCGGTCGGGTTGTCGACCACCAGCTTCAGATCGCAGCCCTGACGACGCAGCGCGAGCGCGCGCGGCAGCTTCGACGGAACCATGCTGACGGCGTACAGGATGTCGTGGACGCCGGCCGCGTAGAACGCTTCGGCTTCTTTCAGCGTCGATACCGTAATGCCGCGCGCGCCGGCGGCGATTTGCGCGCGCACGACGTCGATGCACTTGGTGGTCTTCACGTGCGGCCGGAACGCGACGCCGAGCGTATTCATCCGCCCTTGCATGCGCGCGATGTTCTTCTGCATCCGGGCGACGTCGATCAACGCGGCCGGGGTTTCGATCTGTTCGAGTTTCATGCTTGCACCTGAGGAACGAGGTGAGGTTTTAGGTTCAATGGCGACGCTCGCGGCCAAAGCTTGTGAGCCACGGCACGAGCCCGTCGAGCGATGCCGCTTCGACCTCGGGCGCTTGCGCACCCGCAACGAGCGGCAGGCCGACCCGGTTGTGCCAGTAGGTCCGCAGACCCACGGCCGCGGTGCCGAACATGTCGTAGCTCGACCCGGCGACGAACGCGGCGCGCCGCGGTTCGACGCCGAGTTTGTCGAGCGCGAGACGGTACGGGAGCGGGTCCGGCTTGTAGACGCCGGCTTCCTCGGCGGTCACGATCGCGTCCCAGCGCACGGGCAACAGCGCGGACGCCTGCAAGCCGAGCCGCGTGGAGCAGTTGGTGACAACCGCGAGCTTGCAGTGCGGCGCGAGCGCACGCAATGCGTCGAGCGCGCCCGGCCATGGCGTCAGATTCAGCCAGTCCGTTTCGAGCGCGTTCGCGGCCGCTTCGGACAGACCGACTTGCGTGGCGGCTTTCCGCACCAGTTGTTCGTAGGGGACGTAACGGCCGCAGCCGTACGTCAGACGCAGATAGGCGGCACGCCAGGCGCGACCCGCTTCGTCGGAGCCTGCCGCGCGGTTCCACGAGGTCCACGAGTCGAGCAGGGCGGTGAGCAGGTCGAACAGGACTGCGTCGGGGTAGGCGGGGGTGTCGGTGGCGTGGGCGGCAGCAGTCATGATTGCATGTAGGCCGGCTGTTGAAGATGAGTCGATTATAGGTTTTCGATAGGACGTCAGCGTTCAGGGGGGATGACTCTTAGATTCAGACTAACTGAATTATCGCCGCCACGGTGGCAGCGGCCTGAAGCGGCTTTGCAGATACTGCATGAAATGGCGCGTGCGCGCCGGCAGCCCCGTGCGCTGATGCGTGAGCGCGATCACGTTCGCATCCGGCGCTTTCCAGCCCGGCAGCAGACGCACCAGTTTGCCCTTCGCAAGATCGTCTGCGACGTCCCATTCGGAGCGCAGAATCACGCCACGCCCCTCACAGGCCCATTGGCGGATCACGTCACCGTCGTTGCAGCTCAGATGCGCGGATACGCGCACGCTGCGGCGCGTGCGGCCCTTGCTGAACTGCCACAGCGACACGTCCTCGTTGTTTTCGCGCAGCACGATGCAGGGCAGCCGGCTCAACGCTTCCGGCGATTCGGGTTGGCCGATTCGCTTGACGAGTGCGGGCGCCGCGCAGACGAAGCGCGCGTTCGGCGCGATCGTATAGCCGATCAGGTTCGACAGCGGCAGCTCGCCGATATGCACGACGATGTCGAAGCGATCGAGCGTTTCGGTCAACGGCCGGTCCGACAGCGTCAGCGCGACGTCGATATCGGGGTTCTGCTGCTGGAACTCGCCGATCAGCGGCGCCAGATGGCGTCGTCCGAAACCGAGCGGCGCATTGATCTTCAGCGTGCCGACGAGGCCGCCGCGGCGCGTTTGCAGATCGTCGAACAGCGCGTCGAACTGCGCGATCAGATCGGCGCCGCGCTCGCACAGCAGCAGGCCTTCGTCGGTGAATTGCAGGCGGCGCGCGCTGCGGTTCACGAGCTGCGCGCCGAGCTTCTTTTCGAGTTGCTGCAAACGCTGCGTGATCGCCGACGGCGACAGCGCGAGCCGCCGCGCGGCGGCGATCAGACTGCCGCTCGCGCGCAGTGTGAGCAGGAAGCGTATATCGGCCGAATCGTTCATGAGGGCGAGGTGAGTGCATTGGCGGAAGCGTGGAATCTCGCAGCATAATGCGTCCCGCTCGATCACAGGGTAAAGTGGCGCTTCCGGTCTATTGATTCAATCATTGGAAAAGAAGTCCATGTCGTTGCCTCATGAGTCGTCCGCGAACGACGCAGCGCCCGATACTCCGCTGAAACAGGCGGTTTTTCTGCACACGGGCTGGCGCAGCGCGGGCACGTGGGTGTGGTCGCGGCTGCGCGAACTCGAAGGCGCGGCCGGTTTCTACGAGCCGCTCAGCAACGTGCTCGCCGATCTCAAACTGGCCGACGTGCCCGCGTCGCGGCCGACCTTGACCTCGGGTCACCCGCCGCTGGCCGCGCCATACTTCGACGAATACCGGCCGTTTTTGCGCGAAGACGCGCGCGGCGTCGCGGGTTACGACCGGCGTTTCAGCATCGATCGCTTTACCCGCGAGCCCGATGCGACGTTCCCGTCAATGCAGGCCTATCTGCGCGCGCTGAGCGCACACACGGTCGAGCAGGGCCGCGTGCCGGTGTTCAAGTTTTGCCGCACGGGCGGTCGTCTGCCGTGGCTGAAGCGCGCGTTTGCCGAGGCGCTGCACGTGGGTGTGCTGCGCAATCCCGCGTCGCAGTTCGCGTCGGGTTGGCTGCTGCGGCAGCAATGGAGCAATGCGTTTTTTGTCGCCGCGCCGTTTCGCGTGCTCGGTCTGAATCAGATCGATCCGCTGGTGAGCGAGGCGATCGGCGTGTGCGGCGTGCGCCTGCCGCCGCTGCCGCCGATGCCCGATGACGCATATGCGCTCGCGTGCGAGCAGTTCGCGCGCACGGTGGACAGCGACAACGCGTATCGCGCGTTCATTGCGTTGTGGATTCTCTGCGCGTTGCGCATGGGTGAGGGCGTCGATCTGCTGATCGATATGGAGCGGCTCGGCGAGTCGCGCGACTACGCGAGCGGCCTGAGCGCCGCGTTCGATGCGCAATGCGGCTTGTCACCCGACTTCACGAGCGCGCGCGATCTGGTCGTTGAAACGCGGCGCAGCGCGGCGCGCATGACGGGCATCGACGGCGGCGCGTTGCGCGCCGTGCACTCCGCCGCGCTGAAATTCCTGAAGGCGCAGCCGGGTATCGACCCGGCGTTCGTCGAGGTGGTCCGCCAGAAAATGGTGCTGGCCAACGAGTTGACCGAAACGTGGCGCTAGCCCGCCGCCGACACCGCCGCGCGCAGCCCGAGCAGATAGCTGTCCACGCCGAAGCCGCAAATCTGCCCTTTGACGATCTCCGCGAACACCGACTGATGGCGGAACGCCTCGCGTGCGTGAATGTTCGACATGTGGATCTCGACCACTGGCACCGTCAGGATCGCGAGTGCGTCGCGAATGCCATAGCTGTAGTGCGTCCACGCGCCGGCGTTGATCAGCACGCCGTCGGCGTTGTCGGTGAACGCCTGGTGAATGCGCTCGCACATCGCCGCCTCGCTATTGGTCTGAAAGCTCTCGACCCGCACGCCGAGCTCGTCGCCGAGCGCGCGCAGCCGTGCGTCGATTTCTTCGAGCGTGATCGTGCCGTATTGCGCGGGATCGCGCTTGCCGAACATGTTGTGGTTGATGCCGTGCAGCATCACGAATGTTTTCATAGACCATCCTGAGTAATCAACTGTGAAATATCGGCGCCAATTCGGCTTGTTTTAGTGGACCGCCGCCGCGACAGCGCGGGTCGTATCGACGACCGCACCGGTCTTCGCCGCTTCGACGATCGCCTCGGTGATACGCAGATTCTGCAAACCGTCCTGCGCGCTGACGAGCGGCGGCTCCTTGCTGTGAATCACGCGCACGAAATGCTCGAGCTGCAGCTTTAGCGGGTCGTCGCGCGTCATCTCGGCGACGCTGACGTCGAACGGCTTCCACCACGAGCGGTCCGCGGCTTTGGCGTAGGTCTTCAGGCGCATCGTCGGTACCGCGAGCGAGCCGAAGGTGCCCGCGATCACGTAGCAGTCTTCGTCCGGATACGACGGATAGGCCTTGTTCTCTTGCGACGTTTGCTCCCAGCTGCGCGCGCTCGCGGCGGTATCGGACAGCATGAAGCTGCCGAGCGCGCCGTTCGCGAAACGCAGGTTGATCGCGACCGTATCCTCGACCGGAAAGCCGCGCGTCGCATGCGACGAGAAAGCCTGCACGGCGACGATGTCGCCGCACAGCATGCGCAGGTTGTGCACCTCGTGAATCATGTTCAGCAGGATCGGACCGCCGCCGGGCTGGCGCCGCCAGTCGGCGTCGGCGAAGTACTCGTCGGGTTTGAAGAACACCGCGCTGCCCATCACCGCGACGAGCTTGCCCAGCCGCCCCTCGTCGATCAGCTGCCGCGCGCGCGCCATGATCGGACTGTGCGCGCGATGATGACCGATCAGCAGCGGCACGCCGCTGCGCGCCGCGTCGGCGGCGAGCGTTTCCGCTTCGTCGACGCTCGGCGCGATCGGCTTTTCCAGCAGCGTCGGCACGCGCGCCGCGAGGCAACGCGACGCGTGTTCGACGTGCAGCTGGTTTGGCGTCGCGAGAATCACGCCGTCGGGGCGATCGCGTTCGAGCAGTTCGTCGAGCGTGCGGAACAGCGGCACGCCGGCCTCGGCCGCGAGCGCGGCGGCTGCGGGCGACGGATCGACGATCGCCGACAGCGTGCACGCGTCGCTTTGCTGCGCGACCGCCATATGAGCGCGGCCGATGTAGCCCGCGCCGGCGACGGCGATCCGGGTGCTGGTCATGAGCGGGTTCCCTGAAAGTACTGGTTAAGGCGCGCTAGCCGGCAAGCGGGCTCAAGCAACGGCTTTTTTTCCCGCGGCCATGCTTTGCGCGCGCATCGCGTCGTAGCTGAGCTTGTCCATCGGCACGGCATTCTTTTCGCCGAGGTCGCTGAGACGCACACGGAAGTTCTCGCGCGCGCTCCATGCGGAGATCGCGCATACGATCGTGATGCCGAACGTGATCGCGCCGATCGTCAGCGGCACGTTGTGCGATCCCGGCGGCGCGACGTAGGCGAACAGGGCTGGCAGCAGCGCGGTGATCGTCGTGCCGATGTTCTGGCCGATCGCCATCGCCGAGACGCGCGAACGCGTCGGGAACAGTTCCGGGTAGAAGCTCGGGAAGATCGCGTTGTAGCCTTGATAGATGACGCCCCACATCAGGATCGACATCACCATCGCGAGCGGCACGTTGTGGATGCTGATCGCGTACAGATACGCAAAAGAAAGCAGCCCTGCCCCGAGCGCGCCGACGATGATCGGCAGACGCCGCCCGATCCGGTCGGATAGGTTGCCCACGTACGGAATCACCAGCACCGCGACGATGTTGCCGATCACCGGAATCCACAGATACAGGCTTTTCGAAAAGCCGATCCCGTACGACGGCTGCACCGCGTACGCCGCACCAAAAATCGTCGCGACGACCGGGATCACGTTCATCAGCGAGCACAGCACGACGCGCAGCATGTCGCGCCAGTTGTACTTGAACGCTTCGACGATCGGCGAGCGAGGCACACCGCCGCTCGCGCCTTCCTTCTCGAACGCGGGCGTTTCGTGGACTTCGCGGCGGATGATGTAGCCGGCGATCAGCACGATCGCGCTGAGCAGGAACGGAACGCGCCAGCCCCACGAGTTGAACGATGTGTCGTCCATGTAATAGGCGAGCGGCAGGAATACGGCGGCGGCGAGAATCTGGCCGGCCTGCACGCCTTGCAGCGTGAAGCTCGCGTAATAGCCGCGTCGTCCGAATGGCGCGTGCTCGAGGATCATCGAGCTGGCGCCCGAGATTTCACCGGCGACCGCGAAGCCCTGGATCAGCCGGAGCACGACGAGCAGCACCGGCGCGAGAAAGCCGATCTGGTGATAAGTCGGCAGCAAGCCGACCGCCATCGTCGACAGACCCATCAGGAACATGCAGAGCAGCAGTACGTTCTTGCGCCCGTGGGTATCGCCCCAGTGCCCGAGCACGATCGCGCCGATCGGCCGCGCGACGTAGCCGACGCCGTAGGTTGCGAGCGATGCGACGATCGCGATCTTCGGGTTGCCGGAAGGGAAGAACAGTTGAGGAAAGATGAGCGCGGCGGCCTGCGCATAGATGAAGAAGTCGTAGTACTCGAGTGCCGAGCCAATCCAGCCGCTGGCGGTTGCCTTGCGCGCCTGCGAGCTATGCCCGCCACTTGCCGATGCGTTCGTTTGCATGTCGTCTCCTGAATGGGAAATGTTTTTGTCAGCTTCTACGGCTGAATCATTGGCGCTTTTAAACGGGCACCGCGCAAGCCAGGATTTTCCTGATCTCGTTGCCGCGGTGCAGCACAACGGTATGGATCGACGCATGTCATACGCCGCCGCGGCACACTGCGGGTTAACCACGGCCTGAGTGCGCCGGGCATTGCATTGGACCGCCGTTCAAACGACCGGCCCTTGCCCAAGCCATCCGTTGCAGCTAGGGTAATAGCGTTATGCGCCGACACAATGCGTCCAGATGCAAAATCAGAATGCGCTCACAGCCACGAATGAATCCTTCCTGCGCGATCTGCAGCTGTTCTGTCATATCGCGCGGCGCGGCAGTTTTGTCGCGGCGTCGACGGAGATGGGGCTGTCGCCGTCGCATGTGAGCAAGCGCATCGCCATGCTCGAAGCCGGTCTCGGCGTGAAGCTGTTTCAGCGCACCACGCGCCGCGTCAGCGTGACGAGCGACGGCGAAGCCGCGCTGCAATGGGCGCAAAAAATTCTCGATGACGTGCAGGGCATGGCCGACGCGTTCGCCTATCGCCGCACCGAGCTGAGCGGTCTGTTGCGTATCAGCACGAGTTTGCGGCTCGGCCGCAAGCACGTGTCGCCGATTCTCGCGATGCTGCGCGAGCGCCACCCGAACCTCGAAATCTGGCTCGAACTGCTGGATCGGCGCGCGGATGTGGTCGGCGAGAACTTCGATATCGACGTGCGCGTGGGCGAAGTCCAGGAGCCGCATCTGATCGCGCACAAGATCGTGGAGAGCGCGCGGATTCTGTGCGCGTCGCCGGCTTATCTCGAGCAGCACGGTGCGCCGGTCGAACTCAACGATCTGACCGGCCACGATTGCCTGCTGTTTCGCGGCCGCGACGACCGCTTCGGAGTCTGGCGTCTCAGCGGGCCGCACGGCGAAAAGAGCGTGAAGGTGACGGGCACGGTCGCGTCGAATCTGAGCGACATCGTCGTGCAGTGGGCGAAGCAGGGCTACGGGATCGTGATGGTGTCGGTCTGGGACGTGGCCGAGAGCCTGCGCGCGGGCGAACTGGTGCGTGTGCTGCCCGACTATCAGCAGTCCGCCGATGTGTGGGCGGTGACGGCCGAGCGCTTGTCGTCGTCGGCGCGGATTCAGGTGTGTATCGAGTTTCTCAGGGAGCAGCTGACACGCGGACCGTATGCACTGGTGACGCGCGGCGTGGGCGGACTCTGAGCTGCGCATGCCCGGGTCCCGGGTCCGGCGCCCACACGCTTGCGTGTTTACACGCTCGAAGCCGTATCCTCTTCCGCCGCGTCGAGCTCGCTGCGTTGAAGCGTCGTGACGGAGTCGGGAACGACCGTCGCGGCCGTGACGGGCAGCGGGTCTTCGATGCTGTAACGCAGGCGCCAGCCTTCACGATAGAAGCGCAACTGCCGGTAGCGCATCAGATAGACAAGACCGACGAGCGCCGCGCCGAAGCCCGATGCCGCGCCGACGCCGAGCGCCCAGCGCGGGCCGAAACGGTCGGCAACCCAGCCGACCACCGGCGCGCCGAGCAGTGTGGTGCCGAGCGCGATCGCGAGCAGGATCGCGATGACGCGGCCGCGCATCGCGGGCTCGGTGGTCAGTTGCACGAGGCTATTGGTCGAGGTGGTGAAGGTTTGCGTCGACACGCCGATCACGACCAGCACGATCCCGAACAGCACATAGTTGGGCATCAGCGCGGCTGTCGTGCAGCCGATGCCGAATATCGCCCCCGCGCCGAGCAGCAGCCCGATCGTGGGCCGCGCGCGGCGCGCGGCGAGCAGTGCGCCGGTGACCGAGCCGATTGCCATCGTCGAACTGAGCAGGCCGTACTCGCTGGCGCCGGCACGGAACGCGGTGACGGACATCGTCGAGATGAAGATCGGGAAGTTCAGGCCGAAGGTGCCGATCAGGAACAGCATCAGCAGCGCCGCCTTCAGATCGGGGCGGGTCCACACATATTTGAAGCCTTCGACGAAGCTGCCGCGCGAGCGCACGTTGCGCGGCTTGATATGCAACTGGTCGAGCCGCAGCATGCGCAGCGCGCCGAGCACCGCGACGAACGACAGCGCATTGATCAGAAACACCCAGCCGCTGCCCACCGACGCGATCAGCAGACCGGCGACTGCCGGGCCGAGCATACGCGCGGCGTTGAACGACGTGGAGTTCAGCCCGACCGCGTTGGCCAGATCGCGCTCGCCGACGAGGTCGGATACGAAGGTCTGGCGCGCGGGGGAATCGAACGCGGTCACGCAGCCGAGCAGCCCGGCGAACACGTAGACCTGCCATAGCTGCACGAGCCCCGTGACCGTGAGCAGACCGAGCGCCAGTGCCAGCGTGCCCATCGCCGCCTGCGTCGCGAACAGCAGCTTGCGGCGATCGAAGTGATCGGCCGCGTAGCCGGTGAGCGGCAGCAACAGCATCTGCGGGCCAAATTGCAGCGACATCACGATGCCCACCGCCGTCGCGTTGTGATGCGTAAGCTCGGTGAGCACGAGCCAGTCCTGCGCCGTGCGCTGCATCCACGTGCCGATGTTCGAGACGATCGCGCCGCTCGCCCAGACACGATAGT
Organism: Paraburkholderia sp. BR14320; assembly: GCF_040948665.1. Taxonomy (NCBI): domain Bacteria; kingdom Pseudomonadati; phylum Pseudomonadota; class Betaproteobacteria; order Burkholderiales; family Burkholderiaceae; genus Paraburkholderia; species Paraburkholderia sp. BR14320. The sequence goes on from NZ_JBFPKG010000035.1 coordinate 28,278, forward strand.
TGAATATGCGCAGCGAACGGAACGTGGTGCTCACGACAAGGGTGTCCTCAATGCGGGGTGGACTGCATGCGGGTAGTGACTCGCGTCAAGCCGGGCTTGAAGCGCGCGAGCGTTCGAGCAGATCGAGCACTTCCTGCGTCGTGCCGGTTTCGCCTAGGCGCGGGAAGATGCGCGTGATGCTGTTGGCGTGCGCGTCGGCGTTCAGATCGGTCATCGCGTCGACGACGAGCGTGACGTTCAGGCCGGCCTCGCTCGCGAAACGCGCGGTCGATTCGACGCCGATGCTGGTCGCGACACCGACGAGCACCACTTGCGTGACGCCTTGCTGTTGCAGATACGAGGCCAGATCGGTGTTCGTGAAGGCGCCCCACGTGCGCTTCGTGACCAGATGGTCCGACGGCTGCTGCTTCAGTTCGGGCAGCAGATCGGCGAAACCGGCCGGGAAGTCGGCGGAGTGGCGACCCTGCTCGGTGCGGCCCGGTGCACCGGCGGTGACGTTCACGAGCACCACCGGCAGGCCGTGGCGGCGGAACGCGTCGAGCAGCGTAACCGTGCGTTCGACGATCTCACCGGCCGAATAGGGCGCGGTGGGCAACGCGACGACGCCGCGCTGCAGATCGACGACGACCAGTGCGGTTTTGGCATCGAGAGTAGTGAGTGCCATGAAGTGCTCCTGCGAGTGGCGAGACGCGCGTGCGCGCATCGCGAGTTACAAATCGACGAGGCGTTTCAGCAGATCGACGCCCGTCGCGAGCTGTTGCTGTTCGGCTTGCGTGAAGCGCGTTTGAATCGTGCGGCACAGCCAGTCTTCGCGCGCCGCGCGGCTCGCCTTAACCTTCTTGCGACAGGACGGAGTCAGCGACAGAACCGTCTGCCGTCCATCGTTGGGATCGGGCGCGCCGTTGACGAGCCCCGCGGCTTTCAATGCCGCGAGCGTTTCTCCCATCGACTGCGGACGCATGCCGTGCGCGCGCGCGAGCGCGGTGACCGTGGCCGGGCCTTCGCGTTCCAGCAAATTCAGCACCTGCACCTGCGACGGCGTGAAGTCGCCGACATGCGACTCCTCGCGCAGACGCCGGCGTAGCTTGCCCACCAGCACGCGCAGGTCTTCGGCCAGCGTATGGAGTTCTTCCGGCGTACCGGAAAGAGGGGATTTGCTCATGCGATGAGCTCGTGCGATGACATGATGTGAAGGTATCCTGCTAAGGTTACCTTCGTACCTCGCCTGGGTCAAGGTCTTAGGAGGCGGGACCCCGTACGCGAGGGCAGTGCCACGATCGCGCTCAACGCGCCCGCATCCGCCGGTTGAAAAAACGCCATACCGCGGCGCCGGCCAGCATCGCACCGCCGAGCGCGAGGCCCAGCAACACCAGCGAACTCAGATGCTCGCGCACCACCGGCACGTTGCCGAACAGATAGCCGGCCGCGATCAGCGACACGATCCACAGTGCCGCCCCGGCGGTGACGAACGTGACGAAGCGCGAGAACGTCATTTGCGACACGCCGGCGGCGAACGGCGCGAACGTGCGCACCACGGCGATGTAGGGTGAAAGCAGGAAGGTGAGGCGGCCGCGCGCCTCGCTGAACGCGTGGGCGCGGCTCAGCGCATTGCGGTTGAGCCAGTAGTAGTTGCGGGTGTAGACCTTGTCGCCGACCGCGTGGCCGATCGCGTACCCGACGATGCTGCCGGCCACCGTCGCGACGAACAGCGCGGGCGCGATGATCCACACGTTCAATGCACCGGTGGCCGCGAGCGCGCCGCAGATGAAGATCAGTGGATCGCCGGGCAGAAAGAACAGCGGCAGAAATGCGAACTCGACGAACACGACGACGAACAGCAGCGCGTAGATTGCCGTGCCGAATTGCACGATAAGCGCGCTCAGGTGCTGGTCGAGGTGCAGCGCGATCTGCAGCACATTCATCAGGTTCATGTTGGCATGAGCCTCAGGTGGCGTTCGGAACTGATGAGTGTAGTCCCGCGCGCGTGGGTGCAGGTGCTTGCGCGACGAGTTTATGTCGTTTGACGCTTGTCGATGTTGCCGCGCCGATGTCAAACTCGGGTGGTCTTCATCAGATGCAATGCCATGTCGCGCGAGTCCGCCATCACCTTCCGTTTTGCCACGCCGCACGAAGCGGAAACGATTCGCGCCATCGAATTCGAAGCGGGGCTGCGTTTCGTCAGTGTCGGCATGACCGGAATCGCCGACGCACCGCCGATGGCGCGCGAGGTCGTCGAGCGCAAGATCGAAGCGCGCGAGATCATCGTCGCGCTCGACCAGCACGAGGTTTGCGCGGGCTTCGTGATGTTCGAGCCGCAGCCGGCGCGCATCTACGTTCAGGAGCTCGACGTACTGACCTCGCACGCGGGCAGGCGCATCGGCGCGGCATTGATCGAAGAGGTCGCGCGAATCGCGCGCGCGCGGCATTTGGCGCAACTGGTGCTGTCGACGTATCGCGACGTGCCGTGGAACGCGCCGTACTACCGGCGGCTCGGCTTTCGCGAGCTCACCACGTCGGAACTCGACGCGGCATTGCTCGCGCGGCGCGACGCGCATATCGCGCGCGGGCTCGATGAGTCGAAACGGGTATTCATGCGGCGCGATCTGGCCTAGCGCGCAAAAAAGCGGCGGGCGTGGCTGAAATTCAGTCACGCCCGCCGATTTGTCATTTCATGCAGCGGACATGGGCCCGCTGTCACTGCCGATTACACCGTTTCCAGCGCCGGATAATCGGTGTAGCCGGCTTCGCCGCGCGCATAGAACGTCGCCGGAACCGGCGTGTTCAGCGGCGCATCTTCCGCGAAGCGGCGCACCAGATCCGGATTCGCGATGTACAACTTGCCCCAGGCCACCGCATCCGCTTCACCGGCGTCGAGCACCTGCTGCGCGGTTTCCTTCGTGAACTTCTCGTTCGCGATGTACGGGCCGCCGAACGCTTTCTTTAGCTGCGGGCCGAGGCGGTCGTCGCCGAGCGCTTCACGCGCCGCGATAAACGCGATCTTGCGCTTGCCGAGTTCGCGCGCGACATAGCCGAACGTGGCGGCCGGATCGGAATCGCCCATCGTATGGGAGTCGCGGCGCGGCGCGAGATGCACGCCGACGCGGTTTGCACCCCACACGCTAATGCACGCGTCGGTGACTTCTAGAAGCAGACGCGCGCGGTTCTCGATCGGGCCGCCATAGATATCGGTACGCTTGTTGGTGCTGTCCTGCAGGAACTGGTCGAGCAGATAGCCGTTCGCGCCGTGCACTTCGACGCCGTCGAAGCCCGCGGCCTTGGCGTTTTCCGCGCCCTTGCGGAATGCTTCGACGACACCGGCGATTTCGTCGAGCTCGAGCGCGCGCGGCGTCACGAACGGACGCTCGGGCCGCACGAGGCTCACGTTACCGCCGGCCGCGATCGCGCTCGGCGCGACCGGCAGCTCGCCGTTCAGGAACACCGGGTCCGAAATACGGCCGACGTGCCACAGCTGCAGGAAGATCTTGCCGCCCGCGTCGTGCACGGCCTGCGTGACGAGCTTCCAGCCTTCAACCTGTTCCTGCGACCAGATGCCCGGCGTATCCGCGTAGCCGACGCCTTGCGGCGTGACCGACGTCGCTTCGCTGAGGATCAGGCCGGCGCTCGCGCGTTCGGCGTAGTAGCGCGCCATCAGCGCGTTCGGCACGCGAATTTCCTCGGCGCGCTGACGCGTGAGCGGCGCCATGATGATGCGGTTCGGCAGCGTGATATCGCCAATTTGCAGCGGATCGAAAAGAGTCGGCATAAGAGTTCACCTTTGGCGGCGGGCAGGGCCCGAGCCTCATAAAACTGCGTGAAAAAGGAAACGCGGCGATGCGAGTGCGGTACTCAGAGCGTGGTGTTCATGTATTCGAGAAACGCCTGAATAACCGGCTCGTTGCGTTTGAAAAACACCCATTGACCGACCCGTTTCGACGTGACGAGCCCCGCGCGCTGCAAAGCGGCGAGGTGCGCCGACACGGTGGACTGCGACAGACCGCAGCGCGCGTCGATCTTGCCCGCGCACACGCCGTGGTCGAGCGGCAGCTCCTGATCGGCAAAATGCGCTTGCGGCTCGCGCAGCCAGCCGAGAATCTCCCGGCGGACCGGGTTGGCCAGCGCTTTGTGGATCGCGTCGAAATCGGGCGTCATGTGGATGGTTTCAGGTGGTTCGATAAGCCGCACGCTGTATCACGTGCACAACATGCATCGCTACGGAACGAATTATATATCGGATATTCACGATATGGGTGAAAGCACTACCCTGAATGGGGCGATAGGTTTCGACAAGACAAAAAAGTTGAAACTTCGCGAAAAGCGAAGTTGTTCGGCCGGATTGCGGCGAACGCGCTCGTTTCGATTCGCATTGCAATAGGGCGAAACTCCTTTTGATCCAATCGCCCTCGCTCTCTCCGATTATCTCAATAATCGGATTTGGCCGATATTCTCGGCTAACGGTAGTCCATAACCTAGCGCTTATTCTTACTTGGGCGTGTCGTGCGAAAGGATTACATTTTGTCAGTCAGGTTTTCGGTGCGTTTGAAGCAATGTCATTCATGCCTACCCTGTTTATTCCGACTTTGAGGTTTTGGAACGATGCGGTTGCCGTATCTACGGAATACGTGCGCAATCGCTCGTACATTAAAGCGAGTCAGTTCGTACATTCCCACTTCAACTCCCCGGCGTCCGCCGTGTTGCTGTTCGGCATGGTTGCCTTGCTGGGTGCGTCGGCCTGGGTGGCGGTAACGGAGATGGTCGGTCGCGCGAACGCATCCGGCGCAATGCAACCGAGCCCGGCGTTGGACATGGCTGTGTTGGCTCCGAAAAAGTTGGTTAGCAAGACCGCCAATAATCAGTTGTCCGACGCTGCATTGCTTGTCATGTCGGAGTCCTAGAGTGGTTCATCCGCAGGGCGGATCGAAGACTCTGCGCGATACCTTGGAGCGCGCCGGCGTGCCGATCGAAGTACGGGAGCAAACCAAGAGCATTTATGCCTGTCGGCTTGACCTTACCGCTCCGCGCAGAAGGGCGAAACTTTCATTTTCTCTTCGCGCTGGACGAGGCAACCATACAGGGTAAGGCTGTTCGGCATCGAAGTGATACATATAATTCGGGAAGGACAATTCAAAGTCGCCTTTATCCACCACCGCTTCGCCTAACAATTCGTTGATGAAATATCGAATCCCTAAGCAATATTCGGAGCGATGGCGCGTTGGGTATCGCGATAAGACCATCAAAAGCCGCACCAATTTGCAGATTTCGTAACACGTTCCGACCGAAGCCCGTGACGTTGTTTCCAACATGACATTCATTGGTGAGAATTCAACTCACATAGGAGAAGTTGCGATGAGGTACTCTTTTTTTCTGCGGCTGACTGCTTTGCTTGCCCTTGGGTCGTCGTCCATGTATGTGGAGCTGGCCTTGGCGCAGGAGCGCGAGGCTCCAGTCGTCGGCACGCGACCCGCGATGAGCGCGCTGACAGCGCAACCGGCCACACCCGCATCTGGAGCATCATCTGGCGCAGCGGCCGACAGCGACGTGCAAGGCTATGTCGCCGAACTGATCCAGATGATTCACGACGCGAAGCTGACGGAGTTGCGGACGACGTACAACGGTAGTTACGGCGCAACGCTCTTCTTCTATCCCCAGGAAATGACATACTACGTTGCGTTGTTTCAGGATCGCCACTTCTGGCGTGTTATCAAGTCGCAGGACGAGGCACGTGCCGAAGCAATCTATGCAGGCTTCGTGCAGCAGACTGCGCAATTGGCAGAAGTCGAAATTCGTCGCACGCAATTGGAAGCGCAAAACGCGTTTCTCAATCGAGGGCTCGCGCAGTCAGCGGACCGCGCGCGGCGTCTGCAGGCCGATCTGGACGTTGCCCGCACGCAGCAGGCGCAGGTCGACGATCGTCAGCGTCGAATGCAGGCCGAGGCCGCCGTACTGCGCGCGGAAAAGGTGCAAGCGCAGGCGCAATTGCGCGAACTGCAACGTCAGGTCGATACACTGCAAAGGCAGAATGAAGCCGGTTTGCCGGGCGCAAAATAGATCCGCAGCAATCTTGCAAGCCCGCGCTCGATGGCTTCCTCCTCATGCTTGCTTCCGGGACCCGATACAACGAACACGAGGTATTTAGGACGTGTTGCCTGATCCTTCCTCAGCGTTAATAGGTCTAGGATCTATCTACGGTGCAGATTAAGGATGCGAGTGGCGATAGAGCGTGCGTTAGTACTTGCGACCGACCAGTGTCAGGTCTGTCCAAATCGGACCGAGGTGTGGGCTCTTCTTGCCGAGTGGTCTTATGCAGTTCATTGTTCCGCGTGCACGAGATTATGGGCAGGGTGAATCCATTGAGGATATCCGCACAGGCAGGGGCGTCGTAAGGTGATACCCGGAATCGATGGATGCGTAAAACTCCAGCTACGGCTTACCGCTAACACATTCGTTCCAAAAACGAACTTTGAATCATCAAATATAGCGCGCATTGCTAGGCATTTGAGACCACATTAGTGGATGGGTCTCGCGAACCACCGTTTCGACACACCTCCATGCGCTCATGAAATTTTGCCGTGAGGCGTTGCGAGAAAACCGATGTTGACGATTCCCCTTACTGCAGTCGAGGGCACGATGGCGTTGCCAAGTTCACGACCGTTTGCAAGCCTGCCCGCTTCTTTTGGACACGAATGGATGCCACTGCCTTCTCGCGTTAGTTTGCGTCCTGAGGTCATCGGATTCTATGGCGCGTTGTCACGAACGTTCTGTCTAAGTGCCGTACCAGTGGTAACCGTTTAGTAGGAGAGGGGGTACGCCCCCTCTCCTACGCATCGAGTTCTTTAATCTTTTCTGCTTTCGCTTCAAGCGAATCTACAAATATGAAAAAGCACAATTTAATTTATCCACGCCTGGCATTGCTGGGCTCAGTATTGGGGCTTGTGGCGGCATGTACGACGCAATCGGGCCCGACCTACAACGCACATGCAATTGTTGCTCCAGACCAGAAAGCGCCGACTTATCGCGTCGAATGCAGCGGTCTGCTCGAAAGTTCGCAAACCTGTTTCAAGGTGGCGGCCGAGATTTGCAAGGACAAGCCGGTCACGCTGGTGGAGGCGGTCGATGGAGTCAGGTCTGGTGTCAATACAAAGAATCCGCGCGAGATTACTTTCATGTGTGGTAAGCCGGTTGAGGCGCAAGCCGCCCCCGCCCCCACCCCCGTGCCACCACCCCAGCTTCAACCTCAACCGAAACCTGAGCCTCGAACTCAGTCTCAGGAGCGGCGCCAGATGCTGTTGCAAGGCGATGCGAATTTCGCCACGGATAGCGCTGTATTGAGTAGTGCGGCAAAAGCGAGCCTCGATAATTTCTTGCGTGTGAATGAGGGTATCAACTTCCGGCGTGTGACGATAATTGGTTACACGGATTCGACCGGCACACGGGCCCACAACCAGAAATTGTCGGAAGCGCGTGCCCAATCGGTCCTGAAATATCTGCGTAACCGTGGGTTGATGGCGCAGAGCTTCGTCGCCGAGGGCGCGGCCGCGGACGACCCGGTTGCCTCGAATGCGACGGCTGAAGGCCGCGCGCTTAATCGTCGCGTAGAGGTGCGCATCGTAGCGTCCGGAAATATCTCCTGAACGTCCGGATACAGTCTCTAACGCCGTTCGATCAAGTCCCAGTTTCAGGTATCGAATCGGTATAGCGAATCGGATTGAATTCGACGGCCATGGCGCCAATGTGCCCGGGTCTTTCTTTTGCGTGCCTCGCATTGACGCAGTCCTGCGGGAGCATATCCCGCCCTAAGCCGGCTACTACACACGAAGCAAAGCGGAACCGCAGCGATTGCGCGCTCCCCCTCATGGCCGGAGGCTTTCAATGAGATGGATTTGCGATGTTGTCGGTGTAGTGCGCACGAACGTCGCGGCGACGTTTGCTTGACCTGTTGACTGGCGGATGGCTGCGCCGCCGTTCGGACCGAAGGGGGGAAGTGCTGGGTGTGAGCTGACGGGTGACTGGTGACTGCGTCAGGAGGATTGAACGACAGGTGAGCGTGGGTGGACATGCTGGGGCCAGCGGTACGGCCATCGATGAAACGGAGCAACGACAGTCCCACGGTGCCAGGCTCGACCCGCGGTGCTGACGCAGTCGCCAGGCAGTAAACACACGCAACATGACCGGGGACACGCGGATTTCCCTTGATGGTCCGCGTGCCATATCCCGACGGATCGTGCCCATACGGGACGTACACGCGGACCCGAAATCCCGTCACACGCAAACATACCCGATCGGTCAAGGTGTACCTCGCCGTGAAAGTCAGGGAGCCCGGTGTGGTCCCGCAGGCACGGGGCCGGAATGAACCTCCGCGTAGGTCTTCGACTGTTGTCACGTCACTGATTCATCACCTCAATAGTCCCTCAAAATTTGGGACTTGTCCTAGTTTGGGCTATGTCCAATCGGACTCAGCCTATACGGAAATGTTGTTCAGTTTTTTAAGATATGTCCATCGATTGATCAACTTGATGCGGCAGGAAATGAACCGGGCATTCGATTGATTTTCCAGTTTGTGCTGGAGATTTCAGCCGACCTTCAAGACCGCGATGATCGCCAAAGCGTTCGGAAAACTAATTAAAGGATTTCGTTAACTTTCGAAAGGATGATGTCATGAACAAGTCGTATATCAGCGTCTGGAATGAAGCACTTGGTTCGTGGGTAGCGGCCTCCGAACTTGCCCCCGCACGAGGTAAATCGAGTCGGGCGTCGGCGGTCAAGATAATTGCCCTGGCTGCGTTCGTCGTGGCGGCACAGGCCGGTCATGCGAGCACTATCGCGGTGGGTGGCGTGGCGTGTGGCACTGGTGGCAATGGACCTGACGGCACGTCCTACGCATATAAGCCCATGGTCGACGGTGACGGAAACTGGTCGACGGTGGCGGGGTGTGGGGCCAATGCAAACAATGTCACGGCTGCAACGTTGTACGGGGCGAACACGACTGTGACCGGGAACTGGGGCACGGCTTTGGGCTTTGGTAGCGTCGCCGGGACCTTGGCGACGGCTGTAGGTGCCCAGGCGAAGGCGTCCGGTCTAGGCAGCAATGCGTTTGGCTACAACGCTGAAGCAGCGGGGATCGGTTCACTTGCGCTGGGTACGGACGCCAGCGCAACGGAGGTGGATTCGGTAGCGCTGGGCGCAGGCTCGGTGACGGCAGCCGCGGTGGGCACGGCGGGTGCGACGATCGGCGGGACGGATTACGCGTTCGCCGGTGCGAACCCGGCGAGCACGGTGAGCGTGGGCAGCGAGGGTAACGAGCGCACGATCACGAACGTGGCCGCGGGTCGCCTGAGCGCGACGAGCACGGACGCAGTGAACGGCTCGCAGCTGTATGCGACGAACCAGGGTGTGACGCAGAACGCCTCGAACATCGCGGGTCTGGATGGTCGTGTGACGCAGAACACGACGGCTATCGGCGGCATGGATACGCGCATCACGCAGAACGAGACGAACATCACGAGCATCGACGGTCGCGTGACGAACGTGGAGGGTTCGGTGCAGAACATCGCGAACAACCTGAGCAGCGGCGTGGTGGGTCTGGTGCAGCAGGACGCAGGTACGAACGCGATCACGGTGGCGAAGGACAAGGACGGCACGGTGGTGAACGTGGCGGGCACGGCAGGCGATCGCACGGTGACGGGCGTGGCCGCAGGCGCGGTGACGGGCGCGGTGCAGTATGACCGTTACGCCGACGGTTCGGTGAACCTCGGTTCCGTGATGCTGGGCGGAGGCCTGAGCGCGGGTCCGGTGATCCTGACCAATGTGGCCAACGGCACAAGCCAGTACGATGCGGTGAACTTCGGCCAGCTGTCGGCATTGCAGGACCAGGTGACGGACCTCAACGGGCAGGTGTTGGATCTCGGCAGCCAGATGTCGAACATCCAGCCGGGCAGTCCGTACTTCAATGCCACGGAGGTTTCGGCGTTGGGCAGCGGTAGTGACGCAGTGGTCAATGCAGCGACGCCTGGTACCGGTGTGGGCAGCACGGCGGCCGGAGCGGGTGCTGCAGCCTCGGGCAACTACGCCACGGTGGTTGGCGCAAACGCCAGCGCGGCAGCAGACAACGCTGTGGCGGTCGGCGCCAGCGCAGCCGCTACCGGCGCCAACTCGACTGCGATTGGCACGGGCTCGCAGGCGGATCATGCGAACTCGGTGGCGTTGGGTCAAGGTTCGGTGACGGAGCGTGACAACTCGGTGTCGGTGGGTTCGGCCACGCAGCAGCGTCAGATCACCAACGTCGCAGCGGGTACGGCGGACACGGATGCCGTCAATGTCGGTCAGATGAACAGTTCGGTCGCACAGGGCGTGCAGCAGGCCAACAACTATAGCGACCAGCTGTTTAACCAGACCAACCAGGCTATCAACGATGTTGCCAAGAACGCTTACGCCGGTATAGCAGCGGCAATGGCTATGCCGAACATGACGCCGTCCGGTCCCGGGCGCACGATTGTCGCGGCCGGTGGGGCTACCTATAAGGGAGGCAGTGCTGCGGCAGTAGGAGCAACGTACCGTTCACGTAACGGCAAGTGGCTGGTGAACGGCGCCGTATCGGTCACGTCGACGGGTGATGCTGGCGTGCGTGCGCAGGTTGGCTACGAGTTCTGATATCCGCGTTATGACAAAACCGGCAAACCGGTTGGCACATGGCTAGATGATGGAAATTGCACGGTCTTGCCGGTCACGGCAGACCGTGTTTTTTTATACGGGCAGATTTTCTCCTTGTCGTGTAGCCGCAATGCGTCGCTACATGGCGCCGCTCTCTGGATAAGGCTGTCTCTTGCATATACACGGCCGTCGTCGGCTGCATGAACGCGGGTTGAGCGGCTTCAAACGCCCAACGACTCAGATTGGCCGTATGATGCTGAAATCATCCCCCACGGTCCCGGATCCGGGTACGCCATGCCATCAAGAAGCATAGATTCCAGTGGACATGAGCACGTGACTCACACGCCCGGCGTCGGCGCACACGTTGATGAGCCGAGCAGGCTCAACCGCTATCAGCGGACGCTCGTCATGGGGGCGGGCATTGTCATCACGTTTGTGGTGGTGCTCTTGAACGGCGTCTTGCTGCAATCGGCGGTTGCCGACTACATAGAAGATCTCTATAGGGACTTCTCTCTTCGGCAGGCTCACCTGCAGTTGGAGCTTCTCGAGCGAGAACGAACGCTGAGAGCCGCGATCCTGCACGAAGAATCGACATGGGGCACACGAGAGCCTCCACCCAAGGCACTCATCGACGAATTTGCCGCACAGCATGGACGTGTCGTTCTACAAAGGCATGCGAATTTTGACCCAGTGATGATGCTCGGCGATATTGGTCCGTCGCGGCCCGCATCGGATTTCGCACCATATCTCGCGCTCGGCGTTGATTTTGAGTATCGTGTCGGGCCCTGGGCCAAGGTGCAGATCAATGCGGTGTCAGGCTATTTCTATTCGCCTGATCGGCACTTCGTCGGAATTCTTCCTGCACCGATATCCGGCGACCCGTTCAAGCAGAGCGGCGCGAAAGACGTCCATGAGCTTCTCGACCGCATTGCACCGGAAATAGGCGATTTGACAGACCCAACGGTAATCGAACGGTTGCGTGAGGGCGGCGGAGAATCCTGGTTTCCCCCAGTCACCGATCCTTTTAGCGACCAGCCCGCTATCCGACTCGTCATGCCGGCTTTTAGCGAGGGGAAGATATTCCTCGTGGCTGTCCGAAAGATTTACTTGGGTTCCCTAATCGCAAAGCTTGCCGGGGGCCGCTACGATGAACAAACGCTGCTGCTCGATTCCGCCGGTAACGTGATCCTCAGCACGGCCAAGCCGGGTACCGGCGCCGCCCTGACGCAACGCATTCTCGATTCCCGTCCGCGAGCGGCGGAGCGCGCAGCAGGAAACCGTAGTCATCGAAATGGACTGTTCATGGCCACTGAGGAAGTCACGAACACTGGCTGGACAGTCGTTTATGCATTCACATGGCGCACGATTCTGCGCGACTTAGGGCCGCGCCTCGCCGCTTATATCGCAGTGATGCTGCTAGTGCTGGGTTTCATGTGGCTGCTTTTGCTGATGCTCGATCACAAGCTTTTCAAGCCCGACTACGAACGTTCGCAACGGGTATTCGAAAGTGAAGCCTTGAATCGCGCGATGGTTGCCGCCGCGCCGTCGGGATTCGCGCTGCTGTCTTTTGAACAAGGCGAAATTCTGTTGCAGAGCAACCTGATGCGTAGCTACGAGTTGAACACGCATCCGGACGAACCACGCTTGCACGAGCGTTTGCTCGCTCTCTATGACAACAGCCCCGGCGCTCCCGCGTGGCAGTCCGATCTGGAGATGCCGCTAAGGCTAGCCGATGGCCGCGTGGACGACCTGCTGGTGAGCATGGTGCGCACCAAATATCGCGGGAAAGACGTGTTGCTATGCAGTTTTTCCGACATCACGACGCTGAAGAACACCGAACGCAAGCTGGACGAAGCGCGTGCCGCCGCGGACGCCGCCAATCAGGCGAAGTCGGCGTTCCTCGCGATGATGAGCCACGAAATACGCACGCCGCTCAATGCCATTCTCGGCAACCTCGAGCTGCTCGGACGCTCGCCGTTGTCGCCGTTGCAGGAGGAGCGGGTAGGGGTTGTCACGTCGTCGTCCACTGCGCTGCTCGGCATCATCAACGACATCCTCGATTTTTCGAAGGTAGAGTCGGGGCAGATGACACTCGAGTCGATCAGCTTCGATCTCGGTCAGGTGATTCGTGAGGTGGCCGCGATGTTCGAACCAGTCGCGCAGGCGAAGGGACTGGAGTTCGACTGCGTGATAGACGATGCGCTCGCACCGCACTATCTCGGTGACCCGACGAGAATCCGGCAGATCGCGATCAACCTGGTCAGTAACGCGATCAAATTCACTGCCACGGGCGATGTACTGCTCGAGGTCTACCTGAAGGATGACACAGCCGTCGATTCTCCGATCGTGATCGGCGTCAGCGACACCGGCATCGGCATGACCCCGCAGCAGCAGGAGACGCTATTTCATGCTTTCACACAGGCCGATTCGTCGATTGCGAGGCGTTACGGCGGAACAGGCCTCGGACTCGCGCTCTGTTTGCGCCTGACTGAATTGATGCATGGCACGATTTGGGTGAAGAGCGAGTTGAATGCCGGAAGCACCTTTGTCGTGACCTTGCCCATTCCGGTGAGTGCAGCCACCCCGGTCAGCGCCGCAGAACATACCAAAGCCGAATCGAAGTCCAGCGAGATCGACACACACGCCATTCAGATCCTCGTCGTCGACGATCAGCTCGCCAACCGGGAGTTGCTCGTCGCGCAACTTGCTACGCTGGGATACGAGGCCGATATGGCCGATAGTGGCGGGGCGGCATTGCGGCGCTTCAACGAGCGCCACTACGATCTGGTGCTGACCGACATCAATATGCCGGGGATGGACGGGTATGCGCTCGCGCGGTGCCTTCGTGCCCAAAGCGAGACGCTGCCGATCATCGCGATTACCGCTCACGTCGCGGCAGAAGAGCGCGCGCGATGCGCGAACGCGGGAATCGACGAGGTCCTGCTCAAACCTGTCCTGCTAGACATGATGGACGCGACCGTGCGGCGACTGGTCGACGAGGCCGGCAGGCGCCCCGCGAATGCCACGTTGGCGAGGCGCGACATCTCGCAAGGGCCATTGCCCGAGCACATCCATGCCGCGATGACTCAGACGCTGAAGGATTCGCTTCGGGAACTGCACGCCGCCATTGAACTTGGGGATATGAAAACGGTGCTCGCCCAACTTCATGCGGTACGCGGATCTTTCGCGATGATTCAGGAAACCGAAGCGGCGAATGCTTGCGCACAGATGGAGCAGCAAGCCAGAAATAACGACATCGCTGCCGTCAAGGATGGGCTCGATCGTTTCGAGCCACTTGCTTATTCGGCGCTTGCGCGGCGCGTCATTGCCGCGCAGTCCGGCGCATGAGTCCCGGCGTCGGCGCTGAGTCAGCGGGCGCCTGAACAGAGCGTCGACTTCTCCGACGACTCTTCAGGCGTTGGCCAATATCTTCGATGCCGATTTCACCGGCGCGCCGCGACCGGCACCCGTCCAGTTTCCCCTTGATGCCCCAGCGCGCGCGACAGATTGCCCACCTCTCGCTTGAGCAACGCCGCGAACTGCGCGACGCGCTCATCGGTTACGCGCACACTCGGCCCGAAGATGCACACCGAACCCGCCACCTGGTTCGCGCCGTTGAAGAACGGCGCGGCCACCGCGACCGCACCGGCGATCAGCTCGTGATGGCTGGTGCCGAAGCCCTTTGCGCGGACCGCATCAAGATCGGCGGCGAGCGTCGCGACGTCCTGATTCGGATCGGTCAGATAGCGCCGCAGATCGTCCTCTGACAGCGGCATCTGCGAAAGAATCGTGCGGCCGCTCGCGCCGAGCACTAGCTTCTCGCGATAGCCGACCCCGCGCCGGAAGCTGAGCGGCTGCGGACTTTCCAGTTCGGCCACGCAAATCCGGTAGGTGCCCTCCGGCACGAACAACGCGACCGTCTCAGAGGTCGCTTCCCAAAGCTCGCGCAGCATCGGCTGCGCGAGTTGCGCGATCGTATTGTTCGCCATCCACGTGTGCGCGACTTGCGCGACCGAACTGCCGAGCCTGAAGCGCTGCGGCTCGCCGGACGACGCGAGAAAGCCGTTCTGTTCGAGCGTATTCAGCAGCCGGTACAGCGTCGGCCGGCTCAGGTCCACGCGGGTCAGCAACTCCGCAACGGTCAGTTCCTTGTCCCCGGGGCGGAACGCCAGAAGAATTTCTAGCGCCCGCTCGACTGCTCGCACATTTTCGTGCGGCTTTTTCTCTTCCATTTGAAATTTCCTTTCCACGTCGGTCCGCGTCGATTGCACATTGTAGTGAAAGTCCCTATCGGAACGAACTTGACGCAAATCAATCTGTCCGTACAATGAGATCACATTCTCACACAATGGACAACCGGATTCGGAGGAATTATGGACAAGAACATGTCGGAGACGCTGGTTCGCACTGGCCCGGGCACGGCGATGGGTAATCTGATGCGCCGCTACTGGGTGCCGGTGCTGCTCGCGAGCGAAGTCGCGGAGCCGGATTGCCCGCCGGTGCGCGTGCAGATCCTCGGCGAAAAGCTGCTGGCCTTTCGCGATTCCGAAGGCCAGCCGGCGCTGATCGACGAGTTCTGCTCGCACCGCGGCGTGTCGCTGTACTTCGGCCGCAATGAGGAGAACGGCATTCGCTGCTCGTATCACGGCCTCAAATTCGACCGCAACGGCAACTGCGTCGAAGTGCCGTCCGCACCGCAGGCGTGCAAGCACATGGGCATCACCGCGTATCCGTGCATCGAACGCGCGGGCATCGTGTGGGCGTACATGGGGCCGAAGGACCGCCAGCCGGCGCCGCCGGATCTCGAGTGGTGCAACCTGCCGGAGAGCCACGTGTTCGTATCCAAGCGGCTGCAGGAATCGAACTACCTACAGGCCATGGAAGGCGGCATCGACACGAGCCACGTGTCGTACGTGCACCGCTACGAAGTCGACGATGATCCGATGCACCAGGGCACGAAGGCGCTCGACTACATCAAGGCGGACGGCAACGTGATCTTCGAGATCGAGAAGCAGCCGTTCGGCCTCACGCTGTTCGGGCGCCGCAACGGCGAGCCGGATTCGTACTACTGGCGCGTCACGCAGTGGCTGTTCCCGTGGTACACGCTGATCCCGCCGTTCGGCGACCACTCGCTCGCGGGCCACGTGTGGGTACCGATCGACGATCACAGCTGCTGGGCGTGGAGCATCAACTTCCGTCCGGACCGTCCGCTCGACGAGCAGGAACTGGCCGACCTGAATGCCGGCAAGGGCATTCACTGCGAGTACGAGGAGGGTGGCTCGTTCCGTCCGAAGGCGAACAAGGACAACGACTATCTGATCGATCGCAAGGCGCAGAAGGAAAAACGCGCGTATTCGGGCGTGTTCGGCTTCGCGATGCAGGACGCGTCGCTGCAGGAAAGCATGGGTCCGATCCAGGATCACAGCAAGGAAAAGCTGCTGCCGACCGACCGCGCAATCGTAATGGCGCGCCGCATGATGTACGAGGCGGCAACCGCGCTGGTGCCCGATACCGATCCGCCCGCGATCGACGCCGACCAGCAGCGCGTGCGCGCGGCCGGCGTGCTGCTGCCGCGCGATCAGAAGCCACAGGAATGGGCGGTGATCCATCTGCACGACGGCAAGGACCAGCCGATCTACACGATCTGATGCACGGCGGGGCCGGACTTCGTTTCGGCTCCGCGTGTCGTCACCTGGTCCGACTGGACTTTCTGCCCATTCCGCAAAAGGAGGCCGGCTGCGCGCCGGCAAGCAATGCAGCAACGTAAAAGACTCGAAGACAAGGTCGCGCTGATCACTGGCGGCGGAGGAGGCATCGGCGCCGCCACCGCGCGCGTGTTCTGCGCCCAGGGCGCCGCGGTGGTGCTCGTCGATGCGAATCCGGAGGCGCTCGCGCGCGTCGCGGACGAACTGAAAACGGCCGATCCGTCCGCGCGTGTCGAGACGTTCGCGGCAGACGTGTCGGATGACGCCGATGCGGTGCGCGCGGTGCAGTTCGCCGCCACTTCGTTCGGCCGGCTCGACGTGCTGGTGAACAACGCGGCGATGCGCAACTACAGCGCGCTCGCCGACGCGACGCCGGCCGAGTGGCAGGCGATGGTGTCGGTCAATCTGGTCGGTACGTCGAACTATTGCAGGGCGGCGCTGCCGTTCCTGCGTCGCGCGGGCCGCGCGAGTATCGTCAACGTATCGTCGTGCTATGCGGTGACCGGCCGCAAGGGCATGGGCCTGTACGACGCGACCAAGGCCGGCATGCTGGCGATGACCCGCACGCTCGCGTTCGAGGAGACCGCGAACGGCGTGCGTGTGAACGCGATATGCCCCGGTTCGACGCTGACCGGATTCCACGTGAACCGCGCCATTGCAGCAGGCAAGAGCGTCGAAGCGCTGAAGACCCAGCGCCAGGACACGTCGCTGATAGGCCGCTGGGCATCGCCCGAAGAGATCGCATGGCCGATCCTATGGTTCGCGAGCGACGAGGCGTCGTACATCACGGGCACGACGCTGATGGTCGACGGCGGCCTGTCGGCGATGTGAGCGGAGGAGAGGTGGCATGAACATGACCGATTCCACGCTAATGGTGCGGGTTGCCGCACGGCGCGACGAAGCCGACGGGATCGCCGGCTTCGAGTTCGTCGATGTCAACGGACGCGAGCTGCCGCCGTTCGAGGCGGGCGCGCACATCGACGTCTACGTGCCGGGTGGGCCGGTGCGGCAGTACTCGCTGTGCAACGCGCCTCACGAGCGTCACCGGTATCAGATCGCGGTGTTGCGCGACGCCGATTCGCGCGGCGGCTCGCTGCGCATGCACGACGCGGTGAACGAAGGCGACGCGATCCGCATCGGCGTGCCGCGCAATCATTTCCCGCTCGCCCGGCACGACGCGAAGCCGCTATTGCTCGCGGGCGGCATTGGCGTCACGCCGATTCTCTGCATGGCGGAGCAGCTGGCAGCGATGGGCGCGGCGTTCGACATGCATTACTGCGCGCGCTCGAAGAGCCGGGCAGCGTTCGTCGAGCGAATCGCCGCGTCGTCGTGGGTCGACAACGCGCAATACCACTTCGACGACGAGCACGGCATGCTCGATCTGAACGCACTGCTGACAGTCGGCGCGGACCGGCATCTGTACGTGTGCGGTCCGCAGGGCTTCATGAACGCGGTGCTCGACACGGCGCGCTCGCTCGGCTGGAGCGACGATCGTCTGCATTACGAATACTTCGCGGCGGCGCAGCCTGCCGGCGACGGCGGCTCGTTCGACGTGCGGCTCGCGCGCTCGGGCCGCGTCGTGTCGATCGCGGCCGATTGCACGGTCACGCAGGCGCTCACGGCGGCGGGCGTCGACGTGCCGGTGTCGTGCGAGCAGGGCATCTGCGGCACCTGTATTACGCGGGTGCTCGAAGGTGAACCCGACCACCGGGATCTGTACCTGTCGCCTGAGGAGCAGGCCCGCAACGATCAGTTCCTGCCGTGCTGTTCACGTGCGAAGTCGAGGGTGCTGGTGCTCGATCTGTAACGGCAATCGCCGGCGCCGGTCACAGCAGGCGGCCGGCGCCCTATCCATCAGAAAGAAAACGGGCGGCCGCTGGCACGCCCGGCATTGGAGGAGTCATGGAGAAGAATCTGGCGTCGTCGGAGGGCATGTCCGCGAGCGTCTGGGCCACGAACGCCGCACGGGAGGCGAGTAGCGCCGACACGAACCCGTATCGCTGGGTCGCGCTGTTCATCGTGTGGGCCGCGTTTCTGCTCAGCTATGTGGTCCGCGTGGCGTGGAGTACGGTGGCCGCGCCGGTCGGCGCGTCGCTCGGCATCAGCGTGTCGATGCTCGGTGCGTTCGTGACCGCGTTCTACGCGGGCTATGTGCTTGCGAACGTGGTCGGCGGCATGCTGACCGATCTGCTCGGCGGTCGCGCGATGCTCACGCTCGCGCTGCTGCCCCTGGGCGTGCTCACGTTCACCTTCGGCTATACGCATTCGCTCGCCTTCGGCATCGTGATTCAGGCGGCGATGGGTTTCGCGGCGGGCGCCGACTATTCGGCCGGCATGAAGATCATTCCCGCATGGTTCACGCGCGACCGGGGCCGCGCAATGGGCCTCTACACGACCGCGACGTCGCTCGCCGTCGTAATCGCGAACGCGGTCGTGCCGTCGTTCTCAGCGCGGCACGGCTGGTCGAACGCATTCCATATGCTCGGCATCGTCACGTTCGCGTGGGGCGTCGTCACGTTGCTGCTGCTGAAGAACCGGCCGTCGAACGAAGCGAAGCCCGCGCGCAACAGCCTGCAGGACATGCTCGGCCTGTTGCGCAACCGCAACCTGATCGCGCTGTCGATCGCGGGCTGCGGCGGCTTGTGGGCGACCGTCGGCTTCGCCGCATGGAGCAACGCGCTGATGACGCGCCAATACGGCATTGCGCCGATCGTCGCCGGATCGATCGTCGCCTCGTTCGGCATCGGCGCGGTGATCGCGAAGCCGACGCTCGGCTGGATCTCCGATCTGCCTGGCGTGTCGCGGCGGATGATGTCGATCGGCTGCCTGATCGCGTTCACGATCGCGCTGCTGGTGTTCGGCTACTGCTCGACCGCGCATCAGTTCTATCTGGTCGCGCCGATCCTCGGGGCGTTCTCGTTCGGCTACCTGCCGGTGCTGATGGCACAGGTCAGCGACGCATCCGGCAAGCGCCTCGCCGGCGCGAGCGCCGGCTGGACCAATGCGATCTGGCAGTCCGGCAGCGCGGTGTCGCCGATGGTGGTCGGCTCGCTGTATGGCGCGAGTCATTCGTTCATGCTCGCACTCATCACGCTTGCGATCGGACCCGCTATCGCGGTCGTCGCAATGTTCTTCGTCAATCCGCACATCGCACGCGAATGACCGACTCTCTCCGGTAGCCGCCGCGACCACGCGCCGGCTACCGCGACCACAGAGATCGAACGATCACGCTTTCGCAGCACAAAACAACTCAATTTCCAGCAGGAGACACATGGTGACGCACAAGCCTCTCGCCAGGCCGTCGAAGGTCCTTTTTGCATGTGGTATTGGTATCGGCATCAGCGGCGCGGCGCATGCGCAGTCGTCGGTCACGCTGTACGGCATTGTCGACTCGGGGGTGACCTACGTGACTCACGCCGTCACGCCGCAGGGATCGTCGGGCACCCAGGTCGCGCTCGGCACCGGCAACCGGCAGAATTCGCGTTGGGGTTTCACCGGCAAGGAAGATCTCGGCAACGGACTGCGGGCGATTTTCACGCTCGAATCGGGCATGGCGATGAACACCGGCGCGCTGCAGCAAGGCGGGCGGCTGTTCGGCCGGCAGGCGTTCGTCGGACTCGAATCGGATCACTACGGCGCGATGATGCTCGGCCGGCAGATGACGCCGATGTACCGCTACTTCCTCGCTCTCGATCCGCTCGGTTATTCGAGTTACGGACTGTCCGCGCAGGACGCGCAGTTCGTCGGTCGGGCGGACAACGCGGTGTCGTATCTCGGCCATGTGGGACCGTTCGAGCTGAACGCGCTCTACAGCTTCGGCTATGACGCAGTCAGCTCCAACGTGCCGGTGGCGGGCTCGTTCCGCGTCGGCAAGCAGTACGACGTCGGTGGACGCTACGTGCAGGGGCCGCTCAATCTCACGTTCGTGTACGAGCAGCGCCAAGGCTCGGTGATCGCGACATCGGGCGACAGCGAGCGGCGCTACGTGGCCGGCGGTTCGTATGCGATCGGCAAGGCGACGCTGTACGGCGGCTACGAATTGCTGCTGAACGATGTCCCGTCGACGCTCACCGCCTCGCCGCCGCAGTCGATGGCGTTCGCGGGCGTGCGCTACAAGGCGACGCCGGCGCTGGACCTCGCAGCCGCGACTTACTACCATGCGTATCGCCACGTCGACGCGCACGCTTTGAGCACCGGTGTCAACGCGGACTACTGGCTATCGAAGCGCACCGCGCTGTACACCGACATCACCTATGTGATCAACAGCTCGAAGGCCGCGCTGAGTGCGACGGGATGGGCGACTTCGGTCGCGACGACGACCGTGAAGACCGGCGCGAACCAGCTGGCGGTTGCGATCGGCGTGCTGCACAAGTTCTGACGGCGGCGGCGCGCGCGCTCAATCGCTCAGCGCATCGCGATGATCGCGCCGGCCTTTCGCCGCCGCGTAATATCGCTGCAACGCGTCGGTCGAGCGCGCGCCCAGCGTGCGGATCTGCACGAGCCAGTCGGTTTCCACTGGCCACTCACCGCCGATCACGCGTGGATAGATCTGCCGCGCATAGCGATGCAGTGCCTTCGCGCCGATGTTGCCGCTGACGCCAAGCAGCGCATGCAAGCTCGCGTGTGTCGCCTTGATATCGACAGCCGCGCTGTTTGCCGCGAGCCGCGCGACGAGCGAGCGGATCTGTTCGATGCCGTTCAGGAACGATTCGTCGAGCAGATCGAGCGAGACCAGTTCTTCGAGGTGCGGCTCATCGAGCAGGCTTTCTTCGGCGATGGGGGCGGCCGCGTGCGCGCTCCCAGTTGGGGCCAATGCCACCGGCGTCGCGGCAAAATCCGTTTGCGCGCTTTCGCCAGCGGTTTGCATGATCCGTTGTGAAGATGGAGAGTCCGCAATCGGCGCGCTGCGTGTGCCGAACTGCCGCGCGAGACATGCGTACAGCGAGCCGGCCTGCACCGGCTTGATCAACACCTCGTTCATCCCGGCGGCAAGGCAAGCCTGCGCCGCTTCGGCATCGGTGTGACTGGTCAGCGCGATGATAGGCAGCGTCGCGTAGGCATCGGTGCGCGCGCGAATCGATTTCGTCGTCTCGATGCCGTTCATGCCCGGCATGTTCACGTCCATCAGGATCGCGTCGATGAAGCCGTCTTCGTGCAGGTTGGTCAGCACCGCCTGACCGTGGTCGGCCTCGACGACGCTCGCGCCGCAGCGCTCCAGATAAGCCTTCGCGACCAGCCGGCTATAGGTGTCGTCGTCGGCGATCACGAAGGTTCTGCCGGCGAAGCTGTCGGGCAGCTCGCCCGGCTGATGCCGCACGCCGTTGTCGAACAGGGCCTGCACCGCGGTGATCAGCTCCTGCACACTCGACGTCTTGCCGATGATCTCGTCCATGCCGGCGCGCCGCGCACGCAGCCGCACCGCGTTGCCCGGTTCGGCGGTATAGGCGGCGATCAGCACGTTGCGGTTCGGGCAGTCCCGGTCGGCGCGGATGCGCTCGGTCGTCGCGTAGCCGTCCAGATCGGGCATGCTGATGTCCATCAGCACGAGGTCGTAGAGCGGCGCGCGCCGCAACGTGGCGAGCGCAAGCTCGCCGCCCGACGCCTCGCTGACATAGGCGCCGGCCTTGGTCAGCACGCGGCGGGTGCGGGCCCGCAGCGTGGCGTCGTCGTCGACCACGAGCACTCGTTTGCCCTTGAACGCCGGCATCGCGCGTTCGAACAGGCGCCGCTCGTGCTCCGCGACCTCGTCGGCCGCCACCGGTGGAAAGCGCAGCGTGAATGCGGTGAACTTGCCGAGTTCCGATTCGCAGTCGATGCTGCCGCCGAACGCGCGCATCGCGCGCTGGCAGTACGCGAGCCCGAGCCCGGTGCCGCCCGAGTTGCCGGCCGTGCGAAACGGCTCGAACAGATGCTGCAGGATCTCCGCCGCGATGCCGGGGCCGGTGTCGCGCACGATCACCGAGTCGGTATCGACGGTCAATGTCAGCGTCGCCTGCGGATACGCGACGATGTGATGCAGCGCGTTCTTGATCAGGTTGAACAGCGTGAACAGATAGACCGTCTCGTCGACCTTGAACACGAAGTCGCGGTTGACGACGACGCTCACCTTCGCGCGTTCCTTGTCGTTGTCGAAGCCGTATTCGGCGAGCGCCTTGCGCGTGGTCGCGCCGGCATGCAGGTAGCTGAGACTATCCGGGCGGATCGATTTCGCGGCGACTTCGTCGAGCGTCATCGCGATGATGCGCAGGCCGCGCTCGATCGACAATTGGCCCTGCGCGAGATGGTTGTACATCAGCGAGGCCGTGCCGTCGGTGAGCGTCGGCGCCGCGCCCGCCCTGTTCGCCGAGGGCAACGCTTCCTCGACGCGGTCGAGCACGTGCCGCAACTGGCTCAGCGGATTGCGCATCTCGTGCGCGATGGAACCCGCGAGCGCCTGCAACGCGCGGTTCTTTTCGACGAAGATGCGTCCCTTGCTGATCGCGTGACTGAACGCCATGCTGCACAGCACGACCACCGGCAGCAGCGCAAGGTTGGACTTGTCCTCGGCGCTGAGAACGACCGGCGTCGGCGAGCTCAACACGCCGGCGAGGCCGCCGGAAAACACGCCGATTCCGATGCACGTTATCAGCAGCAGCGGGTTGTCGATACATAGCGCCAGAATGAAGATCATCATGACCTCGGTCATCATCCACATCGTGGAGAAACCGTTTCTGACGGTCAGGAAAGTGCAGACGAAGGGCAGCACGTAAATCAGGCAGCAATGCCAGTAGATCAGCAGCGCGGGGTTGTAGCGCCTCGGCCAGCGCGCCTGAAACAGCAGCGGAACGCAGACGGCCGCCGCGCTGAGTCG
The DNA here is from genome assembly GCF_040948665.1 of Paraburkholderia sp. BR14320. Taxonomy (NCBI): domain Bacteria; kingdom Pseudomonadati; phylum Pseudomonadota; class Betaproteobacteria; order Burkholderiales; family Burkholderiaceae; genus Paraburkholderia; species Paraburkholderia sp. BR14320. The sequence goes on from NZ_JBFPKG010000035.1 coordinate 51,477, forward strand.
CAGCAGCAGGTTGTCGTAAGGCTGCGGAAGGAGGTAGGTCCAGACAATGTAATAGATGGGGTGACACAGGAGGCCGAGTGCGCCTCCCCATCGAATCGCGAACCTGCTTCTTTCCAGCATGTCCCGCATACTTTCGCGCGGTCTCGCCATCAGGCCTCCGAGTTCATCAGGAACCCATCATTTCATGCGTATTGAATTGCTGTGCTGCGACGCCTTCGGCGAGCGAATCGCCGTTCTTGCCGTGAAACGGTCCGACCGAAAAGCCGTACTTCTTCAGGAGACCATGAGTATAAGAGACCGACCATACGGGCGGGCTACCGATGATGAAATCGGATGCGATGCCTTCTTGCCACGCGGAATAGCCTTCGGCAAAGCAGGTATAGCAGTCGCGGGTGGACGGCAGCCGGAACGGGAAAGCGGTGTCGAGTTCAGCGGGTCCACGCGCGAAGCATTCAATATAGAGCGTATGACCGCGAGAAGCGAGTTCCGCTTCGACGCTGGCCGCGCGCGGATGCGAATCGTCGATCCAGAATTGCGCGCGTTTGAGATCGGCGGCGCTCAGGTAAGGCACGCTCGTGCTGCTCGCGAGGATCGCGCCGTCGAAGTCGGGCAGCGGCGTGTCGGGGCTGAACGTATGCACCGATACTTTGGATTTGCCGAGCAGGTCCGACGCGAGCAGCTCGTTCGCCTGATCGGTCAGCAGGTTGAGCTTGTCCGGCAGATCGATCAGCACGAGTTCCTTCGGCGCATCCTTGTAGAGCAGATACTTGGCGACCGTCGTGCCGAGCCGGCCGGCCGCGCCGAACAGCGCGAGCTTCGTGTTGCCGAATTCGAGGTCGAGCCGTTCGCAGCAATGCATCGCCCAGTCCTTCAGCATCGCCGCGGTCGCCGCGTGGCCGGTCGTGATGTGAGGTGGCTTGACCGGCCGGGGCAGCGCGCCGTAGTTGCATGCGTACGGCGTCGACGCGCCCATCGCGACCATGTTCAAGCCCGCCTTTCTGGCGAGCTCCAGCGCCGGAAAGAATTGCGTCGCGCGAAAGCGCTTGATGCCGCGCGGGCTGCCGAGCCACATTTCGAGCGGCACCGGGCAGGCGATATTCGCGCCGATCACCTGCGAGCCCGAATAGATCGGCGAGGCGATGAAAGGCTTGGTCTTCCACAATTCTTCTTCGAACGATTCGCTGCGTTCGCGAACGTTGTGAAAAGAAAATGAAAGGGTCTCCCAATCGGTCGCGTGAAACAGAAAGCCGACTCCCCCCTGGCGGGCCGGCAGGCTATCCCGGATCTGTTCCGGGTGAATTTCGTGCTTGAGCGCAAGCGGTGCACTATTCCGATGCAAAAGAAGTCCGGTTGGCTCGTTTGAAACGGTCGACAGGTCTTTAAGGAGAGCGGTTTTCATTGGTTTTTCCTTGGTTTTGATTAGACGCTGGAAAAGTCAGCGCGCGGCGTGGCCAGCCGGTTGGACCGGCGACCCTTCAACTCTAGAGAAATCCGCACCGATATGCCCGTCTGTTCGTGCACACAGCATTCACGAGCGGATTTAAGACGGGTTGCCCGCCGGGTGGGAATCGGCTCTGGGCAATCTTTTGAAAGAATTACGGCAGGACTTTCGAGGTATTACGGCACGTCGTGCGCCGTCCTCGAATGGCAAAAGGGCCGCTCGGCGGCCCTTTGCTTGCATCTCCGGCGAATTCCGGATTAGCGTGTGATGCTATAGCCGATTCGCGCAATCCAGCGATGCTGGTTGTAGTCGAGAATGTCCTCGCCATAACCGCTAAAGAAGCCGAGCCATACGTAACCGCCCCAGCGGCTGTTGATCAGCTTCGCCAATGGATAGGTGAACTGCGTATCGATGCTGCCTTTGCCGCCTTTCGTTCCTTTGCGCAGCGTCGTGTCCAGTTGCGCGCCATCGGGGCTGCCGTAGATGAACCGCAGATCCACGTAGCCGCGGTAGTCGGCGATGTCATGGTTCTCGCCGGCGATGTGCGTGTAGTAATAAATCTTCGGCTCGATGGTCAGATGGTAGCCGTTGATGTCGCCGAAATCCCAGATCGGCTTCAGGAACACATAGTCGACGCCGCGCGATTCCGGACCGTCGCGTCCATTCGATTCGTGCTCGTAGCCGGCCATCACGCCCATTCTGCTCCACCACTTGCTCTTCCAGCCGGTGTCTTCGAGGTAGTAGAAGAGGGCGGGCAAATAACTCGTGTCGCGGAACGGCGACGAGTACTCCTCGATAGCCCACAGCGAGGTTTGTGTATAGCCGAAGTACAGGTTGTCCACGAATCTACGCGAGCGCGGGTCGTCTGGAATGACGAGGCGGAACTTGAAGCTCAGCTGGAATTTCGCGAGATTGTCGCCATCCTGGCCCCAGCCATCGGCGAAGTACATCGGCTCGTAGGCGGAGAAGCGGCTCAGGAAAGTGTTGATTTGCGGCACCGGCGCATCCGGCCGCGACGGTGCGGGCGACGACGCGATCAGGCTCGACGACGACGGTGCGCCGCTCATGGTGCCAGCCGCCGTCGTTCCCGTCGTTGCATTTGCGCCCCCGGCCGACGCGAGCGCCGCGTCCTTGCCGGAGCGCGGCGGATGCGTCAGCAACACGTACGATGGCGACACGTCGAGATCCGGCACGTCGATCTGCATCGCGCCGCGCGCCCATTCGGGCCAGGTGCCGGTATAGCGCACTGCCCTCAGTTCGCCGGCGGCTAGCTTCAGGTGCTCCGGGGCGCCGCTTTCGCGAGTGAGCGCGAGCGCCAACCGACGCGGTATCAACTCGGTATTGCTGATCGCGATGTTCAATTGCGCCGGCACGTCTACTTCGGTGCCGCCGGGCAGATCGCCGGCATAGACGATCGTCACTTCGAGCGGACTGCTCGATAGCGCTTCGCGCGGCGGACGCAATACGGAAACGCCAGCGAAGCTATACGCGCAGTAGCCGGCGAGCACCAGCGCGCTCATGCAAAGCGATAACCGGGGAAGAAGCCTGGACAACGAGCGGGAAAGCGAGCCGTAAAGCGGACTTGACGATAATCGGGAACCACGCGAGCGGCGGCTGCGTATGGCGGACTGGCGGTCTTTCTTCACGCGAGGTATCGATCGATTCCGCACACGGAGCTCCTGGTGGTCTACGAGTTCAGGTCGCAATAAGACGATAGCGTTAAAGCATGAATTTGGGTAGAAAATCAGGGTCCGCGTGTCTCGTTGCAGGAACGGCGGTGCATGCCGATTCCCGCTAACTGTTTTTTTGCCTATTCTGCCAGCGCTATTTCGGATTGCGTGAGTGGAAAAATGAATTAGGAGCGCTATCGGTGCAAATAGCGCGGCAGAAGTGCGGATGATGCGGGCGTGTCGTTGCATTTGCGCAACGAAGGTTTAAATGTCAAATCGCGTGTCACTCGCAATCCGATGTAATTGCGCGTCAATTAGCGATTCGCTTTCGTGATAATTCGTTGCGCGGTCAATGCGACGAATGAATACTTACTTCAATAGGCGAATTTCCGGTATTGCTCCGGCGCGAACGCATTGTCGAGTTCGCTTACGCGCGGCATATGGCGCAGCAGGCGTTTCGCGCGTGGTGCCAATTGCTGATAGACGGAGTCGGGTACGTCGATGCGGACTTCCGGTCGGAAATACCAGCTGCGGCTATAGCCGATCACGACCATCGGACGCGGCAGCTCGGTGCGGTTCGGCGTGCCGCGATGGAGCGCGCGCACGTCGCGAATCATCACGTCGCCGAGTTCCATCGTGATCGCAAGCAACGGCAGGCGGCCGTCGCGCCACGCGTTCAGCGCGTCTTCGGCGCGCATCCGATGCGTACCCAGCGTCGTTTCGAAGGGGCCGTTCTCGAGCGTGACGTCACATAACGGAAAGTTGACCGCGAGCTGGAACGACGGGGTCTCCGCTTCGCCGTCGAACAGCGCCGGTGTGTCGCGATGAATCTCCTGATACGTCGAGCCGTTCAACGGCGTGTCGGTGGCCAGTTGGCACATCACGGGGTCGTCGCCGGCCACGCGCTCGACGATGCCGAGCACGTCCGGATCACAGAAGATCGACTGATCGGCGAATACCCCCGTGAAAGGCAGCGTGATGTAGTGCCGGTTTTCGCCGCGCACGGCGGTCGCCTGCGCGGCGATCTGCTGTTGCAGCAATGGCGCGAACGCGTCGCGCCATGCGAGCAGCGTCGGCTTCGGGAAGTGCTGGCGCAGAACGACCATGCCGTCGCGTTCGAACGTCGCTGCGTAGTCGTCGAGTTGTTCGGTCGAAAAGCGGCCCACGGTTGTCTCCTTTATCGAATCGTTGAGTCGGGGGTTGCCTGAGTAGCCTGCATATGACGCTCATTCCCTCGGCGAGACCAGCAGCGACACCGGCACGCCGTGACAATCGACTTGCGCGAGGACCGTCGCGCCGAGCTCTTCGCCCAACCTGGCGCGTGAGTCGATCGGCGTTCCATTGCGGTCGATGCGCAGAATGTTCAGCGGCCAGGACGGCCGGCTCAGCCGCTCGTGCGCGAACGCGCCGACCCACAGCGGCGCCGCGGAAGTGCCGTTGCCGACCGCGTAACTGCTCGGCCAGAAGCGAAGCACGTAACGTTCCTCGCGCGATTCGCCAGGCCGCATGAAGACCAGCGACGACGGCACGCCATTGTTCAGCTTCGGCAGTACCGGCAGCGCCGCCGCCGCGACATCGGGTGAGGCGAGCGACAGCAGGCTGTGCGCGGACACGTCGGTGCCCTCGACCCAGCCCCGCGCGCGCAGTAGCTCGCGGATCGAAGCGGGTTCGGAGACCCATTGCAACGTCAGCGGCTCCTTGCGATCGCCGCCCATGTCGGAGCGATAGCACGGCAGCCGCCGCCACTCGGAGCGCTCCCACTGCGCCTGCGTGAACTGCACCGGTGGTGGTTGCGGCGCGCTGTTCGGCGGCGCCGGCATGGCGACGCCGAGCTGCAGGCCGACGCTGAGCACCACCACCGCGAGCACCACGAGCGGCATGAAACGGCGCGGCGGCGGCGGCCGCGGATGCCGCCAGATCGCCGTAAGCGCGATCAGCGCGACCCACACATACGCGAGCGCCGCGCCGCCGATCGCGTCGGACACCCAGTAGCGGCCGAAGTACACGCCCGCAAGCGCGACCACGATCACGACGATGATGCTCGCACCGGCAACCAGCACGCCTTCGAGCTTGTCGACGCGACGCGCGAGCAGAAACGCGAGAAATCCGTAGACGATCACCGTCGCGGCGACGTGATTGCTCGGAAACACGAAGTGGCCTGCCATCAACTCATTGGGCGGGGCGCGGCGCATCGCGAGTTGCAGGCCGAGAATCAGCAACTGCGAAAATACGACCGCAGCCAGCCAGTAGGTGATCGTGCGCCAGCGCCTCTCCCATACCATCCACAGCGCGACCGTGACGACCAGCGCGAGCAGCGTGATGCCGCTGCCGAGCGTCCCGAGCGCCGCGAGTACCGTGTCGCCCCACGGCGTGCGCACCGATTGCAGAAAGTGATAGACGGACAGATCGACGGTGGTCAACGGATCGCCGCTGACGACGTCTTCAAGGACGCCGAAGAAAAGCGCGCCGGCCACCAGCACGATCAGCGACGTCACGAGCAGATGGGTCGCATCGGGCGTGTCGGGGTCGAGCATGCGGCGCGCGATGCGGCCGAGCGGCCCCGGATGTCGGCATGCCCAGCTGCCGAGATGACGGCCCGCCGCGCTCGACCATGCATTCGCGTGCGATACGAGGAATCCCGCGCCGCGAAAGCTGAGCCACACGATGCACACCAGCATCGCGATGATCACGACGAGCCGGAACGACACCGCGCCCGCGAGCAGCACCGACGCGCCGAACACGACGCCGGGCAGGATGTGCGCGGGTGCCCACAACAACGCGGACAGCACGTTGATCGCGAGGAAGCGCAGCGGCCGCATGCCCATCATGCCCGCGACGACCGGCACGATCGCCCGCAATGGGCCGATGAAGCGGGCGAGCACGACGCTCTTCGCGCCATGCTTCAGAAAGAAGCGCTGGCCCGCGTCGAGCACGCCGGGGTGTGCGCGGAACGGCCACAGCGTGACGATACGCTCCTTGTAGCGATCGCCGAGCCAGAAGCTGGCGCCGTCGCCGGCGACCGCGCCGACGATCGCCCACACGAAGACCCAGGCAAGGCTCAGCGAGCCGGTGCCGGTCAGCGCGCCGGCGAGGAACATCGCGGTACTGCCTGGAACGAAGGTGCCGATGACGGCGATGGATTCGAAAAAAGCGGCGAGGAACACGACCGCGAGCATCCACGTCGAGTGGCCGGCGAGCAGATGCAAAAGTTGGCTGTAGGCGTGCTCCATCGTGCGCGATCGGCCGTTTGGGCGAGACGACCGATCATAACGCGCACGGGCAAACGGTGGGCGCGGGCGGAGGCGCTTCTGCAGCGGTCGGACGATCGGCTCAGAATAGATATCGTGGCTCGGCGGATCGATGCGCTAGGGGGAGCTATGAAGACAGCAACAGGTGGGATCGTGTGGTCGGCGTTGCTCGTGACGCTGTTGACGGCGGGGGGCGCAGGGACGGTCGAGGCTCAGCAATTGGGCAGTCCTGGCGGCAGCCAAACCGGAACCCGTGCGGGCTCCGGCGCGGGCAGCGGCAATGCGGCTGCCGGCGGTGCAATGGGCATCGGTACCGGCGTCAGTCCGAGTGCGATGCCGGGACCCGGCATGTCGGCCGGTGGCTCATATGGGCTCGGCTCCGGTGGCGCGACCGGCTCGGGCGGCGCGCTCAACAACATGCGCGCGAACGGTACGGCGCTCTACATGAGCCCCGACCCGCGCGCGCCGAACGTGACCGGCCGCGCGGCGCCGCCGCGCTAGGGCGGCGTATAGAATGCAGATCCGATCCGACCACAGGGGAAGCGAATGGCACACGGCGAGCACAAGTACCACGTATCGGTGCAATGGACCGGCAACCGCGGCAGCGGCACCTCCGGCTACCGCGACTACGGCCGCGATCACGTGATTTCTTCCGACGGCAAGCCCGACATTCCGGGTTCATCGGACGCGGCGTTTCTCGGCGACGCGACGCGCTGGAATCCCGAGGACCTGCTGGTCGCGTCGGCGAGCGCGTGTCACAAGCTTTGGTACCTGCATCTGTGCTCGGACGCGGGCATCGTGGTGCTCGACTATCGCGACGACGCCGAAGGCACGATGCTCGATTCCCCTTACGAAGGCCGCTTTTCGCAGATCGTGCTGCGCCCGCGCGTGACGATCCGCGCGGGCGGCGACGTCGAGCAGGCCATGCATCTGCATCACGTCGCGCATCAGAAGTGCTACATCGCGAACTCGGTCAACTTTCCGATTCTCTGTGAAGCGGTGGTGGAGACGGATGCACGTTGAGGCGCGGGCGGCGGCGCCTGGCATGCGAGCCGGCTGGAGAGTGGGGCGCCGGTCAGACGCTCGCTAGCGCTCAACGATTGCCGTCGAGCAGATCGCCGAGCAGTTCGTCGAACGCGGCTTGCGCGTCTTCGAGTTCCTGCAGCGCGGCGTCGAAAGTCTGCAACGCAAATTGCGAGGGTTTGCCGCTGCCTGCCGGCGGGAATTGCGATTGCAGCGACGCGAACGCCGTCTGCACACGCTTGGTGGCGGTCAACACGCGTTCCATTGCGGCGGTTTCTTCGGCTCGCGCCTTGTCGTGATCCATGAGAACTCCGGGGTCGTCGGGTTGCGTCGGAACGGCTCGCGCCGCTCCAAAAGGGGACTAAAGGGGTGACTATGCCACGTTCGCGTTCAGGACAGCGGCAGACCGCCAAACGCTTTCACTTCGCGCAATGACAAGGCCGATTCCACCGACGTCACGCCCGGCAGGCTGCGCAGTTCATCGCGCATGAAGGTGCCGTAGTCGTCGAGGTCGCGCGCGACGATCTGCAGGATGTAGTCGGCGCTGCCTGACACGTTATGGCACGACAGGATACGCGGGATCGCCTGCACCTCGCGCTCGAAGCGCGTCGCCACCACGCGGTCGTGCACCGCGAAGCGCACCAGCACGAAGGCGACCACGCCCAGACCGAGGCCAGCGCGCGACAGCACTGCGCGGTAACGGTCGATGTAACCATCGTTCTCCAGACGTTTCAGACGGCGCGCGCACGGCGTCTCGCTGAGGCCGACCATGTCGGCGAGACGCGCAACCGACATGCGGCCGTCGTTTTGCAGCGCGGCGAGAATCGCGCGGTCGGTTTTGTCGAGATCGTCGGCGGACATGGTGGGGAGCTGGTTTCTGGTGGTTGGTGGAAGGCGCCATTGCGTAGGAAAATATTAGCGCATTCCGCTATTTTTGGATTAGTCTTGGCCGAAAATCGCCAGCAAACCCTCCGTCTCCGATAGCAAGATGGAGCCTCGAACAACAAGGAGGCTCCGATGATTTCCGCTCACCTGCTGGCCGTCTACGTGGCGGCATTGATCGTCGTTTATGCGGTGCCCGGGCCGGACATGGCGCTGATCCTGCAAACCAGCATCGCGCGCGGCGTGCGCAGCGGCTTCGCTGCCGCCGCGGGGCTCGGCGTGTCGCGCGCGACGCACGTGACGCTGTCGGCGTGCGGCATGGCGGCGCTGCTGCGCAACGCGCCGTGGCTGTACGACGCGGTGCGTTATGCCGGCGCGGTCTATCTCGCGTGGATCGGGATTCAGATTTTCCGCTCGCCCGGGTTCGCACTGCCCGCCGGTGCACGTGACAAACAAGCGGCCGGCGCGTCGCGAGTGGAATCCACTCCTTCGAGCGATGCGCATAGAGGGGCGCGGCCGTTGCGGACCGCGTTCGTCAAAGGTCTGCTGACCAATCTGCTGAACCCGAAGGCGCTGCTGTTCTGCTCGGTGCTGTTGCCGCAATTCGTGCGGCCGGAAGCGGGGCCGGTGGCGTGGCAGATGATCGAGCTCGGTGTCGTGCTGCTCGCGATCGGCGCATGCTTCGACGCGTTGTATGCGATCGGCGCCGCGCGCATCGCCAACTGGATGCGCGCCCATCCTCTGGCGCAAACGCTGCAACGTTGGACGTTTTCGGCTGCGTTGATCGGCTTCGCGCTGCGGCTTTCGCTGGATTGACCCTCGAGGCTGGCGTCAGATTGCGTGAGCGGCCGAGCGGCGATGTCCGCCGCTCACTTCTTCAGCTTGCGCTCGCGCCGCGGCCGGTCCTCGATAATTTTCTTGCGATGCTTGTCCTTCATTTTTTTCCAGCTTTTGCATTCGTCGCGCGTGCGCATACAGCCGATGCAAAGGCCGGTTTTGTCGTCGAACTTGCAGATATCGACGCAGGGTGATGCGATGCTCATGACCGGTGGCCGTTCGAGTTGAAGTGGCGCGACTGTCGCACGTCCAGCGCGCACGATGCCAAGTGATTGTGTTAATAAAGCCGATAGCGCAGCCGCCGCGCGCACGCGCGGCGACACAATCACCTTCTCACGTTCGTCGATGAAAACTTTCCTGCTGTATGTCGTGACCGCTATTGCCGAGATCCTCGGCTGTTACCTGCCCTGGCGTTGGCTAAAGGAGGGCGGCTCGGCGTGGCTGTTGCTGCCCGGCGCGGCAAGCCTCGCGCTGTTCGCCTGGCTGCTGACGCTGCATGGCACCGCCGCGGGCCGCGTGTATGCGGCCTATGGCGGCGTGTACGTGGCGGTGGCGATTGCGTGGCTGTGGGTCGTGGACGAGGTGCGGCCCACGCTATGGGACACGGCAGGCGCCGCGCTGACGCTGGCCGGCATGGCGGTGATCGCATTCCAGCCGCGCCTGCACGTGTGAGCGGGGCGCCGCGATCGACGACCCACCCGCTCCCTTTACTGCTGCATCCCGCCCAGATAGTCGAGCTTACCGAGCTCGACCCCGTTATGACGCAGGATGTCGTACGCGGTCGTCACGTGGAAAAAGAAGTTCGGCAGCACGAAACCGAACAGATACGACGCTCCCGTGAACTCGATCGGCCCCGGCCGCAATTTCAGCGTGATCGTGCGGCTCTCCGAGCCGTCGATCTGCGCCTCGTTGAATTCCTTCAGGTAATCGATCGTCTTCTGGATACGGGCCCGCAGTTCATCGAAAGTCTGCTCGACGTCCTCGAACTTCGGCGGCTCGACGCCGGCGAGGCGCGCTGCGCAGCCCTTCGCGGTATCGCTCGCGATATACACCTGGCGCACGAGCGGCAGCATGTCCGGCGCGAGCCGGGCATTGGTGAACACCGACGGTTCGATCTGCTTCGCGGCGGCATGCGCCTCGGCCTTGCCGAGGATGGCCTGCAGGTTGGTGAGGCCGCGAATCAGCACTGGCAGTGATGCTTGATACATCGAAATTGACATGGGTTCCTCTGATTTCTCGATCGTGCGCGCAGGCGGCGCGCGCGGCAATGAAACGGCGGGAATGCCGCTCCAGCATCATAGCGTGTCGCATCCGCGCCGCGCATTAGCCATCCGGACGACTGCCGCGCGCGTCGGAACTGTGTTCGAATACCTGGGTCGGACGCTTGGACGAAGTTCTTGAACAACCCCTGCCGCGTATCGCGCAAACGATGCGCTTCGTGCAGACGCGTGGCGTGCTTGCCCCCGCCGGGCCGCGCGGTCGTGCATGACCGTGTGCGAAGCCACGCTAACAGGAGAGTCGACACCATGGTCAGCAAGTATCCATTGCCGGGCAGCGAGCGTAAGGTCGCGCAGGGCACCACGGTCATCGGGCAATGCGATCCCGCCGAGCGGATCGAGGTTTTCGTGATGCTGCGCCGCCAGCAGCAGGCGCAGTTCGACGCGTTGATGAAACGCATCCAGGCCGGCGACGCGAGCGTGAAGCCGCTGTCGCGCGAGGCGCTTGCCCAGGACTACGGCGCCGCGCCCGATGACATCGCGAAAGTCCGCGCGTTCGCTGCCGCGCATGGGCTCACCGTCGTGCGCGAGGACCCGGCGGCGCGCTCGGTGCTGCTGAGCGGCACGATCGCGCAATTCCAGAGCGCGTTCGAGGTGAAGCTCGAACGCTACCAGCACCACTCGGCTGGCCAGTTCCGTGGCCGCACCGGCACCATCAGCGTGCCGGACGACCTGCGTGGCGTCGTCGAGGCGGTGCTCGGGCTCGACAACCGGCCGCAGGCGCGACCGCACTTCCGTATCCGGCCGCCGTTCGTGGCGGCGCGCGCGCAGCAGGAGTCGTTCACGCCGCCGCAGCTCGCGTCGCTCTACCAGTTTCCGCAAGGCGACGGCGGCGGCCAGTGCGTCGGCATCATCGAGCTCGGCGGCGGCTACAACACGTCGGACCTGAAGACCTATTTCTCGAGCCTCGGCGTCAGCGAGCCGACCGTGACCGCGGTCAGCGTCGATCAGGCCGGCAACAAACCGAGCGGCGACCCGAACGGGCCGGACGGCGAGGTCACGCTCGACATCGAGATCGTCGGTGCGATCGTGCCGCGCGCAACCATCGCCGTGTACTTCACGCCGAACAGCGACGCCGGCTTCATCGACGCGGTGAGCCGCGCGGTGCACGACACGACCCACAAGCCGTCGGTCATTTCGATCAGCTGGGGCGCGCCGGAGTCGGTGTGGACCAGCCAGTCAATGAATGCGCTTAACAGCGTGCTGCAATCGGCGGCGGCGCTCGGCGTGACAATCTGTGCGGCTTCCGGGGACAGCGGGTCGAGCGACGGCTCGGGCGGCGGCGACCAGGTCGACTTCCCGGCATCGAGCCCGTACGTGCTCGCCTGCGGCGGCACGCACCTGAGCGCGTCCGGTTCGGCGATCACGCGTGAGGTCGTGTGGAACGACGGTGCACAGGGCGGTGCGAGCGGCGGCGGCGTCAGCGCCGCGTTTGAGTTGCCGGCGTGGCAGCAGGGTTTGTCGGCCACGATGACGGGCGGTGGCAGCCAGCCGCTCAGCGGGCGCGGCGTGCCGGACGTCGCGGGCGATGCCTCGCCCTTGACCGGCTACGACGTGCTGGTCGACGGAACGCAAACGGTGGTGGGGGGCACCAGCGCGGTCGCGCCGCTGTGGGCGGCGCTGATCGCGCGCATCAACGCGGCGAAGGGACAGCCGGTCGGCTTCGTCAACGCGAAACTGTACAAGGCGGCGGGCGTCTGCAACGACATCACCCAGGGCAACAACGGCAGTTTTGCGGCGTCGAAGGGATGGGACGCCTGCACGGGCCTGGGCAGCCCCAATGGCGGGAAGGTGGCGGGAGCACTATAGTCTGCAACACAGCGCATAACACAACAACAAGACGTAAGAACGAGGACGCACGGCAATAAAACGAACCCTTGGAGCGATCATGACGAATACAGAATCAGCTTCCGGTAGCCAGCATTCGCCGCACAACACGCATGCCACGGCCTCGGCTGGCGCGTCCACCGCCACGAGCACGCCGCACAAAGCCGGCGACCAGCCGTTCTTCGACCCGGTCGCCTATGGCAACGGCCCGGACGATTCGGTTACCGATACGGTCGAGACGGCCGCCATCACGCATCATTCGGTGACCATCGGGGGGCACAACATCAACTACACGGCAACGGCGGGCCACCTGGTGATCGTCGATCCGAGCAGTTCGCAGCCGTCGGCGAGGATGTTCTACGTCGCGTTCACGCAGGACAACCAGAAGGAAGAGACGCGGCCGGTCACGTTCTTCTATAACGGCGGGCCGGGATCGTCGTCGGTGTTCGTGTTGCTCGGCTCGTTCGCGCCGCGCCGCATCAAGACGTCGATGCCGGGCTTCACGCCGCCGGCGCCATATTCGCTCGAAGACAATCCGGACAGCCTGCTCGACAAAAGCGACCTCATATTCATCAACCCGGTCGGCACCGGCTATTCGGCGGCGATCGCGCCGAAGAAGAATCGCGACTTCTGGGGCGTCGATCAGGACGCGGACTCGATCAAGCAGTTCATCAAGCGGTTTCTGACCAAGAACAACCGCTGGAATTCGCCGAAGTATCTGTTCGGCGAGTCCTACGGCACGGCGCGCAGCTGCGTGCTCGCGTACCGGCTGCACGAGGATGGCGTCGATCTGAACGGGGTGACGCTGCAGTCGTCGATTCTCGATTACACGCAGTCGGGCAACCCGGTTGGCGCGCTGCCCACGGCGGCCGCGGACGCGTGGTATCACAAGAAGCTCGGCGTCGCGCCGCGGCCGACCGATCTCGGCACGTTCGCCGAGGAGGTCGCGCAGTTCGCACGCACCGACTACCTGGCCGCGCTGCGCAAGTTCCCGACCACCGACACCGCGACCGTCGAAAAACTCAGCGAATACACCGGTATCGACAAAACGACGCTGCTCGCGTGGAGCCTCGACATCGCGGGCTACGACAGCCGCGGCAATTCGCTGTTCCTGACCACCTTGCTGAAGTCGCAAGGCCTCGCGCTCGGCGCCTACGACGGCCGCGTGACCGCGATCGACACCGGCATCGCCGGCAAGATCGACCCGAACTCCGGCGGCAACGATCCGACGATGACCGCGGTCAGCGGCGTCTACACGACGATGTGGAACGTGTATCTGAACGAGCAGTTGAAGTACACGTCGAATTCGTCGTTCACCGACCTCAACGATCAGGCGTTCAAGTACTGGGATTTCAGCCATATCGATCCGACCGGCGCGCAGAAGGGCGTCGACTCGAAAGGCAACATCATTCTGTACACGGCCGGCGATCTTGCGGCCGTGATGGCGCTCAATCCCGACCTGAAGGTGCTGTCGGCGAACGGCTTTTTCGATTTCGTCACGCCGTTCTATCAGACCGTGCTCGACCTGCAGCAGATGCCGCTGGTCAGTCAGCAGGTGCGGCAGAACCTGTCGGCGCGGTTCTATCCATCGGGGCATATGGTGTATCTCGACGGCGGTTCGCGCACCGCGCTGAAAGCCGACCTGGCAAAGATGTACGAAGAGACGGTGTCGAACGCGCAGGCGCTCGGGCGGATCCGCGCGTTGCAGGCGCGGGTGGCGAAGTAGCGGAGGTGGTGGGGCGTCGCGGCTCATCGACGTCGCGTCGTGCTGGTCTGCTCTGGCTCGCGGCGGCTGCCGCGAGCCGGCAAACGGCGCGCTGCCATGTCGGGCTTTTATACTCATCCAGATTGAATGTGTTTTAATTGCCTTGCGAATTGAACTACCGCGTGCCGCCGCCGGCGCGCAGACGAATGAACGCAGGCATCGCAGACACGCATCGGCGCGGTATTCCCCGCGACACCACCAGCAGCAATGCCCCGGCCAACGCGCCCCGGCTCGGGCGCAAGAGCGTTCTTCGCTCGCGCGTGCGCATCACGCAACTTGCGCTGCTCGTTATCGTCGGCGCACTGCTGGCGCTGCGCATCGGAGAAGCCACCGCGCAACCGCGCGCCGTCCTCGACGACCGCGTGACCCAGCAGTCGATCGGCCGGACGATTTGTCGCCCCGGCTATGCGGAAACCGTCGCGCCGCCGTTCGACGAACTGATGGCGCACAAGGACCGCATGCTTGCCGCGCGCGGCATCGATGTGGATGACAGCGCCGCGTTTGCGCTCGACCGGCACGTGCCGATCATGCTCGGCGGCTCGCCCGATGCGCCGGCCAATCTCGATCTATTGCCGTGGGCCGGCCCGCAGGGCGAGCGCCGCAAGGCACGCGCGGCGGCGATGCTCAAGCGCTGCGTCTGCGAAGGCAAGCTGAGTCTCGCGCAGGCGCAAGCGGCGATCGTCGGCAACTGGTCGGCGGTGTACGCGGGTTTCGGCCAGGCCTCGTGCGACGTGAGCCGCCTAGACGTCTCGACTGACGACGACGACGGCGTCGACAGCGAAGACAGCCGGCGCGGCGACGCGCATGAGCGCGGGCGTTGAGCGCGTCCGCGCTTGCGCAGTCGTCGCGGAGCCACGGTTCGCTGCCCTCTCATTTTTTTCGGAGAAACACGATGACCTATTTCCGTCTCGCCGCCGTTGCGCTGACGATCGGTTGCCTGAGCGGCAGCGCAGCCGCGGTTGCCGCGGTTGCCGCCGCACCCGCGCATTGCGCGCGCGCCAATGAACTCGAGATTCACGGCGACGTGCCCGCGGCGCTCAGCTTCGACGTATATCGGCAGCTGCGCCCGCTGGATGCGCGGCGAATCGCGCTGTTCGAGGCCGCCGGTGAAGTGAAGCGTCTGCCCGACGGCCTGCCGGTTTGCCAGATCGCCGACGACGGCGTCGACGATCCTTCCGCGGTGCTGGTCCGACTGCCGCACGGTAAGAATGCTTGGTGGGTAAGCGCGGAGAACGTGCAAGCGGCCGAGTGATCGGCGCGATCAGGCCGCCTTTGCTCACTTCGATGCGTCTCGCGTGCCGGGCATGCAAGCTGCTGAAGCAGCCGATGTTTTCCGGGATCGGCGCGACTGATTCAGGTACAGTGCATTGACGGGGGTTGTTTCGCCGTTGCCTACGACACTGCGTCACAGTGTGTTCGCTGTCGAAGCGGGCTATCCTGACAACAGGATGAAACTTGCACAGGAGATTGGAACGATGGCCTTCTTTTTGTCATTGCTCGCTATGGGGTTGGCCGGCGCGACCGGCGTCGTCGCACTTCGCGCACTGGCCGCGGCTCAGACGAAGCAGCGTGTCGCGCTGCGACCGGTGCGTATCGCCAGCTCAGACCGACGGGCTGACCGGCAGGCACGGCGAGGGTAGTCCGCATGAACCTGACCGTGCGCAATATCGCCGAATCGTGCAGCGAGCAGGACGTGCGGGAATTTTTGAAGCGCGAACTCGGCCACTACGCGAAACACGTCGAGGTGGTGGACGCCGGCAAGCCCAACGCCTACGCGACGGTGGAACTCGACGCGAGCGTGCCGTATGTCGGCGACGTGATCGCGCGGCAGATTCACGGCAAGCATCTGGGCGGCCAAGCGCTCGAAGCGAGCGCCGATCTGTTCAGCGACGACCCGCCGCCGGAGCAGCGAGCGCCGTAGGCGGTTCAGTAAGGCCGATTCTTTTCGAAGGCGGTGGACCTGCGCAACGTTGCGCGCCGGTCCACCGCCTTTATTCGTTTGAGAGCCGCTTGCGCTGCGTCATCATTGCCCATCCGGCGACGCCTGCCAGTCGAATGGGGTGTACGGCAGCGCCCGCTTGTGACGCGTCGCGTTGTAAAACTGCAGCACCACGTCACGCACGGTATCGCTGACCGGCTTGCCTTCGAGGAAATCGTCGATCGCGTCGTACGGGATGCCGTACGCGTCTTCGTCGGGACGAAGCGGCCGCAGCATCTCGAGGTCGGCGGTCGGCACCTTGTGCGCCAACGAGTCGGGCGCGCCGAGCGTATGTGCGAGCGCGCGCACGCGGCGCTTGCTGAGCCCGGCGAGCGGCAGCACGTCGGCGCCGCCGTCGCCGAACTTCGTAAAGAAGCCCATCACCGATTCAGCCGCGTGGTCCGTGCCGATCACGACACCGGCGCGCGCACCCGCCACCGCGTATTGCGCGATCATCCGCTGGCGCGCCTTGATATTGCCGTGCACGAAATCCCGCTGTGATTCGTCCTTGAACGACACGCCGCTTTTATCGAGCGACTCGAGCATCGCATCGGCGGGGGGTTTGATATCGATAGTCAGATTTTCGTCGGCGCGAATGAAACGTAATGCCTCCAGCGCATCCGCTTCATCGCGCTGTTTGCCGTAAGGCAGACGGACCGCGACGAAACGCGCGTCGTAATGGTTCGCCCGTAAACGCTCGACCGCGAGTTGCGCGAGACGCCCGGCCGTCGTCGAATCGACGCCGCCGCTAATGCCGAGCACATAAGTTCTCAGGTGGCTGTTGCGCAGATAGTTCGGCAGAAAATCGACCCGGCGCTCGATTTCGCGGCTTGCGTCGAATTTAGCGGTGACGTGCATTTCGGCCGCGATGCGGGCCTGGCGGGCGGCGGGATCGGATGGAGCCATGATCGTTGTTGTCCTCGCGGGAGAAAAAGCGGTTGAAACGGCGTGAAACAGATTGAAAGCCGGCTGAAAAACCGTTTGAGTATCGGGATCTACCGCCGTATTCGGGCGATCTTTCGTCCGAAAATGAAATCGTCCTTCGCTTTCGTGGCCTGATTTTCCGATGACCGATTTAATTGCGAATTAATTGCATTTCACTAATGCGTCGATTGCGGGGAAATAGCCATCGATTTGAAGAGGTCGCAAGTTAGAGGGTATATTCATCGACACGCGTCAATTCGCTGAGTAACATCGATCGTACCGAACGCCACAGGGATCCGGCGTGTCAATCAATAATAATCATGTTTGTTTCAGGACGCGATGAGATACCCAGATCGGCGTGGCCAGCCTGGATTGAACCACCTGAGGATTTGCGCTTGGATGTGCGCAATCGTCATATCGGCAGGCGCCGGCGCGATAGCGGCGCAGGTTCATGCAGCGGTGACCGGTACTACTCAGTTGCCCGCATCCGCAACATCGGCGGTGCATACGGTGAATGCGACCACTTCGGCGCAAGCGTGGAATGGCGTGAGTCAGCCGTTAGGCACGATCGACGCCGCCACCGTCGCCGCGCCAGACGCGGCCGGCATCGTCGATCCGCGTCGCGCGTTGCTGCTGCGCGACGTCTTCGCGCAGGATGTGACGCGCCGGCTCAGACTGCCCGCCGCGGAGCAGCGTGCGTACGCCGACCGTCTGGAGACGGCGCTCAACGAGAACGAGCTTGGCAATGTGTCGGGCGAGTACGTAGTGCTCGTCGATCGCAACGCGAACGTGCAGACGCTCCTGATTTACTTCCGCGCGGTGCCCGCCGACGACTGGCAGATGATCGGCGCATCGCCGGTATCCACCGGACGGCCAGGCGAGTACGACCACTTCATTACGCCGCTCGGCGTGTTCGAACATACGCCCGACAATATGGATTTCCGCTCCGAGGGCACAGAGAACGAAAACCACATTCGCGGTTATGGCCGGCGCGATATGCGTATCTTCGACCTCGGCTGGGCCCAGGGGGAACGCGGCTGGGGCAAGGGCGGCATGTCGCAGATGCGTTTCCAGATGCACGCGACCGACCCCGATCGGCTAGAACCACTGCTCGGTATTCGCCATTCGAAGGGCTGCGTGCGAATTCCCGCGTCGCTGAACACGTTTCTCGATCACTACGGGATTCTCGACGCGGAATACCAGCAGCTCATTGATTCAGGCCAGTCGTTGTGGGTGCTGAAAAGCGATCGGCAGATCATGCCGTGGGCGGGGCGTTTTATCGTCGTCGTCGATTCGCAGCGCAAGAGCCGGCCAGCGTGGTCGCCAGTCCCCGGCGCGGTCGCGCGCGCAAAGATGCCCGCGCACGCGGATACGGCGGACTGACTGGCGCCTTGTCCTTGTCGCAATACCAGCGCGGGGCGCCCCTCACGACCTCGCCAACAACACGCCAGCCAGCGCGACCGCGAACCCGGCAATTTGCACGGGCAGCAGCGTCTCGCCGAACCCGAGATAGCCTTCGAGCGCCGCAAGCGGCGGCGCGAGAAACAGCAGCGCGGTCGCGCGCGAAGCATCCCCGCGCCGGACCATCCAGACGAGCAACGTGACGCTGATGCCGGACAGCATCACGATGCCCCATGCGAGCGATCCCCACAGCGTCGGCGACGCGATCCAGCGATGCTCGCCGAGCGCGAGCGCCAGCACCCCCGCGACGACAGCCGCGCCGACGTTCTGCACCGCGCTTGCGCTGCGAATATCGGCCTTGGCGAGCGAGGTCTTCTGGAACAGCGTGCCCGCCGTGATCGCCCCCACCGCGACGATCGATATCAGCACGACCAGCCACGCCGGTGCGTTGCCGTGCGTGGGCGGCGTCGCGGCAGCGAGCTTCGGCGCGAGCACCAGCACGACGCCGGCGAGGCCGACCGCCATGCCGCACCAGCCGCGCCGCGACAAGCGCTCGCCGAACAGCGGCGCGGCGACGGCGGCCGTCGCGAGCGGCTGCAGCGCGCCGAGCAAGGCCATCACGCCCGCGCTGAGACCTTGCGCGACGGCCCAGTAGCCGGCGCCGAGATAGACCCCTTGCAGCAGTGCGCCGGCGGTCAGGTGCTTGCCCAGGTTACGTCCGGTCGGCCATGCCGAGCGCGCGGCGAGCGCGGCCAGCGCGAAGATCAGCGCGGTGCCGCCGAAACGGGCCAGCAGAAACAGATTGGGATCGGCGTAAGGCGTGATCGCGCGGGCGACCACGAAACCGGTCGACCACAGCACGACGAACACGGCGGCAACAAAAGTGGCGAGCATCGGGGCGGCAGGAGGTTAAAAAAGCCGCCATGTTGGCCCCAGGCGCGGCGCGCGTCTTGTTCAAAGCTGCAATGCGCGCGGGACCGTCACCACGCGATCAGCGTCATCCCCGCTCCGAGCGCGCCGCCGCAGACCGCGCACGCCCACAACAGCCAACGCGTGCGCCGGTATTCGCGCGCGAGATCCGCGAGCAGTTGCGCGTTCTGCTGCGGCGTACCCGCGCGATCGTGCTGCTGCAGATAGCGCACCGCCAGTTGCGGCACGCGCGGCAGCATATGCGCGAGATGCGGCAGCTCGTGTGACAGCCGCTTGAGCCAGCCGCGATGATCGAGATCGCGTCGCGCGATATCGGCAAGCACGCCACGTGCGATGTTCCACGTATCGACGCCCGGATGCAGTGTTCGCGCGAGCATCTCCGCCTGCTGGAACGAGCGCTGCGCGGTCGCGAGCTGGCCCGACACCTGGCCGTCGAACGGTTGCACGCCGTGCAGCAGATGATGAAACAGCGAACCCGCCGAGCGATCCTCGGGCGCCGCCGCAAAGTGCGCTTCGGCGCGCGTGCGCAGTTCGGCTTCGAGCATCTCGGGGCGCGTGTCGTCCGGCACGTGGCCGGCCTCGCGATGCATGTCGGCGAGCCGCGCGTAGTCCTGGTCGAACAACGCGGTCGCGCCGTGCACGAAGAACTCGCGCTCGCCGCTCGACAGCGTCGCCATGATCGAGAACTCGGCGAGCACGAGGCGCCCGAGCGTGTCGGGCTCGATGCTGACGCGCACGCGGCGCGCATCGAGCGTCGCGTGGAAGAAGCCATGCTCGAATGCCTGCTCGGTGACCACCTCGACGATATGCGCGGCGAGCGGCGCCAGCTTAATGCCGTGCGCGTGCAGGCCGGGCAGGTCGCTCGCGGGCAGCGTATTGACGCGCTGCATCGTCAGCGTGTGATCGGTGCACAGCTCCCAGATCACGTCCGGCACGACGATGCGCTTGTCGCCGTCGAAATGGTGGCCGGTCTGGCTCAGGTTCGCGGCTTCGGCGCGCAGGTCGAAGCGGCGCAGGATGTCGTCGGTGAAGGTTTGCGCGAGCGCGCGCAACTTCATCCGGCGCGCGACGCGCGACAGCTTTTCGAGCCAGCGCGCGACCCAGCGCAATAGCGCGAGCTCATCGCCGATCTGTTGCAACTGTTGCGCGCGCACGAGCTTGACGGCGACCTCGTAGTGACCTTTGACCGGCACCGCGAGCCGCGCGAAATGGGTCTGCTCGGCGAAGCCGCTGCGCACCGGCACGAGGTCGACCGCGCTGAACAGCTCGCCGAGCGGCCGGTTGAACGCGCGCGTCAAGGCCAGCGCGGAGTCGTCCGGCGACAGCGGCGCTTCCATGTGATCGATGGCGTCCAGCGCGTCGTGCAGCGTGCCGCTCGCGAGCTCGGGGCGAGTGGCGAGCGTCTGCGCGAAGCGGCTCGCGAGCGGACCGAGCGCCGGCAGCAGGCCATGCAACTGCGCGCCGCTGCGCTCGGACGCATGCACGCGGCCGATCAGCTCGATCATCCAATGGAGCTTGTGGTCGGGCGGGGCGGCGAGCCAGATCAGGCGCGCGCCGTAACGTAGCGCATGGAACAGCAGCAGTAGACGGCGAAACAGTGGCGGCATCGGCGGTTCGGTTGACGGGCGAGGCGTTGTGCGTGGGACTCGGCCGGGCAGCGGCGTGGTGTTGGCCGCATGGCCGAAGAGTCCAGCCGTCAAGGTTAGCAGGTCGGCGCGGTGGCGGCGTGTTCGCGTGCAGGGGCGGCTCGTCGCAACCTGAGCGCGCGATGAGTGCGCCATCAGCGCAACCTGCGCGCCCGCACCAACAACGCACAGTACGCGTAATACAATACGGCGGCCTTCCTCAACCACGGCGCACAGATGCTCGCAGAACAACGTCATCAATACATCCTCGCGCAAGTCGCAAAGAACGGCGCGCTGTCGGTCGCTGAACTGGTGCGCGAACTGAACGTATCGCGCGAAACGATCCGTCGCGACCTCAACGCACTGGCCGGCCGCGGCCTGCTCGTGACGACCCACGGCGGCGCGTTGTCGAGCGATCGGCGCGAGCCTGATCTCGATACGCGCGAAGCGGAGAACGCAGGCGCCAAGCGTGCGATCGGCGAGCGCGCGGCCGAGTTCGTGCCGGACGGCGCGTCGCTGATCATCGATTCCGGCAGTACCACGCAGGCCGTCGCGCGGGCGCTGCTCGACCGGCATCGGTTGACGGTCTACACGAACGACTGGCGCATCGCGCTGCTGCTCGGCCGACGCAACGACAATCGTGTGACGCTGCTCGGCGGCGAGCTGTCCGATATCGAGGACGCGACCTTCGGACTCGACACGGTCCACCAGGTCACGCAGTACCACGCCGATTTCGCGTTCATCGGCGCGGGCGGGATTTCCCCGGACGGCTATCTGACCGACTACAGCCGCATGGCGGCCGAAGTGCGCAGCCGCATGATCGCCGCGGCCGACCTGGTGGTGGTGGTCGCCGATCATTCGAAGTTCGGACGCGTGACGCCGGTGCGCATCAACGGTATCGAGTCGGCGCGGTATCTGGTCACCGAACTGGCGCCCGAGCGCGCGCTGGCGAAGGCGATCACCGCGCATGGTCCGGAGATTCTGATCGCGTGAGACGGCTCCTCGCGCTGAACGCCATTCCTCACCCGCCAAAATCTAACTAAAAAAAGCCGCGGGATTCGCTCCAGAAATTGGAACGGCCGGGCACAATACGCGCCGTTGTCAGGAGCGCGTCCACCGCAGCCGAGGCAACCGCCGGGCCCGCGACGCGCACGGCCAGCGCGCCGTGCGAGCACCGCGTCCGCGAGCAGCCCCGCGCCTTCGCAATTTTGTCGATGCATCGTGCATACATCGTCATTTTCGCCATGTACGATCCACACGGGATCGGCGCGCGGGGTTTCATTTTGCGCGGCGCGACGAATTCCTTCGGTTGGCTTGAATTGGCAATTTGTGTCTTTTTTTGGAATTCGGCAAAATCGTCACGGCCCTGTCATCGAAACCTGTGATTCTTCCCGTGCCCGCTCAGGCGCGGCAGGCAGCGCGGGTGTCGGAGACGGGCTGTCAGTCAGGCTGGGCGAGAAGCGGCAAAGTTGTCGGCAATCTGCAATCCACGACAGACCGGCGCGGCAACCGCAGCGGGCAACGCCAGGCGGCGCGTGCCGCCGTTCAATCACTACAGGTATGGGGTTATCCCGACCGTCTGGTTTTTAGCCTTTCGGAGAGAGCGACATGAAAAAGACGAATTCCCTTCACGCCGCGGCCGGTCTCGCGCGCAAACTGCTGCCGGCGCTGGTCGCCGCCGCAGCGTTCGGCGGTGCCGCGATGCAGGCTCATGCGGCCGACGCCGTCGTGCTGTACACGGCCGACGGCCTCGAAAATCTATACAAGGATGTGCTGCCTGCCTTCGAAAAGAAGGAAGGCGTGAAGGTCAATATCGTCACGGCGGGTAGCGGCGAAGTCGTGAACCGCGCGACCATCGAGAAGGATCAGCCGAAGGCCGATGTGCTCGTGACGCTGCCGCCGTTCATCCAGCAGGCCGACCAGAGCGGTCTGCTGCAGGCGTACCAGAGTGCCAACTACAAGAACGTGCCGGCCATCGCGAAGGCGCCGAACGGCGCATGGGCCACCTTCGTGAACAACTACTTCTCGTTCGCGATCAACCCCGAAGTCACGAAAAACCAGCCGAAGACGTTCGCGGACCTGCTGCACCCGGACTTCACCGGCAAGGTCGCCTATTCCAATCCGGCGACCGCCGGCGACGGCATGGCGGTGATCATTCTGACCTCGTCGCTGATGGGCGAAGACAAGGCGTTCGACTATCTGAAGAAGCTCGAGCAGAGCGCCAAGTTCCACACCAAGGGCACGGGCTATCTCGACGTGCTGCTGTCGCGTAACGAGATCGCGGTCGCCAACGGCGATCTGCAGATGGATCTTGACGACGCGGCCAACGGCGGCCTGTCGCTGAAGCCGGTGTTCCTCGCCGCTACGCCCGGCGGCCAGCCGACCACGTTCCAGCTGCCGTACGCGATCGCGTTGATCAAGAACGGTCCGAACCAGGCCGAGGGCAAGAAGCTGATCGACTATCTGATGTCGACGGAAGTGCAGTCGAAGGTGCCGGACGTCTTCGGCATTCCGGCGCGCAGCGACGTGCCGCTCGCGGGCAAGAACGGCGAAACGGTCAAGCAGGCGATCAGCGGCGTCAAGCTGATTCCGGTCGACTGGAATCACGTGATGGCGAAGAAGGCCGACTGGACCGCGCGCTGGAAGAGCGACGTGATCGGTTCCTCGGGCAAAGAGACCGAAGTGGTCAAGCCGAAGTAAGTGACTCAGATAAGCAACGTCTGACGTTGTCGGTCCAGGCGGCGCTTCGCAGCTACTGCGCGGCGCCGCATCAGCATTAATTCTGTTGGAGGACGACCCCGGTGAATACGGCCAGTCTCGCTCACCCCGCCGCGCCAGGCGCTCCGCTGGATGCGCTCGACGCCGCGCGTTTGGACGCGCCGGGCGGCGTGCAGATCGATCACCTGACGGTGCGCTTCGGCGCGCGCACGGTGCTCGACGATCTGTCGTTGACCATCCAGCGCGGCGAGTTGCTCACCGTGCTCGGCCGCAGCGGCTGCGGCAAGACGACCTTGCTGCGCTTCATCGCGGGCTTCATCGAAGCCGACGGTCTGGCCGGCACGCTGACGGTGGCCGGCCGCGATCTGACGCACGTGCCGCCGCACAAGCGCAACCTCGGTCTGCTGTTCCAGAGCTACGCGCTGTTTCCGCATCTGACGGTATTCGAGAACGTCGCGTTCGGTTTGCGCGCACGGCGCATTCCGGCGCGCGACGTCGCACGCCGTGTCGCCGAGGCGCTGAAGCTCGTGCAGCTCGGCGATGCCGGTCACGTGATGCCGGCGCAACTGTCGGGCGGCATGCAGCAGCGCGTGGCGCTCGCCCGCGCGCTCGTGATCGAGCCCGACGTGCTGCTGCTCGACGAACCGTTGTCCGCGCTCGACGCCAATCTGCGCGCGTCCGTGCGTTCAGAACTGAAAGCGCTGCACGAGCGTCTGCCGAATCTGACGATCGTCTGCGTGACGCACGATCAGGACGATGCGCTCGTGCTGTCCGACCGTACGCTGCTG
Source organism: Paraburkholderia sp. BR14320 (assembly GCF_040948665.1). Classification (NCBI taxonomy): domain Bacteria; kingdom Pseudomonadati; phylum Pseudomonadota; class Betaproteobacteria; order Burkholderiales; family Burkholderiaceae; genus Paraburkholderia; species Paraburkholderia sp. BR14320. Next base: position 75,811 of record NZ_JBFPKG010000035.1, read on the forward strand.
ATGCGCGACGGCCATATCGCGCAGCTCGGCACCCCGCAGCAGCTGTACGACACGCCGGTCGACGGCTTCGTCGCGCGCTACCTCGGCGCGGCCAATCTGCTGCCGCCGCAGGTCGCGTTCGGCATGGACGACGCGCGCCACAACGAGCGCGAACGTGTCGCGTGTCTGCGTCCGGAGGCGCTGCGCATCGTGCCGCTCGGCGAGGGGCAACTGCACGGCGCGATCGCGTCGGTCGAGTGGTATGGCGCGGCCTTGTCGGTATCGGTCGTGCTCGATGCGCTGCCGAACGATCCCGTGCTCGTCACGATGCAGCGCGGCCTCGGCCTGACGCCGGAGAAGGGCGCGCGCGTTTCCCTGCGTTATGAGGCTGGCGATGTCGTCCTTATCAAGCCCTGATACGTCCAATCCGCTCGACCTCGCCGCGCAAGCGGAAGTCGAAGCCGCCGCCGCACGCCGTCTCGCGAGCGCCGCGGCGCATGCGGCCGCGGTGAAGCGGCGCGAGCGTCTCGCGCAATGGCATCTGCTGTTCATTGCGGTCGTGGTGCTCGGACCGCTCGTCATCTATCCGCTGGTGCGGCTCGTGATGCTGAGTCTGACCGGCACGCACGGCCTGTCGGGTCACGCGTACGTGACGTTCTTCGGCAACCCCGAAACGCGTGGCGTGATCGGCACCACGCTCGGCATCCTGTTCGCGAGCGCGAGCCTCGCGTCGCTGCTCGGCGTGGCGCTCGCGTCGCTGCTGTTCTTCAAGCCGTTTCCCGGCGCGCGCATGGTCACGCGCTTTCTCGAACTGTTCGTCGCGTTCCCTTCGTTTCTGGTCGCCTTCACGCTGATCTTTCTGTACGGCTCGCAGGGCTCGGTCAGCATCGGGCTGCAGCGGCTGTTCAATCTGCAGGCGCCGCCGCTCGACTTTCTGTTCGGCATCGGCGGCGTGATTCTCGCGGAAGTGGTGTTCTATACGCCGTTCGTCGTGCGTCCGACGCTGGCCTCGTTCGCGCTGCTTGACCAGCGGCTGATCGAAGCCGCGCGCAGCCTCGGCGCGAACGGCCTGATGGTCGCGTTCAAGGTGATCCTGCCGCTCGCGTGGCCGGGTATCGCAGCGGGCACGATCCTGTGTTTTCTGCTGACGTTGAACGAGTTCGGCATTCTGCTGGTGCTCGGCAGCGCCCATCTGATCACGCTGCCGGTCGCGATCTATAGCGCCGCTACCGTCGATCTCGATCTGCCGACCGCAGCCGCCGGCGCGGTCGTGATGCTGCTGATGTCGTTGTCGCTGTACGCGTTGTACCGGCGCGTCAATAGTCGCAAGGTGAAAGGAGCCGGTCATGGCCGTTGAACTCGATCCGACCGTGCTGCCGGTCATGCACAAGAAGGGCCGGCCGGTGCGGCACAGTCTCGTCGTGCGACTGTTCGGCGGTCTTTTTCTCGGCTTCGCCGCGCTGCTGTGCTTCTGGCTGTTCGTGCTGCCGGTGCTGGTCGTCGCGCTATCGAGCGTCGCGTCGCACTGGTCCGGCACGATCCTGCCCGACGGCTTCAGCATGCGCTGGTTCGAGCGCCTCGGTTCGAGCGACTTCGACGCGCTGACCACCAGCCTCGAAGTCGGCATGGGCGTCGCGGTGCTCGGCACGATCCTCGGTTTGTGGCTCGCGCTCGCCCTCGAAGGGCGCGACCGGCGCGGCCTCGGCGCCATCGTCGACACGATCGCGATGATGCCCAACGGCGTGCCGAGCGTGGTGCTGGGCCTCGCGGTGCTGATCGCTTATCACAAGCGGCCGCTCGATCTGTCGAGCTCGGCGGCGATCGTCGTGTTCGTGCAGCTCGCGCTGGTGCTGCCGTTCTGCTACCGGTGCGCGGCCGCCGCGCTGCGCCCGGAGCTGACCGTGCTGCGCGAAGCGGCCGCGAGCCTCGGAGCGCCGCCGTCGATGGTGCTGCGCCGTGTCGTGTTGCCGCAACTGGTGCCGGCGATCCGCGCGAGTCTCGCGCTCGGTTTTGCGCTGTCGCTCGGCGAACTCGGCGCGACGCTGACCGTGTATCCGCCGGGCTTCGCGACGGTGCCGATCGTTGTCGTCGGGCAGGTGGAGCGCGGCTATTACCTGCCGGCTTCGGCGCTGTCGCTGATTCTGCTGCTGGTCTCGCTGGTCGCGCTGCTGTTGATCGCGGCGCGCGCTCCGCGTCGGCGGATCGACTGACCTGGCTGACACGGCTGATTCGCGGGCGATTTGCTTGACCTGAAGCATGCACGCTGCCGGTGGGCATTCGATGTCGGTGTGGCAAAATTTGTCAGAGTGACCGAATATATGCAATCTGCTTCCGTCGATCCGATCGAGGTCGTGCGCCGCCATTCGCTGACGACGCTGGTGCGCGACGAGATCGAGCGGCATATCGTCGACGGCACGCTGGCGCCGGGCGACAAGCTCAACGAAGCCGATTGGGCGGCGCGCTTGCAGGTGTCGCGCGGGCCGGTGCGCGAGGCGTTTCGCGCGCTGGAGCAGGCGGGGCTCGTGCGTACCGAGAAAAATCGCGGCGTGTTCGTGCGGACGGTGTCGCTCGCGGAAGCGGACGAGATTTACGCGGTGCGCGCGGTGCTCGAAGAGGCGGCGTGCCGGATGCTCGCGGCGAGCATCGATGCGGGCAAGCTCGCGGTGCTACGCGATTGCGTCGATGCCATGCGCGCCGCGCTCGCATCGCACGATCACGATGGGTATGCGCGCGCGAACGTCGCGTTTCACGATGCGCTGGTCGTGGCGGCAGGTAACACGAAGCTGTACGACACTTATCGGAGGCTCGTCAGCGAGCTGAGCCTGTTTCGGCGAGCGGCGCTGGTCGTGCAAGGCGATGCGATGGCGCGCTCACTCGCCGAGCACCGCGCGATTCTGACCGCGCTCGCATCACGCGATGCCGAGCAGGCCGCGCAGTTGATGCGCGCGCATGTGCAGGGCGGCTTGCAGCGCGCCCATGCGGCGTGCGATGCGGCGCACGAACAGCGCCTCCCGGCAACCGCGGGCGCGGCCGGCTCGCGTGGGCGATGAGGCCTTGGCAATGACCACCCCTGGAATGGAAAACCACGCGATGACACACCCCGAGCAGCGCACGATCGAAGTCAACGGCCGGAGCTATCGGCTGCCTTCGCAACCGACGGTCGTCGTCTGTGTCGACGGCTGCGAGTTCGAGTATCTGGAAGCGTCGGTCGCGGCCGGTGTCGCGCCTTTCATCGGCTCGATGCTCGAAGGCGGTGCGGCGTTTCGCGGCGACTGCGTGATTCCGTCGTTCACGAACCCGAACAACCTGTCAATCGTGACCGGCGTGCTGCCGTCCGTGCATGGGATCTGCGGCAACTACTTCTGGGACACCAACGCGAACAACGGCGCGGGCGCGGCGGTGATGATGAACGACCCCGCCTACCTGCGCGCGCCCACGCTGCTCGCGGCCGCCGCCAACGCGGGCGCCGCGGTCGCCGTCGTCACCGCGAAGGACAAACTGCGCGGGCTGCTCGGCTCGCAGTTGAAGGGCATCTGTTTTTCGGCGGAGAAAGCCGACAAGGTGACGGTCGAGGAAAACGGCATCGACGACGTGCTCGATCTGGTCGGTCTGCCGTTGCCGGACGTGTATAGCGCGGGGTTGTCGGAATTCGTGTTCGCGGCCGGCGTGCGGCTCGCGCAAACGCGCAAGCTCGACCTGATGTATCTGTCGACCACCGACTATATCCAGCACAAATGGGCGCCCGGCACCGAAGGCGCGAACGCCTTCTACGCGATGATGGACGACTATCTCGCGAAGCTCGACGCGCTCGGCTGGGTGATCGGCCTCACCGCCGACCACGGCATGAACGCGAAGCACGATCCGCAAACCGGCGAGCCGAACGTGATCTATCTGCAGGACTTGCTCGACGACTGGCTCGGCGCATCGACGACGCGCGTGATTCTGCCGATCACCGATCCGTACGTCGTGCATCATGGCGCGCTGGGTTCGTTCGCGACCGTCTATCTGCCGCGCGAGCTGGATGCAGCATCCGTGATTGCGCGGATCGGCCGCCTGCCGGGAATCGAAGTCGTGCTCGACCGAAACGCAGCGTGCGTGCGCTTCGGGCTGCCCGAGGATCGTATCGGCGATCTGGTCGTGATCGGCACGAAGCATGTCGTGCTCGGCACGCGGCGCGACGAGCACGACCTGTCCGGGCTCACCGTGCCGCTGCGCTCGCATGGCGGGATTTCCGAGCAGGAAGTGCCGCTGCTGTTCAACCGGCGTGTTCAGCCAGCGGCCAGTGGCGGCGAAGGCAAGCGGCTGCGCAACTTCGATATCTTCGACGTTGCGCTCAATCGCTTGTCGACATCATGAACCCGGTGCTGCGGGACCATCCGGGGTTCCGCGCCGAAGCGCTGCGGCTGGGCGGCGAGCGCGCGACGCGCGCCCGCACGCTCGACGTATTCGATCCCTATACCGGCATGCGCGTCGGCACCGTGCCGCTCGCCAGCATCGACGACGTGCGCGCCGCGTTCGACTACGCGCTCGCGTATCGGCCGACGCTGTCGCGCTACGAGCGTTCGCAGATTCTGGAGCGCGCGGCGGTGCTGCTGCGCGAGCGCATCGAACAGGCGTCGGATCTGATCTCTCTGGAGTCGGGGCTGTCGAAGCAGGATTCGCGCTATGAGATCGGCCGCGTTGCCGACGTGTTCCGCTTTGCGTCATTCGAGGCGTTGCGCGACGACGGTCAGAGTTTCTCGTGCGATCTGACGCCGCATGGCGAAAGGCGTCGCGTGTTCTCGCAGCGCGAGCCGCTGGCGGGCGTGATCGTCGCGATCACGCCGTTCAATCATCCGATGAACCAGATCGCGCACAAGATCGCGCCGGCTATCGCGACGAATAACCGCGTGGTGGTGAAGCCGTCGGAGAAGGTGCCGCTGTCGGCGCTTTATCTGGCCGATCTGCTGTATGAGGCGGGGCTACCCGCGCCGATGCTGCAGGTGCTGACCGGCGATCCGCGCGAAATCGCCGACGAGTTCATTACGCACGCGTCGGTCGAACTCGTTACGTTTACCGGCGGTGTCGCGATCGGCAAATACATTGCGACGAAGGCCGGATATCGGCGCGTCGTGCTGGAGCTGGGCGGCAACGACCCGCTGATCGTGCTCGACGACGCGGATCTCGAGCGGGCGGCGACCCTTGCGGTGCAAGGGTCGTACAAGAACTCGGGGCAGCGCTGCACGGCGGTCAAGCGGATGCTCGTGCAACAGCGCGTCGCGGCGGAGTTCACGGAGCGGGTCGTCGAGAAGACGCGCGCGTGGACGTTCGGTGATCCGTTCGATGCGTCGAACCAGATGGGCACCGTGATCGACGCCGCCGCCGCACAACGGTTCGAGGCGCGCGTGAACGAGGCGGTGGCCGCGGGCGCGCGCCTGCGCATTGGCAACGAGCGCAGCGGCGCGCTGTATGCACCGACGGTGCTCGACAACGTCGATCCGTCGATGACGCTCGTGCGCGAGGAAACCTTCGGGCCGGTGTCGCCGATCATCGCGTTCGATACGCTCGACGACGCGATTCGCATCAGCAACGGGACGCCGTTCGGGCTGTCGTCGGGCGTGTGTACGAACCGGCAGGACGCGATCACGCGTTTCATTAACGAGCTGCGCGTGGGGACCGTCAACGTCTGGGAAGTGCCGGGCTACCGGATCGAGCTGACGCCATTCGGCGGTATCAAGGATTCCGGGCTTGGTTACAAGGAAGGCGTTCAGGAAGCGATGAAGAGCTTTACCAATCTGAAGACGTTTTCATTACCTTGGGAGTGACCCGTGGCATTGAGTCTCGACGATATCCGTGCGCTTTTCGAGCGGCACGGCAGCCTCGCATATAGCGGCGAACCGGTGACGCAGCTGGAGCACGCGTTGCAGAGCGGCGCGCTGGCCGAGGCGGAAGGCGCGAGCGACGAACTGGTCGCCGCGGCGTTTTTGCATGACCTCGGACATCTGCTGAACCTGCAAGGGGAGACGCCGACGGAACGGGGTGTCGACGATCTGCATCAGTATTTCGCCTTGCCGTTTTTGCGACCGGCGTTGTCAGATGCCGTGCTGGAGCCGATTCGTCTGCACGTCGACGCAAAGCGCTGCCTGTGCGCGATCGACGCCGCGTATTTCGGCCAGCTTTCCGCCGATTCGGTGCGCAGCTTGCAATTGCAGGGCGGGATCTTTAGCAGGGAAGAGGCGCAGGCATTTATGCAGAAGCCGTACGCGGAAGACGCGATGCGTTTGCGCCGATGGGACGATCGCGCGAAAGAGAGGGATCGCGCGACGCCGGGGATCGACCATTATTTGGCCGTCGTCGAACGGGCGATGCGCGCGCATGCGACTGCGTGAGGCGAGGTGTTTTTGGGGGCGCGGCAGGTTGCGGGTGGAGCGTGAAAATATCGCTTGCAAGTCGCATTGGCGGCGACTAGAATTCCGCTCTTTCGTGCTCCGGACACCGGAGCACGGGGAAGCGGGAAGCCTTTATGGCGAGGGCTTTAGCGGCGTGGGCAGGTTAAGCGAGTGATAAAAACCTGTTGACGATCTGGCGGAAGTTCTCCATAATCTCGTTTCTCTGCTGCAGACGCAGCGA
>NZ_JBFPKG010000360.1:0-255 GCF_040948665.1 Paraburkholderia sp. BR14320
AGGCGCTGCAGGCGGTCGTGGCACGCAAGATCGACGCGTATCTGCGCCAGGCCCGCGGGGAGGCAGCCGCCCGTGCCGGGCTGCGCCTGAAGGACGGCGACGAAGCCTGCGGCACGCGCTGTGCGGCCCTGTCACTGTATCAGGTGCTCAAGGCATACAGTCTGGTGGCCCGCCAGTGGAAGCCGCGCTACATCAGTGGCGAACGCGCGTCGGTGAAGGCGCGACAGGAGAGCCTGAAGCAGTGGGTGCGCCAGA
>NZ_JBFPKG010000361.1:0-255 GCF_040948665.1 Paraburkholderia sp. BR14320
GGATCTTGTCGAGCAGCTTGGTCAGCTCGACCTTCTCGGTGGCGTTCATGCCGGCCGCCGGTTCGTCGAGCGCGAGCAGCTTCGGATCGGTCGCCAGCGCACGGGCGATTTCGAGGCGCCGCTGGTGACCATACGACAGGTTGCGCGACGTGTAGTCCGCGTATTGCGTGATGCCGACGTAGTCGAGCAGTTCGAGCGCGCGCTCCTTGATTTCGCGCTCTTCCTTGCGTTCGGCCGGCGTCTGGAACACCGCGC
>NZ_JBFPKG010000362.1:0-255 GCF_040948665.1 Paraburkholderia sp. BR14320
CGCTGCCGTTCCCGCAGCTGTTGCCCACCGACCCGATCAACGTGATCAAGGCCACCGACACGACGCCCGGCGCCGTGATCTCGATGACCGAAATCGTGATCATCGTGGTGGCGTTCGTCGTGATGGGTGGCCTGCTGCTGCTCGTGCACAAGACCAGGCTCGGCCGCGCGATGCGCGCGATCGCCGAGAATCCGAACGTCGCGAGCCTGATGGGTGTGAGCCCGAACTTCGTGATTTCGGCGACCTTCATGATCG
>NZ_JBFPKG010000363.1:0-255 GCF_040948665.1 Paraburkholderia sp. BR14320
TCATCCAGTGGTTCGACCAGTAACCGTCGGCCGGCACGCGGTTGATGTTCAGGTTCACGCCGATCTTCGCGGCGGACTGCTGCAGCAGCACGCCCATTTCGATCGAGCCGTTCGCGTCGGTCGTCGCGTAGATCGGCGGCAACGCCGTCCCGATCGCTCCGGCTTTCTGGAAGTAGAACTTCGCCTTGTCCGGATCGTGCGGCCGCTGCGGCAGCGACGCATTGAAGTAACGGTGGCTGGGTGGAATCGGCTGAT
>NZ_JBFPKG010000364.1:0-255 GCF_040948665.1 Paraburkholderia sp. BR14320
TCTGGCGCACCCACTGCTTCAGGCTCTCCTGTCGCGCCTTCACCGACGCGCGTTCGCCACTGATGTAGCGCGGCTTCCACTGGCGGGCCACCAGACTGTATGCCTTGAGCACCTGATACAGTGACAGCGCCGCACAGCGCGTGCCGCAGGCTTCGTCGCCGTCCTTCAGGCGCAGCCCGGCACGGGCGGCTGCCTCCCCGCGGGCCTGGCGCAGATACGCGTCGATCTTGCGTGCCACGACCGCCTGCAGCGCCT
>NZ_JBFPKG010000365.1:0-255 GCF_040948665.1 Paraburkholderia sp. BR14320
CCCCAGCGAGCGCCTCCCCGCCCAGCGCCGCACGCCCCGCCGCATCGGCCAGCACCAGCCGCGGCGCCGCCTCCCCCAGAATCGGCCGCAGCCGCGCGCCCGGATACGCCGCATCCAGCGGCTCATACGCGCCCCCCGCCTTCAGGATCGCCAGCAGCCCCACCACCATCGCCGGGCTGCGCTCCACGCAGATCCCCACCGGCTGATCCGGCCTGACTCCGAGTGCGATCAGATGATGGGCCAGCCGGTTGGCCC
>NZ_JBFPKG010000366.1:0-255 GCF_040948665.1 Paraburkholderia sp. BR14320
CGAACATGAGCCTCGACCTGATCGGCCAGGCGCGTCTGCTGTACACACACGCGGCCACGCTCGAGCAGCAGCTCACCGGCCGTCAGCGCAGCGAAGACGACTACGCGTACTTCCGCGCCGAGCGCGAGTTCGCGAACTACACGCTCGCCGAGCTGCCGCACTACGGCCCGCTCGCCGGCACCGCGCAGGCGCAGAAGGACTACGCGGTCACGATCGTGCGCAACTTCCTGTATTCGACGCTGATGAGGCATCTGT
>NZ_JBFPKG010000367.1:0-254 GCF_040948665.1 Paraburkholderia sp. BR14320
GTTTCTCTGCTGCAGACGCAGCGACGCAAACGAAGCGGTGCCGGGTAGTGGTGGTTCAGGCGCGGCGGGTTGGGCGGATCGATCTTTAAAAACTAACAGCCGATAAGTGTGGGCGCTTGATGCGGAAGGCGCTTGATGCGGAATGCGGCGGCGGATTCTTCTGGATCTGCTGCAAGGCAAAAGGTATCAGAAAGCCTCACACAGTATTAGAGGAAGGTTTATCTGTCGAAAGACGGATTGATCATCGTCAGTAC
>NZ_JBFPKG010000368.1:0-254 GCF_040948665.1 Paraburkholderia sp. BR14320
TGGCGCCTTTACGGCGAAAATCTACTGGCATCTATACGCCGAAAGACTTGCGGCGCCTAAACGCCGAAAAGTCCCTGGCGCCTTTATGCCGAAAACGGTTTCGGCTCCTTAACGGCGAAAGTTCACACCAGGTTTGCCGATGATCAGCCCGTTCTCGCCCGCGGCGATGAACTTCAGCGCGTTGAGTTGGAAGCAGGCCTGACGCGGGATTTTCGGATTGAACGACCAGTCGAACTCGGCCAGCGTGAGTTTTT
>NZ_JBFPKG010000369.1:0-254 GCF_040948665.1 Paraburkholderia sp. BR14320
AGCACCGCATTCAGGCCCGCCTCGTCGGAGACGTTGTCCCCGGTGATCGCGATCTGGTGGACATTCATCTGCGGGTCGATCGACAGGTGCATCTTGCGCCACGGCGTCTGGCCCGCGTCGCGGCCGTGGCCGTACTTCTGGCGATGCCATTCGCTGGCCCGGCCAAACTTCATCCCGCTGCTGTCGACGATCAAACTGATCGCCTCGCCTCTGGACAGGCAATCGGCGACGCGCTGGCAGCGCTGTTTGACCTG
>NZ_JBFPKG010000036.1:0-82147 GCF_040948665.1 Paraburkholderia sp. BR14320
CGACGACGGCGAACGCGCCGAACGCGACACGCTGCTCGCCGCGCTGCGCAATGTCGCGTCGGGCGAAGACGTCGGCGCGATCGAAGCCGCGACGAAGGCGCTCGCCGAAGGCACCGACGAGTTCGCCGCGCGCCGCATGAACAAGGGGATTCGCCGCGCGCTGTCGGGCCGCAAGCTCGACGAGATCTGAACGGGCGAACGAACTGCGAACGTCGCACCAATCACCGGAGCGCGCCGCGTGGACTTAAAAAGTCCGCGCGGCGCCAGTAAAATGGTACGGAGCCTGCACGCGGCATTGCTGGCAGCCGCTGTGCCTCAGACCCAAACGGAAACTGTATGCCTCAAATCGTTGTGCTGCCTCACGTCGAACTGTGCCCGGAAGGCGCGGTGATCGACGCCGTTCCCGGCAAGAGCATCTGCGACAACCTGCTCGATAACGGTATCGAAATCGAGCATGCGTGCGAGAAGTCGTGCGCATGCACGACCTGTCACGTGATCGTGCGTGAGGGTTTCGCCGCCTTGACGCCGTCCGAGGAAGACGAGGACGATCTGTTGGACAAGGCATGGGGGCTCGAACCGGCTTCGCGCCTGTCGTGCCAGGCGATCATGCCGGACGAGCAGGATCTGGTCGTCGAAATTCCGCGTTACTCGATCAATCACGCGAAGGAAAACCACTAACAGGAGGGCGCCGCCATGAAGTGGACCGATACGCAAGAAATCGCGATGGCTCTGACCGACAAGCATCAGGATGTCGATCCGCAGCAGGTGCGTTTCACCGACCTGCATCGCTGGGTGATGGAGCTCGAAGGCTTCGACGACGATCCGAACCGCTCCAGCGAAAAGATTCTCGAAGCGATTCAGGCGGCGTGGATCGAAGACGCGGATTATTGAACGCGCGTTCGAACCGATTCATCGAACTACAAAGAAAAGGCGATTCCGATGGAATCGCCTTTTTTCTTGGCTGCGTTGACGAGAGTGGAGCGCGTGAGTGAGGCAGCCGATATCAGTCGGCGACGAGGCCGCCGTTCTGCACGCGCACGCGCTCGCCGTCGTGAAACGGCGGCGCCTCGTGATAGGTGAAGTAGCGCGTCTTGCCGTCTTCCATGTGCACGCGCACCGAATACGACGTCGTGCTGCGCAGATGCTTTTCGACCGAGTTGCCGGCGAGCCCGCCGCCGAGCGCGCCGAGCAGCGTCATCGCGGTACGTCCGCCGCCGGCCCCGAACTGGTTGCCGACGACGCCACCGGCCACCGCGCCGCCGACCGCGCCAATACCGGTGCCATGTCCTTCATGCCGAACCGCCGAGATCGCGACGACGGTACCGCAAGTCGAGCAATGAGCGGCTTGCGGCGCCGGCTGCTGCGCGTACTGGGGCGCTGCTTGCGGCCCGGGTTGTTGCGCGTACTGCGACTGCGGTGCGGCCTGCGCCTGTTGCTGCTGCGCGTATTGCTGTTGCTGCGCCGGAGCGGGGAGCGCGGCTGGAGCGGGCTGCGCCGCTTGCTGAGCCTGACCCTGCTGCTGTTGCGCGGTTGGGTTGACCGGTGCGGCCGAATCGACGACGCCCGGCACTTGCGTGCTGACCTGCGCGGCCTGTGTCTGATCGTTTTGTGCGCCGTTGCCCGACGCCTTCGGGAACACGCCGGTGATTGCCGCGGTGGCGACGAGACTCGCGACGAGCACCGCGCCGGCGGCGACCGCGATCAACGGATGAAGACGACGTGGCTGCGTGGGTTGATGAGTAGGGGTGTCCATGTGGGGCCTCCGTTTCTGACAGAGCCGACTCCTTGTCAGATTCAGTGTCGGGCAATTCGATCCGGGCAGCGTTTCTATTTGTAACCGGCTCGATGGCAGCCTTGGCCGGAGGACGGTGGCCTCTACGCGGCGCGCCTTTGTGTCAGCAAGCTTTTCAGGCCCTTGCGACCACGGCGACTTGCGCGCGCTGGAGCAGCTTTTACCGCCGGTTACAAAACGTCCATTAGCAGAAATCGGTCCCGCCAAGCGAAAACGCGCGCACAAAGAAAACGCCCGGTATCGACCGGGCGTTCGTCAAAACCATCACATTGCACGCGAAACGCAGCGACTACTCGCGCTCAGCGTCGCTCAATCTTCGCGACGCAGATGCGGGAACAGAATCACGTCGCGGATGCTCGGGCTATCGGTCAGCATCATCACCAGACGGTCGATGCCGATACCGCAGCCGCCCGCCGGCGGCATGCCGTATTCGAGCGCACGGATGTAGTCCGCGTCGTAGAACATCGCTTCCTCGTCGCCGGCGTCCTTCTGGTCGACCTGCTTCTTGAAGCGCGCGGCCTGATCTTCCGGATCGTTCAGCTCGGAGAAGCCGTTGGCGATTTCGCGGCCGGTGATGAATAGCTCGAAGCGCTCGGTGATGCCTTCCACCTTGTCCGACGCACGCGCGAGCGGCGACACCTCGATCGGATAGTCGATGATGTAGGTCGGCTCCCACAGTTGCGACTCGGCGGTCTCCTCGAACAGCGCCAGTTGCAGCGAGCCAATGCCCGCGTTCAGGAACTGCGGCTGCGAGGCATCGACGCCGAACTTCTTCAGTTCGGCGCGCAGGAACGTGCTGTCGGTGAGCTGCTCGTTCGTGTATTGCGGCGCGTATTTCTGGATCGCCTGCGTGATCGTGAGGCGATGGAACGGCTTCGACAGATCGAGTTCACGGCCCTGATAGGTGATGGTGGCCGTGCCGAGCGCATCGATCGCGGCCTGGCGAATCAGCTGCTCGGTGAAGTCCATCAGCCACTTGTAATCGGTGTAGGCCGCGTAGAACTCGATCATCGTGAATTCCGGGTTGTGGCGCACGGACACGCCCTCGTTGCGGAAATTACGATTGATCTCGAACACGCGCTCGAAGCCGCCCACCACCAGACGCTTCAGATACAGCTCCGGCGCGATGCGCAGGAACATCTGCATGTCGAGCGCGTTGTGGTGCGTCGAGAACGGCTTGGCCGCCGCGCCGCCCGGAATCGGGTGCAGCATCGGCGTTTCGACTTCCATGAAGTTCGCGTCGGCCATGTACTTGCGGATCGACGAAATTGCCTTCGTACGCGCGACGAACGTGCGGCGCGTTTCCGGCGTGACGATCAGATCGACGTAGCGCTGGCGGTACTTCATTTCCTGGTCGGCGAGACCGTGGAATTTATCCGGCAGCGGACGCAGCGACTTCGACAGCAGACGCAACTCCGTGCAGCGCACCGACAGCTCGCCCTTGTTGGTGCGGAACAGCACGCCGCGCGCTGCGACGATGTCGCCCATGTCCCACTTCTTGAACGCGTCGTAGGTTTCCTGACCGACGTCGGCCGGCGTGATGAAGAACTGGATCTGACCCGAGCCGTCGCGCACGGTCGCGAAGCTTGCTTTGCCCATCACGCGTTTGAGCATCATGCGGCCGGCGATCGCGACTTCGAGCGGATTCGCTTCGAGTGCTTCCTTGTCGGCGTGCTCGTACTGCGACTGCAGATCTTCGGCGTGGTGCGTGGGACGGAAATCGTTCGGATAGGCGACGCCTTGCTCGCGCAGCTCGCGCAGCTTTTCGCGGCGCTCGGCGATGATCTTGTTGTCGTCCACTTCGGGCACGACAGTCGGCTGGGTCGGTTCAGTCATGATGATTTGGTATTCGGTGGCCCGCCGCGGCGTGCGCCGCAAAGCGGGAAGCCAGTCAGTGTAAAAACCTCAGGCGGTACTGGAAAACGAGGCAAGCGCGGTCCCGATCGTTGGACGTGGCCGCGCCGCCGTGCGCGCTTAGACGCCTTGTTTCAGGCTCGCGCTGATGAACGGATCGAGATCGCCGTCGAGCACGCTCTTCGTGTTGCTGATTTCGACGTTGGTGCGCAGATCCTTGATGCGGCTGTTGTCGAGCACGTACGAGCGGATCTGATGGCCCCAACCCACATCGGTCTTGCCCGCTTCGAGCTTGTCCTGCTCGGCCTGACGCTTGCGGATTTCCGCTTCGTACAGGCGCGATTTCAGCATCGCCATCGCTTCGGCGCGGTTGCGGTGCTGCGAGCGGTCGTTCTGGCACTGCACGACGATGCCCGACGGCATGTGCGTGATACGCACCGCCGAGTCGGTCTTGTTGATGTGCTGACCGCCCGCGCCCGAAGCGCGGTAAGTGTCGATGCGCAGATCGGCCGGGTTGATTTCGACTTCGATCGAGTCGTCGATTTCCGGGTACACGAATACTGACGAGAACGACGTATGCCGACCGCCCGACGAGTCGAACGGCGACTTGCGCACGAGGCGGTGCACGCCGGTTTCGGTACGCAGGAAGCCGTATGCGTATTCGCCTTCGATTTTGATCGTCGCGTTCTTGATGCCGGCGACGTCGCCTTCGGTCTGCTCGAGCACTTCGGTCTTGAAGCCCTTGCGTTCGCAGTAGCGCAGATACTGGCGCAGCAGCATCGACGCCCAGTCGCATGCTTCGGTGCCGCCGGCGCCGGCCTGGATGTCGAGAAAGGCGTTGTTGGGGTCGGCCGGGTTCGCGAACATCCGGCGGAATTCCATGTCGGCGACGCGCGCTTCGATGGCCTGTGCATCGGCTTCACAGGCGAGCAGCGTTTCGTCGTCGGCTTCTTCGCGCGCCATGTCGAACAGGTCTTGCGCGTCGTTCACGTCGTTGGTGATCGACGTGAGCTTGCCGACCGTGTCGTCGAGCAGCTTTTTTTCTTTACCGAGTGCCTGGGCGTGCTTCGCATCGTTCCAGACGTCCGGGTCTTCGAGTTCCCGGTTGACTTCGATTAGACGCAGTGCTTTGTCGTCGTAGTCAAAGATACCCCCGTAGGTCGTCCGCGCGCTTGCGCAGGTCGGCCAGAGAGGCTTCGATCGCGTTGAGACGTTCCGCTTCCATGTCGATCTTTTATAGCTTCGTAAAAAGGAGAAATTATAGCCGATCGGCACGCCGCGCCGGAGCCCCGCGGGCGATCCGGCGCGTGTTCGCGATTGATTTTGCGGAAGATTTCAGCTCACCGCGTGCTCGACGATCAGTTGCACGCGCGACACGCCGTTCCACGTGTCGCTCGATAGCCGGTAGGCGACGGTGGTGCGCGCGGGCAGCGTATCGGTGTGATTGAACCAGATCGCGTTGAAGCGCTGGCGGCCGCGCAGCAGTTGCAGCTTCAGGTGCTTGTCTTTCACGAGCGCCTGCGAGGCGACCTCGAATTCGCCGGAGAACACCGGCGCCGGAAAGCCTTGGCCCCACACGGCCGCGTCGAGCATCTCGACGAATTGCGGCGTGAAGTACGCATCTTCGAGCTCGCCGTCGGTTTCGACGGTGCGCGCGAGCGCCTCCGCGGACAGCCATTCGCGGCCGACCGCCTCGAACGCGGCCGTGAAGCGCGGCACGTCGGCGGCGGCGATCGTCAGGCCCGCGGCCATCGCATGGCCGCCGAATTTAACGATCAGGTTCGGTTCGCGCTTCGAGATCAGATCGAGCGCGTCGCGCAGATGGAAGCCCGGGATCGAGCGGCCCGAGCCCTTGACGAGCACGCCGGTATCGTCGGCGGGCGCGAACGTGAACGACGGGCGGTGGAATTTTTCCTTCAGCCGTCCCGCGACGATGCCGATCACGCCTTGATGCCAGCCCGGATTGAACAGCGTGATGGTGGTCGCGCCGTCTGGGTCGACCGTCGACAGGTCGTCGAGCGCCTGCTGCTGCATGCCGGCCTCGATTTCGCGGCGCTCGCGGTTCATCGTGTCGAGCTGCTGCGCGAGCTCCCACGCGCGGCCGACGTCGTCGGTGGTCAGGCATTCGATACCGAGCGACATGTCCGACAGCCGTCCCGCAGCGTTCAGGCGCGGTCCGAGCGCGAAGCCGAGATCGAAGCCGGACGCGTTGCGCGCATCGCGCGCGGCGGCGCGAAAGAGGGCGGCGATGCCCGGCTGCATGCGACCCTTGCGGATGCGCTGCAGACCTTGCGCGACCAGCACGCGGTTGTTGCCGTCGAGCTTGACGACGTCGGCGACGGTGCCGAGCGCGACCAGATCGAGCAGACCGTCGAGGCGCGGCTCGGGCAGCGCGTCGCCGAACGCGCCGCGGCGGCGCAGTTCGGCACGCAGCGCGAGCAGCACGTAGAACATCACGCCGACGCCGGCCAGGCACTTGCTCGGGAACGTGCAGCCCGGCTGGTTCGGATTGACGATCGCGCGCGCGGCGGGCAATTCGTCGCCGGGCAAATGGTGGTCGGTGACCAGCACGTCGATGCCGAGCGCGTTCGCGGCGGCAACGCCGTCGACGCTCGCGATGCCGTTGTCGACGGTGATCAGCAGATCGGGCTTGCCCGCCGCGCTGCACGCCGCCAGCTCGACGATGTCCGGCGTGAGTCCGTAGCCGTGCTCCATGCGGTTCGGCACCAGATAGTCGATGCGCGCGCCGAACATGCGCAGTCCGCGCACCGCGACCGCGCAGGCGGTTGCGCCGTCGCAGTCGTAGTCGGCGACGACCAGCATGCGGCGCTGCTGCTGGAGCGCGTCGGCGAGCAGCGCGGCGGCCGCGTCGCAGCCCTTCAGGTCGGCGGGCGGCACGAGCCGCGCGAGGCCGGTCTCGACCTCTTCGGGCAGGCACACGCCGCGCGATGCGTACAGGCGCGCGAGCACCGGATGCACGCCGCAGCGGGTCAGCACGTCGGCGTCGACAGGGGAGCAGGGGCGCGTAACGATTCGGGTCATGCGGAAGGGCCGTGGATCATTCGATGAAAAGCGAGGCCAGCACGCGCCGCCGCCAGAATTTGCGCAGGTCGCCGCGCGTGACGCTCAACGTCACCGAGCCGGTGTCGCCGCACAGCGTGAGGCCGAGCTCGGCGAGTTCGCCCGCCTGTAGCGCCGCGAGAGCCGGCTCGAACCAGTCGCTCTCCAGCGCGGCGAATGCCTGGTTCCAGCGCGCCCAGTCCTGTTCGATGTAGGGCGCGGAGAAGGGATCGAGTTCGACGAGTGTCGCGCCGCTGCCGCTGCCGTCGGTTGCACCGCGCAGCGCCGCCGGCAGTTCGCGGTACGACGCCGGCGGCGCGCCTGGCGCGATCCCCGCGCTGAGCGCGAGGCCGCGCGTCGCGGCGGCGTCGGACAGCACCCGCGCGAACGGACTGCGCACCGGCCGCGCGGCGCCTTGCGCGTGAAACCAGATCGAGTTGACGGCCGGCAGCCCGCGTGCCTCGCGCGCTTCGTTGACCGGATGCTCGAACCATGCCATCTGCACTTCGTTCTGCAGCTTCATCCATGCGCGCGAACGCTCGCCGGAATGCGCTTCGTGCGGCAGCCAGATCTCGATGTTGCGGCCGCTCGCGCGCAACGGCGACGCGCCCGCGAGCGTGCCGAACGCGTCGCTCGACAGATACCAGCGGGTCGGCTTCGGCGCTTCGACGCGCACGCCGAGTTCCTCGATCAGCGGACGCGCGAGCGCGAGCAGCGTGGCCGCTTCTTCATCCGATAGATCGAGCGAGGCGGGATCGATCAGCACCAGGTGGTCGTGCGCGATGTGCACGTGCACCGGCTGCACGCACGCCCACGTCGCGCTGCCGGGTTCGCCGCCGTCGGCGCGCAGCATGTAGGGCGCGAGCGGGGCTTCGTCGGCGGCGGCCGAGGCGCCCGCTGCGCCATCAGGCAGCGCGCCGAATTGTCGCGCGACCCAGCGCTCGTGCGGCAGCGTGCGCTGAAAATCCTCGCCGATCACGCGTTCGATCAGCGTCGCGCGCGCGATCAGCGTGTCGAGGGCGGGACTATGGATGTCGTGAAGCGCGGTGGAGGCGTCGGCCGCGGCGGGCAGCGCGAAAGGCAGCAGAAGATGGAGGCGGTCGGCAGGCATGATGCTGCGCATTGTAGGGCAAACGGTGCGAGTATTTCGACCAAGCACGGCTGGTTTATCGATCGCGTACCGAGGCATGAGCTTTGCGCGAGCGGGCGGCATTGTGTGGCAAACTTCGCGCTTGATCGCTGGACGTGGCAGCGGTGGCGCACCGTGCCGCCACGCCTCCATGCGCCGGCGCAGCCGCACAGCGGCCGGCCGGGCGAGGAACGATCGGCGCCGCCGCGAGCCCAACGATCACGACGCTCGGGCCGCCCGGCACACGCTCGATGTTTGCCGCTCCCGACACACAGTCGAAGAACGCACAAAAGGATTCGCTTGAAATTTCCCTACGAATGGCAGATTGGCTGGCGCTACACACGCGCCGGTAAACGCACGACCGGTAACGGCTTCATATCGTTCATCGCGCTGGTGTCGATGTCGGGCATCGCGCTTGGCGTCGCGGCGCTGATCGTGGTGCTGTCGGTGATGAACGGCTTTCAGAAAGAGGTGCGCGACCGCATGCTGTCGGTGCTCGCGCACGTCGAGATCTTTTCGCCGACCGGTTCGATGCCCGACTGGCAACTGACTGCGAAGGAAGCGCGGCAGAACCAGCAGGTGATCGGCGCGGCGCCCTACGTCGAGGCGCAGGCGCTGCTCACGCGCCAGGATGCGGTGAGCGGCGTCGCATTGCGCGGCATCGAGCCGACGCTCGAGCCGGAAGTGTCCGATATCGGCAAGGAAATGAAGGGCGGCAAGCTGACCGACCTCCTGCCCGGCGACTTCGGCATCGTGCTCGGCGCCGATCTGGCGGCCAATCTCGGCGTGCAGCTGAACGACAAGATCACGCTCGTCGCGCCCGAAGGAACGATCACGCCGGCCGGCATGCTGCCGCGCCTGAAGCAGTTCACGGTGGTCGGCATCTTCGAGTCGGGCCACTACGAATACGACAGCACGCTCGCGCTGATCAACATCAAGGACGCGCAGGCGCTGTTCCGGCTGCCTGCGCCGACCGGCGTGCGGCTGAGGCTCACCGATATGCAGCGCGCGCCGGAAGTCGCGCGTCAGCTCGCGCGCACGCTGTCGGGCGATCTGTACATTCGCGACTGGACCCAGCAGAACAAGACCTGGTTCTCGGCGGTGCAGATCGAGAAGCGCATGATGTTCATCATCCTGACGCTGATCATTGCGGTGGCCGCGTTCAATCTGGTGTCGTCGCTGGTGATGACGGTGACCAACAAGCAGGCCGATATCGCGATCCTGCGCACGCTCGGCGCGCAGCCCGGCTCGATCATGAAGATCTTCGTCGTGCAGGGCGTGACGATCGGTTTCATCGGCACTGCGACCGGCGTCGCGCTCGGCTGTCTGATCGCGTGGAGCATCCCGTGGCTGGTGCCGATGATCGAGCATCTGCTCGGCGTGCAGTTCCTGCCGCCGTCGGTGTACTTCATCAGCGAGTTGCCGTCCGAGCTGGTTCCGGCCGACGTCGCTCGCATCGGCATCATCGCGTTCGTGCTGTCCGCGCTCGCGACTCTGTATCCGAGCTGGCGCGGCGCGAAGGTCCGTCCGGCGGAGGCGCTGCGCTATGAATGACCGCCTCGTCCATCCCTCAACCGATTCATCCATGACCGCTCAGGACCCCGCGTCGTATCCGTACGTGCTCGAAGCCACCGGCATTTCCAAATCGTTCGTGCAGGGTGGCCTGAACGTGCAGGTGCTTAACAATGCCGAACTCGCCGTGCGGCGCGGCGAGAAGCTCGCGATCGTCGGCGCGTCGGGCTCCGGCAAGAGCACGCTGCTGCACGTGCTCGGCGGTCTCGACGATCCGAGCGCGGGCGAGGTGTCGGTGCTCGGCAAGCCGTTCACGAAGCTCTCCGAGCGCGAGCGCAACGACCTGCGCAATCGCGCGCTCGGTTTCGTTTATCAGTTTCACCATCTGCTGCCGGAGTTTTCCGCGCTCGATAACGTCGCGATGCCGCTACGAATTCGTCGCGAGACGACCGAAGTCGCGCGCCGTGAGGCGATGGCGGTGCTCGAGCGCGTCGGCATGGGGCATCGCGCGAAGCATCGGCCGGGCGAGCTGTCGGGCGGCGAGCGTCAGCGTGTTGCGATCGCGCGCGCGCTCGTCACGAAGCCCGCCTGCGTGCTCGCTGACGAGCCGACCGGTAACCTCGACGGCGGCACCGCCGACACCGTGTTCAACCTGATGCTCGAACTATCGCGCACGCTCGAGACGAGCTTCGTGATCGTCACGCACGACCCGGAGCTGGCGGGGCGCTGCGATCGCATCATGCGGCTGCGTGACGGCGTGCTGCACGAAGAGCCGCCGGTGCCGGTCTGAGCCCGGCTTGAGCCAGGGTTGAGTCAAACCCCGGCACGGTCGTTGCGGGCGATCCGCGGATGACCGACCGCCGCCCGCGAACCGCCGGAACACCTTCGGTCGGGTCCCATTGCCAGCGAGACAACCCATGTGGATCGATACTCACTGCCATCTCGACGCTTCGGAGTTCGACGCCGACCGTGACGCGGTTGCGGCGTCCGCGCGCGATGCGGGCGTGTCGCGCATCGTGATTCCGGCGATCGGGCGACAGAACTTCGCGGCGGTGCGCGAGCTCGCGCACCGCGTCGATGGCGGCGCGTACGCGCTCGGCATTCATCCGATGTACACGCCAGGCGCCGTCGACGCCGACCTCGACCTGCTGCGCATGGAGATCGAGGCGAGCCTCGACGATCCGCGCTTCGTCGGCATCGGCGAGATCGGGCTCGACTTTTTCGTCGACGGTCTCGACGATGCGCGCCAGCAATTTTTCTACAACGGCCAGTTGGAGCTCGCGCGCGAATTCGATCTGCCGGTCATCTGCCATGTACGCAAATCGCAGGATCAGGTGATCGCGGGACTGCGCCGGCACCAGATCCATCACGGCATCGCGCACGCGTTCAATGGCAGTTTCCAGCAGGCTCAGGCATATATCGATCAGGGCCTGCATCTCGGGTTCGGCGGCAACCTGACGTTCGAGCGCGCGCGGCAGATCCGCCGACTCGCCGAACAGCTGCCGCTCGACGCGCTGGTCGTCGAGACCGACGCGCCCGATATCGCGCCATCGTGGATGTACAAGCAGCGCAATTCGCCAGAGCAGATTCCGGCGATCGGGGCGAGCCTCGCGCAACTGCGCGGTGTCACTTCCGACGCAGCCGCCCTTGGCACAACGGCTAACGCGCTCGCCGCGCTGCCGCGACTCGCGCTTTCCTCTGCATAATCGATTCGGTTGATCGAAAGGGTTCGCGCCGGGCGACGCCCACGCCCGGCGGGCTCGCCGCTGCCTGCTCGCCGGCGCGTGACGACGCCCGACGCCAGTGGCGCGGAGGGCGGATGCGGGCAGTCTGGTGTGGATTTGCGTTGGGTGTGATCTGGCTGCAGCGGCAGGCGACGTTGCCGGATGCGGGCGGATGGTGGGCGTTGATACTGGCCGGCTGTGCGGCCGCCGGCGTTGCCGGGTGGGGTTTGCGTGGCGCTGGAGCGGGCGCGGCGTACCGGCTCGAAAACGAGCGGCGCTTGTCGCACCAGTTCGCTAGCCGTGTATGGCGCGATGCCCGCATGCGGCGGGTGGCCGGTTGGGGCGCAGTCTGGTGCGCGGCGATCTGCGTCGGCTTCGGCTATGCGGCTCTGCGCGCTCAAACGCGGCTCGCGGTGAGCCTGCCGCATGAGTGGCAAGGGCGCGATATCGAGGTCGTCGGCACTATCAAGGGATTGCCGACGCGCGACGACAAGGGCGCGCGCTTCCTGTTCGACGTCGAGACCAACGATGCACGGCTCGCCGCCTTCCCGCGCGTGATTCAACTCGCCTGGATCGCGCGCGACGCCCCGGCGCCGCAGCTTGAACCGGGCGAGCGCTGGCGTCTGACCGTGCGCCTGAAGCGCCCGCACGGCAACGCGAATTTTGGCGTGCGCGATGCCGAGGCGAATCTGCTCGCGCGCAACGTCCGCGCGACTGGTTACGTGAGCGTGCCGGATCATGCGCGGCGCCTCGCCGGTCGCGCGCGCGGGCTCGCCGTGCTGGTCGACCGCTGGCGCGCCGCGTTGCGCGCGCGTATCGACACGGTGCTCGCCGATGCGCCGCATCGCGGCATCGTCGTCGCGCTCGCGATCGGCGCGCAGGACCAGCTGAGCCGCGCCGACTGGCAATTGATACGCGAAACCGGCACGAGTCATCTGGTTGCGATTTCGGGCTTGCATATCGGCTTGGTCGCGGGGCTGACCGGCTGGCTCGCGGCAGCAATCTGGCGACGCTCGGGCTGGCTCGGCCGCAACTGGCCGCTGCGCTTGCCCGCGCAGCTCGTCGGCGTGACGGCCGGGGCGCTCTTCGCTGCGCTGCATGCCGCGCTCGCGGGCTTCAACGTGCCGGCGCAACGCGCGCTGTGGATGGCCGCGCTCGTCGCGCTGGCGTTCGTCGGCGGCCGGCAGCTGGCGCGCTCAACGGTGCTCGCGTGGGCGCTCGGGCTCGTGTTGCTGATCGATCCGTGGGCGGTCGTGTCGGCGGGATTCTGGCTGTCGTTCGGCGCGGTCGGCGCGATCCTGTTCGCGTTGTCGGGGCGGCCGCGCGTGCGGGGTCCGCAGGCGTCACGTCAGCATGAAGACGGGGAGGGCGGCGCGGCGCAAGCCAGGTGGCTGGCGCTGCGTCCGGAATTGATCCGGCATCTGCGCGCTCTCGCCGAACGCTTGCGCAGCGCCGCGCACGTGCAATTCGCGGTGACGGTCGCGCTTGCGCCGCTGACCGCCTACTGGTTCGCGCAGATTCCGCTCGTCGGTCCGCTCGCGAACGCGTTCGCGATTCCGTGGGTGAGCGCGCTCGTCACGCCGGCGGTGCTCGCGGGCGTCGCATTGCCCGCGCCGCTCGACGCGTTCGCGTGGCGCGCCGCGCACGCGCTGCTCGATGGCCTCGCGGCCGGCCTGCAACTGGTGTCGGGACCGCGCTGGACGCTGTGGTGGTTGCCGCAGCCGCATGCGTGGGCGCTCGCCGCGGCGGCGCTCGGTGTGCTGTGGTGTCTCGCGCCGCGTGGCTGGCCGCTGCGCTGGGCGGCGCCGCTGACGTGGCTGCCGCTGCTGATGCCTGGCGCAAACGGCGCGCTCGCCGAGCCATCGGGTGCGTTCCGTCTGACTGCGCTCGATGTCGGGCAGGGCACGTCGGTGCTCGTGCAGACCGCGCATCACGCGTTGCTGTTCGATGCCGGCCCCGGCCCGGAATCGACGCATGCTGGCGAGCGAGTGGTGGTGCCGTTCCTGCAGGCGCAAGGTGTGACGATGCTCGATACGCTGATGATCAGCCACGACGATTCGGATCATTCGGGTGGCGCGCCGGCAGTGCTCGACGCGATCGAGGTGCGTCAGCTGGTGGCCGGACTGAGGCCGGACAATCCGCTGTGGCCGAAGGCAAAACAGCATGGCACGCAGACGCTGCCGTGTGTGGCGGGGCAGCGCTGGCAGTGGGACGGTGTCGAATTCGCGGTATTGTGGCCGGACGCCGGGGCGCTCACCGGCAAGGCGAACGAGCATTGCTGCGTGTTGAGGGTCAGCACGTTGCCCGCCACCAACGCAGGTCAGGCGGCGTCGGCCAGTGCGAACGCGCCGCGTTTCGCGACCCTCCTGACCGCCGACATCGAAGCGCCAACCGAGCGCGCGCTGCTCGCACGCGATCGCGAGATGTTACGCGCGCAAGTATTGGTAGTGCCGCATCATGGCAGCAAAACCTCGTCGACCGAACCGTTCCTCGACTCTATCGATCCGTCCATCGCGTTATTTCAGGTAGGCTACGAGAATCGTTTTCATCATCCGAACGCGGGCGTGTTCGCGCGCTATGTAGCGCGTCATATCGAGCTCGCGCGCAGCGATCGCGATGGCGCCGTCAGGGTCGACGTCGATCCGCGCGCGCGCGGCGAGGAGGGCGCCGCGCTCACGCTCGAGCGCTATCGCGACACGCAGCGGCGCTACTGGATGGAGCCCTGAGCGCGTCGCCGCTCAATGAGCGCAACGGCGCAGACAACCGGCGCAAGCAGCGGTATAAGCAGCGGCACAGGCGAAGCACCCGCCCACGCGTAAAAAACACCACGGAGATTGCCGCAGTTGAAAAACATCATCCATTTCTCGCACGCGAACGGCTTTCCGGCCTCGACTTACCGGACCATCTTCGCCGAACTCTCCGACGACTACGAGGTGCGCTCGATCGAGCGGATCGGTCATGATCCGCGCTTTCCGGTCACGCAGGACTGGCCCCATCTGGTCGAGCAACTGCTCGACGATATCGCGCGCAGGTACGAGCAGCCGGTGTGGCTCGTCGGGCATTCGCTCGGCGGTTATCTGTCGGTGATGGCGGCGCTGAAAAAGCCGCAGTGGGTGAGGGGCGTCGTGATGCTCGACTCGCCGGTGATCGCCGGCTGGCGCAGCAGCATGCTGCGCGTGTCGCAATGGACCGGGCTCGACGAGCGGCTGTCGCCCGCCGCCGCGACGCGCAAGCGCCGCACGCAATGGGCGAGCCGCGACGAAGCCTGGCGGCACTTCCATTCGAAACCCGCGTTCGCGCGCTGGGACGAGCGCATGCTGTCCGACTACATCGACTTCGGCATTCCGCAGAGTTCGCCCGACGGCACCCGCGTGCTCGCGTTCGATCGGCGCACCGAATACCAGATCTACCGAACTTTGCCGCATACGCTCGGCGCGCGGCTCGCGCGCGGCGCGGCGGTGCCGGTCGGGCTCATTGCCGGAACGCACTCGAAGGAAATCCGCCAGGTCGGTCTCGACGCGACGCGGCGCGCGACCGGCGGCCACGTCGAGTGGATCGAGGGCAGCCATCTGTATCCGATGGAAAAGCCGATCGAAACCGCGCGCGCGGTGCAACGCATGTTGCGCGAGCTGGAGCGAACCGCCTGACGCACTGCGCTCACGAAGCGGGCCCCAAACTGCTGCGCCGGCTGCCGCCCGACGCGGCATCGGCACGCGGCGGGGCGGTCGTTTTTTGCTGGGTCGGGACCATCCTTTACGGTATAATCCGTTTTTCCCGCGAGCATCCAGCGATGACCAAATATGTTTTCGTCACCGGCGGCGTAGTATCTTCCCTCGGCAAGGGTATTGCCGCCGCTTCCCTCGCCGCGATCCTCGAATCGCGCGGTCTTAAAGTCACCCTCCTCAAACTCGATCCCTACATCAACGTCGACCCCGGCACGATGAGCCCGTTTCAGCACGGCGAAGTGTTCGTGACGGAAGACGGAGCGGAAACCGACCTCGACCTCGGCCACTACGAGCGCTTCATCAGCACGAAGATGCGCAAGGCCAACAACTTCACCACGGGCCAGATTTACGAATCGGTTATCCGCAAGGAACGCCGCGGCGATTATCTCGGCAAGACCGTGCAGGTCATTCCGCACATCACCAACGAAATCCAGGCATTCGTCGAACGCGGCGCAGCTTCTGCGACGTGCGGCGAGCCGGATGTCGCGATCGTCGAAGTGGGTGGCACGGTGGGTGACATCGAATCGCTGCCGTTCCTCGAAGCGGCGCGTCAGATGAGCCTGCGCCTCGGCCGCAACAGCGCGTGCTTCGTGCACCTCACGCTGGTGCCCTGGGTGGCCACGGCCGGCGAGCTCAAAACCAAGCCTACCCAGCACAGCGTGCAGAAGCTGCGCGAAATCGGCATCTCGCCGCACGTGCTGCTGTGCCGCGCCGACCGCCGCATTCCGGACGACGAGCGCGCGAAAATCTCGCTGTTCTCGAACGTGCCCGAAGACGCGGTGATTTCCGTGTGGGACGCGGACAGCATCTACAAGATTCCGCAGATGCTGCACGACCAGGGTCTCGACGCGATCATCTGCGAAGAGCTGAAGCTCACGCCGAAGGCGGCCGATCTCTCCATGTGGTCGGACCTCGTCGACAAGCTGCAGAACCCGAAGCACGAAGTGACGATCGGCATGGTCGGCAAGTACGTCGATCTGACCGAGTCGTACAAGTCGCTGATCGAAGCGCTGCGCCATGCGTCGATGCATACGTCGACGCGTGTGAATATCGAGTACATCGACTCCGAAGAGATAGAAACGCAAGGCGTCGAAAGCCTCAAGCATCTCGACGCGGTGCTCGTGCCGGGCGGCTTCGGCCGTCGCGGCACCGAAGGCAAGATCGCTGCGATCCGCTACGCACGCGAAGCGAAGGTGCCGTATCTCGGCATCTGCCTCGGCATGCAGCTCGCGGTGATCGAATTCGCGCGTGACGTGGTCGGCCTGAAGGACGCGAACAGCACCGAGTTCGATCAGGAAACGAAGAACCGCGTGGTCGCGCTGATCACCGAGTGGTACGACCGCGAAGGCCGCGTCGAGAAGCGCACCGAAGAGTCGGACCTCGGCGGCACGATGCGTCTGGGTTCGCAGCGTTGCCCGATCAAGCCCGGCACGCTCGCCGAAGAGATCTACGGCACGGATGTGAACGAGCGTCATCGTCACCGTTATGAGGTGAATAACCGTTTCGTGCCCCAGCTCGAAGGCGGTGGCCTCATCATTAGCGCCCGTACCCCGAGCGAGGATCTGCCGGAAATGATGGAGCTGCCGCGCAGCATGCACCCGTGGTTCGTCGGCGTGCAATTCCACCCGGAATTCACGTCCACGCCGCGTGACGGTCATCCGCTGTTCAAGTCGTTCGTCGAAGCGGCGCTCGCGCATCAGCAGTCGAGGGTCGAGGAGAAAGCATGAAACTGGGCGATTTCGAAATCGGGCTCGACAAGCCGTTTTTCCTGATCGCCGGTACCTGTGTCGTCGAATCCGAACAGATGACGATCGACACGGCCGGCCGCCTGAAGGAAATCTGCGCGAAGCTGAACATTCCGTTCATCTACAAATCGTCGTACGACAAGGCCAATCGCAGCAGCGGCAAGTCGTTTCGCGGTCTGGGCATGGACGAAGGTCTGCGCATCCTGTCGGAAGTGAAGCGCCAGCTCGGCCTGCCGGTGCTGACCGACGTGCACGCCGAGCACGAGATCGAGCAGGTCGCGTCGGTCGTCGACGTGCTGCAAACGCCCGCGTTCCTGTGCCGTCAGACCGACTTCATCCACGCGTGCGCGCGCTCGGGCAAGCCGGTCAACATCAAGAAGGGGCAGTTTCTCGCGCCGCACGACATGAAGAACGTGATCGACAAGGCGCGCGACGCCGCGCGTGAAGCGGGTCTGTCGGAAGACCGCTTCATGGCGTGCGAGCGCGGCGTATCGTTCGGCTATAACAACCTCGTGTCGGACATGCGTTCGCTCGCGATCATGCGCGAGACCAACGCGCCGGTCGTGTTCGACGCGACGCACTCGGTGCAGTTGCCGGGCGGTCAGGGCACGAGCTCGGGCGGTCAGCGCGAATTCGTGCCGGTGCTCGCGCGTGCCGCGGTGGCGGTCGGCGTCGCGGGCCTGTTCATGGAAACGCACCCGAATCCGGCGCAAGCGAAGTCGGACGGGCCCAATGCGGTGCCGCTCAATCGCATGGCCGACCTGCTCGAGACGCTCGTCACACTCGACCAGGCCGTCAAGCGCGGCCCGTTCCTCGAAAGCGACTTCAACTGATTCAGGTGTGCGCCGCGTGTCACGATTGCTCTCGATAATGACCCGCGGCGTTTTCGCATAATGGTCGTCGAACGTATCGGCGCGCGAGTTGTCTGTCGGGGAGGCCGGCAGTTGCCTTGCATGGGACCGGAGTAGGCGCTAAAGCACCAACTCCGGATCGGCAGCGCGATACAGTGTCAGAGTAAAGAATTCAACGTCATCCTTTGAGGAAACCATGAGTGCTATCGTAGACATCATCGGTCGAGAGATTCTCGATTCGCGAGGCAACCCCACCGTCGAATGCGACGTGCTGCTCGAGTCGGGCACGATGGGCCGCGCAGCCGTGCCGTCGGGCGCGTCGACCGGCTCGCGCGAAGCGATCGAACTGCGCGACGGCGAAGCCGGCCGCTACGGCGGCAAGGGCGTGCTGAAGGCCGTCGAGCACATCAACACGGAAATCTCCGAAGCGATCATGGGTCTCGACGCTTCCGAGCAGGCGTTCCTCGACAAGACTCTGCTCGAGCTCGACGGCACCGACAACAAGTCGCGCCTCGGCGCGAACGCGATGCTGGCCGTGTCGATGGCCGTCGCGAAAGCCGCCGCTGAAGAAGCCGGCCTGCCGCTGTATCGCTACTTCGGCGGTTCGGGCGCGATGCAACTGCCGGTGCCGATGATGAACATCGTCAACGGCGGCGCGCACGCGAACAACAGCCTGGACATCCAGGAATTCATGATCGTTCCGGTCAGCCAACCGAGCTTCCGCGAGGCGCTGCGCTGCGGCGCCGAAGTGTTCCACGCGCTGAAGAAGATCCTGTCGGATCGCGGCATGAGCACGGCAGTCGGCGACGAAGGCGGCTTCGCGCCGAACTTCGGCAGCAACGAGGAATGCCTGTCCACCATTTTGCAAGCCATCGAGAAAGCAGGCTATCGCGCCGGTGAAGACGTGCTGCTCGCACTCGACTGCGCGGCCAGCGAGTTCTACCACGACGGCAAGTACCAGCTCGCGGGCGAAGGCCTGCAGCTGTCGTCGACGGAATTCGCGGATTACCTCGCGAACCTCGCCGACAAGTTCCCGATCGTGTCGATCGAAGACGGCATGCACGAAGGCGACTGGGAAGGCTGGAAAATCCTGACCGACAAGCTCGGCGACAAGGTCCAGCTGGTCGGCGACGACCTGTTCGTCACGAACACGCGCATCCTGAAGGAAGGCATCGAGAAGGGCATCGCTAACTCGATCCTGATCAAGATCAACCAGATCGGCACGCTGACGGAAACCTTCGCAGCGATCGAAATGGCCAAGCGCGCCGGCTACACGGCCGTGATTTCGCACCGCTCGGGCGAAACCGAAGACTCGACGATCGCGGACATCGCCGTCGGTCTGAACGCCGGCCAGATCAAGACCGGCTCGCTGTCGCGTTCGGATCGCATCTCGAAGTACAACCAGCTGCTGCGTATCGAGGAAGATCTCGGCGATATCGCGAGCTACCCGGGCAAGTCGGCGTTCTACAATCTGCGCTAAGCGTTTTCGCCAGATTGTTCCCGCCGATCGATGAGCCGGTTATCCTTCGTTTCTGATTGACCTCGCCGCCCTGCGTATAGCGCAGGGCGGCGCGTATTTATTGTGCTTACTTCATGCGGCTTGTCACTGCTGTCCTGATCGTTCTGCTGGCGTTAATCCAGTACCCGCTCTGGTGGGGGCACGGCGGCTGGCTGCGCGTGCATGAGTTGCAGGGCCAACTCGCGCAGCAATTGCAGAAGAATGCCGACGCGAAGCTGCGCAACGAGCGCATCCAGGGCGAAGTGCAGGATCTGCAGAACGGCACCGCCGCGGTCGAAGAGCGCGCGCGCTACGAAATGGGCATGGTCAAGGACGGCGAAGTGTTCGTGCAGTTCGTGTCGCCGAACCAGCCGCTGCCGTTGGCGAACACGCCGTCGGTGGATACGTCGACCCGCGGCGAGGTGTCGGCCGCGCCGCTACACGTGGTGCCGAATCCGGAGTCGCGTGCGAAGCCGGATCGCAAGCATGGCGGGAAGGCGGCGGCTGCAAAGGAGAAGAAGCCGGCGCACTGAGGTTCGATATCTCGAATCCACCTTGCACGAAGGCGCAAAAAAAGCGCGGTTCATCATGAACCGCGCTTTTTGTTTATTGGGCTGCAGGATTCGCTGCTACCAGCCCCAATACGGCCCGAACCCGACCCCGACCCCAGTCCCCCAGCCACGTCCCCAGCCGCCGCTCGAGAAGCCCAAGGAAAACCTTACGGGCGGCGAGCGCGAGTAATAGCGGGACCAGGCTTGCGCGGCGGCGTCCGTGGCGATCGCCTGATTCTGTTCGAACATGACCTGTTGCTCGATCGCGTCGTAGCGCGCGCGTTCCTCCGGTGTCAGCGTCTGTGTGTGGCTGATGGCCTCCGCCTGGTCGGGCGGCAGTCGGCTCAGAATCGGCGCAGGGCCCGGCGGATCGATCGAGCAGGCGGTCAGCGCCGCGCAGCCCGTGAGGACGGCCAGGATCAACGAAAGCGTGTGCTTCATGGTCGAATCTCCATCGGTCCGAGGTCCGAGGCTCGAGCAGGCGTCTTCCAACACGCGGTGACGCATCCTTCCAATGTATCAACGCGGCGCTCAAATGCAACGCGCCGCCCGAGCCGTGACGAGGCATGGGGCGGCGCGGTCAGGACTTCCGTCGTAATGCGCGATCACTTCGTGGGCACGCACTCCGCTTCACCGAAAGCGCGGGTTTAGTGCCGCTGCGCGGCCGCCGGCGTCACGCCTTGTGAGAGTCCGCCGGCGACGAAAAGTTGCGCGACGTCGACTGGGTCGAACTCGTAGCGCTGATTGCAAAACTCGCAGTGAATCTCGACGTGGCCGCGTTCTTCGATCACGCCGTCGACTTCATCGCGGCCGAGCATCTTCAGCATCGCGGCGACTTTTTCGCGCGAGCACGTGCATTCGAATCGCGCGGTGACCGGCTCGAAATGCTGGACGTTTTCCTGCCAGAACAGGCGCCGGAACACCGTCTCCGGTTCTTCCTTCAGCAATTCGTCCTGTGACAGTGTGCCGCCGAGCGTGCACACGCGCTCCCACGTATCCGCGTCGAGCTCGCCCGGATGCGGGACGATGCCGCCATCGCCCGGCAGCTTTTGAAGCAGCATGCCGACCGCGCGCTCGGTGTTTGCCGCGAGCCACATGCGCGTGTCGAGCTGTTCGGAGTGGTGCATGTAGTGCTCGAGCACTTCGGCGATCGACTTCAGCGGTCCATTCGCGCCCGAAAGCGGCACGATACTCTGGTACGGCTGCTGGCCGGGCTGCTTGTCGGTCGGGTCGAGCGTGATCACGCAGCGGCCGTGGCCGCTCGCGTTCACCAGGTCGATCAGCGAGGTCGAGTCGTCGATCGTATGGGCGGCTTCGCCGGACAGCTTCGCGGTGGCGCGCATCGTCAGGTTCGAGCTGCACTGCACGACCAGCATCTTGATCGGGCCGTCGCCGAAAATCTGCATGACGAGGGTGCCGTCGAACTTCAGGTTCGCCGACAGCAGCGCGCACGCGGCCATCATTTCGCCGAGAATCGTTCGCACGGGCGCCGGATAATCGCGGCGCGTCAGCACGTCCTGCCAGGTATTGCGCAGGGAAACGATCTCGCCGCGCACCGGCGCCGCGCTGAACATGAATTTTTGCAACTGGTCGCTCACAACTTTTCCTCGCTGGAATGACGCGGCGTGATGCCGCGCCTTTGCGCGCCGCGCGCCGGCCGTCTAGCCGATGCGTACGAGCTGCGCCTTGAAATACTCGCGCCGGCCGGCATAGCTTGCCGCGGCGCGCTGCAGGTTGGCGATATCCGCTTCCGTCAGTTCGCGCACCGCCTTCGCGGGCGCGCCGAGGATCAGCGTATTGTCGGGAAACACCTTGCCCTCGGTGACGATGGCACCCGCTCCGACCAGACAGTTGCGGCCGATCACCGCGCCATTCAAGACCACCGCCTGAATTCCGATCAACGCGCCTTCCTTGATCGTGCAGCCGTGCAGCATCGCCTGATGGCCGATCGTCACGTTCGACTCGACCGTCAGCGGATAGCCGGGGTCGGTGTGCAGCACCGCGTTTTCCTGCACGTTGCTGCCGGCGCCGATCGTGATCGGCTCATTGTCGCCGCGCAGCGTCGCACCGAACCACACGCTCGCGTTCTCCTCGAGCGTCACGTTGCCGATGATGTTCGCCGAATCCGCGACGAACACGCTTTCATGAATGATCGGGGCGGCTTCGCCCAGCTTGTAAATCGTCACAATGTCTCCTTGTCGGTCGGAGCCGGGCCTTGGGGCGGCTCCGATGCCGTGCACGATGGGTGTCTGATCGATTGCCTCGCATGGGCGGGGCGGCGTGCGCCCGGCGCGGTGCGAGGAGTTTGGCGGTTCTGCGTCGCCAACTGACGGGCGTGCCCTAAAGCGCGCCGGGTGGTCGAATCGGGTATTGTAAACGGTTGTGTGCTTGAGCCGCTCGCGTGCGGGCCGGGCGCCGTCTCTCCGTGGGCTTCACCGCTTCCATCGCCTATCCGTTTGTCATGACGTCCGTCCCTTCGCCCATTTCCGTCGCTTCTTCCGCATCGATTTCTCACGACGAGCCGCTGTGCGCGCGCCGCGCCGCGCTCGCTGCGTTGTGCGAGCGGGAACCGGCCGCAAAGGCCGCGGCGGCCCGCGAACTGCACGCTGCTGTACTCGATGGCCGCGCGCTCTGTGACGCCGGCCTCGATCTCGCCGAGCCCGCCGGCCTGCCGGGCCGCCCCGAACGGCCGGAACTGGTCGAGCCGCGCCAGCTCGGCCGACGCAGCATGCAGTCGCCGCAGGGGCGCGCGGTGCTGCTCCACGCGCTCGCGCACATCGAGTTCAACGCGATCAATCTGGCGCTCGACGCCGTCTGGCGCTTCTCCGGCATGCCCGGTGAGTTCTATATCGACTGGCTCAAGGTCGCCGCCGAAGAGGCATACCACTACTCGCTGCTCGCCGCGCGTCTCGCCGAATACGGCCACGCATACGGCGATTTCCCGGCGCACGCCGGCCTGTGGGACATGTGCGAGCGCACTCGGGGCGACGTGCTCGCGCGCATGGCGCTCGTGCCGCGGACGCTCGAAGCGCGTGGCCTCGACGCGTCGCCGCCGATCCGCGCGCGTCTGCAGCAGGCCGGCGATCACGCGTCGGCGGCGATTCTCGACGTGATCCTGCGCGATGAAATCGGCCACGTGCTGATCGGCAACCGCTGGTTCCGGCACCTGTGCTGCGCGGACGGCCTCGATCCGCACCAAACGTATCTGCGTCTGGCCGACCGGTATCACGCGCCGAAACTGCGTGGCCCGTTCAATTTCGAAGCACGCCGCGACGCTGGTTTCGACGACGCCGAGCTCGCCGCGCTCGCACGCCAGGATGCGCGGCAAGGCCCACAGGCTACGGACGACCGGGCGTCACCCTAATAATCCGTTACCACCTGTTGCGGCGCCCGCCCTATAATCGAACGACCATTCTTTTTTTCGAGTGCGCCGCCGATGAATACATCCCGCTCTGAGTTCGTTACCGCGCATGGCGTCCGGCTGCACGTGCGGCGCTGGGGCCGTCCCGACGCGCCGATACTGTTCATGCTGCACGGCTGGATGGACGTCGGCGCGTCGTTCCAGTTCGTCGTCGATGCGCTCGGCGGCGACTGGCAGGTGATCGCGCCGGACCAGCGCGGCTTCGGTCTGTCCGACTGGCCGGTGGCCGAGCGTGGCGGCGGCAGCTACTGGGTGCAGGACTATCTCGGCGATCTCGACGCGTTGATCGACCACTACGCGCCCGACGGCGAGGTGAACCTCGTCGGTCACAGTCTGGGTGCGAACGTCGTGTGCCTGTACGCGGGCGTGCGGCCGCAGCGGGTGCGGCGCGTGGTCGATCTGGAAGGCTTCGGGCTCGCGCATTCGCATCCGGCGCAGGCACCGAAGCGCCTGCTGAACTGGCTCGACGAATTGCGCGATCCACCGCAGCTGAAGCGCTACGCGTCGCTCGACGAGGTCGCCGCGCGCCTGATCAAAACCAATCCGCGCCTCGATCCGCGGCGCGCGCAGTTTCTCGCGCAACACTGGTCGAAGCCGGATGGCGAGGGGCGCTTCATGCTGCTCGCCGACCCGGCCCACAAGGTCCGCGGCCCGACCTTGTATCGTCTCGACGAGGTGATGGCGGTATGGCGCAAGGTCAGCGCGAAGGTGCTGCACGTCGAGGCCGCCGGCTCGCCGACGCTCGCGCGAATCGCCGGCGACGTGCCGCTCGACGAATTCAAGACGCGTTTCCACGCGTTTGCCGATTGGCGCGAGAAGATCATCGATGGTGCGGGGCACATGGTGCATCACGACCAGCCGGAGCAGGTCGCCGCGTTGATCGAGGGTTTCTGTGCCTGACGTCGTGCCTGAGGCTACGGTTGAAAGGGCGCTAGCGGGTCGCCCGGACGTTGGTCTCGGCACCGCCCGGTCCTGACCTTGCGGCACACGGACAAGCGCAGCCGGCGTCGCTAGATACCCCTGCGGACCCTTACTGCATTGCAGTAAAATGACCGCAGAACCCTTCCAGGACCACGATGAACGCCGATCTTCACTGCCATTCCACCGTTTCCGACGGCCAGTTCGCGCCGACCGACGTCGCGCGCCGCGCGCACGCGAACGGCGTGACGCTGTGGGCGCTCACCGATCACGACGAAGTGGGCGGCCAGCAAGAGGCGCGCACCGCGGCCGAGGCGCTCGGCATGAACTACCTGAGCGGCGTCGAGATTTCGGTAACGTGGGCGGGGCGCACTGTGCACATCGTCGGACTCGGCATCGATCCGACCAACCAGGTCCTGATCGACGGTCTGGCCCGCACCCGCGACGGCCGCGCCGCGCGCGCCGAGGCAATCGGCGAGCAACTGGCCACGCTCGGCATTCCAGACGCGTACGAAGGCGCGCTCCATTACGTGTCGAATCCCGACATGATGTCGCGCACGCATTTCGCGCGCTTCATGGTCGAGCACGGCCACTGCACAAACACCCAGGAAGTGTTCGACCGCTATCTCGGCGACGGCAAGCCGGGCTACGTTGCGCACCGCTGGGCCAAGCTCGCCGACGCGCTCAGCTGGATCGAGGCCGCCGGCGGCGTCGCGATCGTCGCGCATCCGGGTCGCTATGCCTATTCGCAACTCGAATTCGACGCATTCTTTGGCGAATTCATCGACCTCGGCGGCAAGGCGATCGAGGTCGTGACCGGCAGCCACACGCCCGACCAATACCGCGAATATGCGGACGTCGCGCGTCGCTATGGTTTCGAGGCCTCGCGCGGTTCCGACTTCCATGCGCCAGGCGAAGGCCGCATCGAACTCGGCACACTGCCGCCGCTACCCGCCGATCTGAAGCCCGTCTGGGAACGCTGGCTGTGACCGCGCGCTGTGCCGGAACGGCACGTCTCGCGCGCGGGCCGGCTGGATGCGGCACGCGCTCTGCTCGCCGCAGCCCATCCGCCGCAGTTCGTCTGCCGCCATCGTGAGTCTCCATGTCGCAATACTTTCGGCTTCATCCCGACAATCCGCAGCCGCGCCTCGTCAAGCAGGCCGCGCAGATCATCAACGACGGCGGCCTGGTCGCCTTGCCGACCGATTCGACCTACGCGCTCGCCTGCCGTCTCGACGACAAGGATGCGGTCGAACGCCTGAGGCGTATTCGTGGACTGGACGAAAAGCAGCTGCTGTCGCTGCTCGTGCGCGATCTGTCGGAGCTCGCCAATTTTGCGATGGTGGACAACTGGCAGTATCGGCTGCTGAAATCGGTGACGCCGGGTCCGTACGTGTTCGTGCTGCAGGCCACCAAGGAAGTGCCGCGACGCGTGTCGCACCCGTCGCGCAAGACGATCGGTCTGCGCGTGCCGGATCACGCGATTACGCTCGCGATTCTCGAGGAGCTCGGCCAGCCACTGCTCGGCACGACGCTGATCATGCCCGGCGAAACGGAGCCGCTGAACGACCCCGAGGAAATTCGCGCGCGGCTCGAAAAGCAGCTCGATCTGGTGATCGACGGCGGCGCGTGCGTGTGCGAGCCGTCCACCGTGATCGATCTGACCGGCTCCGAGCCGGTCCTGGTGCGGGCAGGGCGCGGCCCGCTCGAGCCGTTCGGCCTCGAGGAAACGGCGTGAGCGGCCCGAGCGGCCCGAGTGAAAGCGGACAGACACGCGCGAGCGCATTGTTACAATAGCGAGTTATGGATTCTTCCCTGATACAGACAATTGCGGTGTACGCGCTGCCGGTGATCTTCGCGATCACGCTGCACGAGGCCGCGCACGGCTACGTCGCGCGCTGGCTCGGCGACAACACCGCGTACGTGCTCGGCCGCGTGTCGCTCAACCCGATGCGGCATATCGATCCGCTCGGCACGATCGCGATTCCGTTGCTGCTGTACTTCGCGACGAGCGGCGCGTTCATGTTCGGTTATGCGAAGCCGGTGCCGGTCGCGTTCGGCAATCTGCGCAACCCGCGCTGGGGCAGCCTGTGGGTGGCGGCGGCCGGGCCGGTATGCAACTTTGTCCAGGCTCTGCTCTGGGGCGTATTCGGCATCGTGCTGGCGGTGCTCAATGTCAACGAACCGTTTTTTACACGTATGGCGGGCGCGGGCGTCGGCGTCAATCTCGTGCTCGGCGTGCTGAACCTGTTTCCGCTGCCGCCGCTCGATGGCGGTCGTGTGGTGATGGCCCTGTTGCCGCCGAAGCAATCGATCGCGTTGTCGCGGCTCGAGCCGTACGGCTTTTTCATCGTGATGGCGCTCGTGATGACGGGCACGCTCACGCGTTTCTGGTTGAGGCCACTCGTTACGCTCGGCTATAGCGCGATCGCCGCAATTCTGACTCCTCTTGTCTCGCTTTTCTAAATAACCATGTTCCCAGACCGTATCTTCTCCGGCATGCGGCCCACCGGGTCGCTGCACCTCGGCCACTATCACGGCGTGCTGAAAAACTGGGTGCGGCTGCAGTCCGAGTACCCGTGCTTTTTCTGCGTGGTCGACTGGCACGCGCTGACGACGCACTACGAAACGCCCGAAGTGATCGAAAATAACGTGTGGGACGTGCTGATCGACTGGCTCGCTTCCGGCATCGATCCGGCGCAGGCGACGCTGTTCATCCAGAGCAGGGTGCCCGAGCATGCCGAGCTCGCGCTGCTGCTCGGCATGAGCACGCCGCTCGGCTGGCTCGAGCGCGTGCCGACCTACAAGGAGCAGATGGAAAAGCTGAAGGACAAGGATTTGTCCACTTACGGCTTCCTCGGCTATCCGGTGCTGATGGCGGCGGACATTCTGCTGTATCGCGGCTCGCTCGTACCGGTCGGTGAAGACCAGGTGCCGCACGTCGAGATGACGCGCGAAATCGCTCGTCGTTTCAACTACCTGTACGGCCGCGAGCCGGGCTTCGAAGAAAAAGCGAACGAAGCCGCGAAGAAGCTCGGGGGCAAGCGCTCGAAGCTTTACCACGAGTTGCGCAACGCGTATCAGCAGGAAGGCGACGACGAAGCGCTCGAACGCGCGCGGGCGATGCTGCAGGAATCGCAAAGCCTGTCGATGAGCGATCGCGAGCGCCTGTTCGGCTATCTCGAAGGTTCGCGCAAAATCATCCTCGTCGAGCCGCAGGCGATGCTGACCGAGGCGTCGCGCATGCCGGGCCTCGACGGCCAGAAGATGTCGAAGTCGTACGGCAACACCATCGGTCTGCGCGAAGACGCGGAAACGATCACTAAGAAGGTTCGCACGATGCCGACCGACCCCGCGCGCGTGCGCCGCACCGATCCGGGCGATCCGGACAAGTGCCCGGTGTGGCAGCTGCATCAGGTCTATACCGACGAAGCGACCCACGAGTGGGTGCAGAAGGGCTGCCGCTCGGCGGGCATCGGTTGCCTCGATTGCAAGCAGCCGGTCGTCGAAGGGATTCTGCGCGAGCAGCAGCCGATGCTCGAGCGCGCGCAGAAGTACATGGACGACCCGTCGCTGTTGCGCGCGATCGTCGCTGACGGCTGCGACAAGGCGCGCCGCTTCGCGACCGAAACGATGCGCGACGTTCGCGAGGCGATGGGGCTGTCGTACAACTGATGCGCACTCGAGGCGCCGCGCCGCAGCGATGAGCACGCCCGTTTCCGCTGGCTTGCATGGCCTCGGTGAACCGTCGCGCTGGGTGCGTCACTGGGCGCACCTGATCGCGGCGGGCGGGGCGGTGCTCGACGTGGCATCGGGGGCTGGGCGGCACGCGCGCTTTTTCGCGTCGCTCGGCCATCCGGTCACCGCAATCGATCGCGATGCCGTCGCCCTCGACCTGCTGCGTGACGCGCCGCTCGTCACGCCTGTCGTGGCCGATCTCGAAGGCGCGCCGTGGCCATTGCCGGGCGATGCGGCGTTCGCCGCCGTCGTGGTCACCAATTACCTGCACCGGCCGCTTTTTCCGCAGTTGCTGCGCGCGCTCTCGCCCGGCGGCGTACTGGTTTACGAGACCTTTGCGCAAGGAAACGAAAGCGTCGGCAAACCCTCCAATCCGGCGTTTTTACTCGCGCCCGGCGAGCTGCTCGAGATCGTGCGGGGCCAACTGCGGGTGATCGCGTTTCAGGACGGATTTCTCGCCGAGCCGCGTCCGGCCTACGTTCAGCGCATCTGCGCGGTTCGGGAAGCGGCACGTGCGAATGATCCCGCACGAGCAACAGTTCCACCTTGTTACGAGTTGGCTGGCTAATCCGCTACAATCGCGGTTTACCTGATCATATTCATGGCGTTTCATGACTAACGGCAACCACAGCGGTCACCAGGACGGCGTTCAGATCCGCGGCAGCATTCCTGCCATCATCACTCCGATGCTCGAAGACGGCAGCCTCGATCTGCCGGCGTTTCGCAAACTGATCGACTGGCACATCGAGGAAGGCACGAATGCGCTAGTCGTGGTCGGCACGAGCGGCGAGTCGGCCACGCTGTCGGTCGAAGAACACGTGCTGATGGTCAAGACCGCGGTCGACCACACCGCTGGACGCATTCCTGTCATCGCGGGCGCGGGCGCCAACTCCACCGCTGAGGCGATCGAACTCACGCAGCACGCGAAAGACGTCGGCGCGGATGCCACGCTGCAGGTCGTGCCGTACTACAACAAGCCGACCCAGGAAGGCATCTACCGCCATTTCGCGAAGATCGCCGAAAGCGTCGATCTGCCGGTGATCCTGTACAACGTGCCGGGCCGCACCGTCGCCGACATGAGCAACGAGACCATCCTGCGCTGCGCGCAGGTGCCGGGGATCATCGGCGTGAAGGAGGCCACGGGCAACATCGACCGCGCCGCGCATCTGATCAAGTCGGCGCC
The DNA here is from genome assembly GCF_040948665.1 of Paraburkholderia sp. BR14320. Taxonomy (NCBI): domain Bacteria; kingdom Pseudomonadati; phylum Pseudomonadota; class Betaproteobacteria; order Burkholderiales; family Burkholderiaceae; genus Paraburkholderia; species Paraburkholderia sp. BR14320. The sequence goes on from NZ_JBFPKG010000036.1 coordinate 28,702, forward strand.
GGCAAACTTCAGCATCTATAGCGGCGACGATCCCACTGCGATCGCGCTGATGCTGCTCGGCGGTCACGGCAATATTTCGGTGACCGCGAACGTCGCGCCGCGCGCCATGAGCGAGCTGTGCAAGGCCGCGCTCGCCGCGGACGCGAAGACCGCGCGCGAGATTCATCTGAAACTCCTGTCGCTGCACAAGTACCTGTTTGCCGAAGCGAATCCGATTCCGGCGAAGTGGGCGCTGCAGCAACTGGGGCGTGTGCAGGGCGGCATCCGCCTGCCGCTCACGCCGCTCGACGCGCAATACCACGAAGTGGTGCGCGGCGCGCTGCGCGAAGCGGGCCTGCTCGGCTGAACGGCCCGCCCGTCCAGCCGCCCACGCCAGACCGCCACCGGCATTTCATTAACCGACGTCGCTTCAGCCCACGTTCCCGGCAGATCGAACGAGGCATCGCGTTCCAGCATCACGAAGGCCCTCATGAAACGTTCCGCACTTTCCCTCCACGCAACCCGCATGGCGGCGCTGGCGCTTGCCCTGTCGACGCTCGCCGGCTGTGACACGCTGAACGACTGGTTCGCTTCCGACCGCGTCAACTACAAGGCGACCTCGAGCGCGCCGCCGCTCGCCGTGCCGAGCGACCTGAGCACGTCGCCGAACGACCAGCGTTATGTGGCGCCGCCCGCGAATCTGGCGCTCGGTGGCTCGCCGACGCGCGCTGTCACGGCCGCTGGCAACGCGACCGAAGGTCAGCCGAACGCGCAGGATCCGCTCGGCATGCATATCGAGCGCGACGGCGACCGTCGCTGGCTGGTGGTAGACGGCCGTTCACCGGAACAGCTGTGGCCGCAGCTGCAGGAGTTCTGGCAGGAGAACGGCTTCGTGCTGAAGACCGACGCGCCGGCCACCGGCATCATGACAACCGACTGGGCCGAAAATCGCGCGAACATTCCGGACGACTGGTTCCGCCGCACGATCGGCAAGGTGATCGACTTCGCCTATTCGTCGGGCACCCGCGACAGTTTCCGCACGCTGGTATCGCGCGGTTCGGACAGCGCGACGGATATCTCGATCACGCATAGCGCGATGGAAGAGGTGATGACCGGGCAGGACAAGACGTCTTCGCGCTGGGAAGAGCGTCCGCGTGACCCGGCGCTCGAGGCGCTGTTCCTCGCCAAGCTGATGCAGAAGTTCGGCCTGACCGAAGCGCAGTCGAAGCAGCTGCTGACCGACGCGCGCCCGGCCAGCGCGCCGACCACCATCGAGCAGAACGCGGGCGCGTCGACGCTCGATCTGCAGGAGTCGTTCGACCGCGCCTGGCTGCGTGTGGGCCTCGCGCTCGATCGCACCAACTTCACGGTCGACAACCGCGATCGCGAGAAGGGCATCTACTACGTCCGCTATGCGGATTCGATGCAGGAACTGAAGAAGGAAGGCCTGTTCGGCAAACTCTTCTACAGCGGCAATTCGACGCGCAAGCCGGGCCAGGAATTCCTCGTCAACGTGCGCGCGAAGGGCGACGCGGTGACGCAGGTTGCGGTCGTCGACGCGAACGGACAGATCGATACGTCGTCGGACGCGCAGCGCATCGTGTCGCTGCTGCACGCGCAACTGAACTAGGTGGGTTGTGCGCTTCGCAAGTCTCGGCAGCGGCAGTGAAGGCAACGCGCTGCTGGTGGAAGCGCACAGCGGCGCGAGCACGACGCGCGTGCTGCTCGACTGCGGGTTTTCCGCGCGCGAAGTCGAGCGGCGTCTCGCGCGGCTCGGCGCGAGCGCCGAGCATCTCGACGCGATTCTGATTACGCATGAACATAGCGATCACATCGGCAGCGCATTGACGCTGGCGCGCAAGTGGTCGATTCCGCTGTACATGAGCTGGGGCACCGCGCGCGCGGCCGGCGCCGACGAAGCCGATGTCGACCTGCAGGTGCTGTGGGGCGACGAGGCGGTAGCAATCGGCGAGCTCAGCGTTCTCCCTTATACCGTTCCGCACGACGCCCGCGAACCGCTGCAATACGTGTTCTCGAACGGCGCAAGCCGGCTCGGCGTGCTCACCGACGTGGGCACGTCCACCCCGCATATCAGCGCGGTGCTGAGTGGTTGTGACGCACTCGTGCTCGAATGCAATCACGACGTGCAGATGCTCGCGGGCAGTCGTTATCCGCCGTCGCTTAAGGCGCGTATCGGCGGCAATCACGGGCATCTGAACAATGATGCGGCGGCTGAAATCCTCGCGTCGCTCGACCGCTCGCGATTGCGGCATCTGGTCGCCGCGCATCTGAGCCAACAGAACAATCTGCCGGAACTCGCGCAGGCGGCGCTCGCGGGCGTGCTTGGCGCGGCTCCCACCGAGGTGGTGGTTGCGTCGCAGAGTGAAGGTTTCGCGTGGTTGACTCTGTGACTGCGGTGCGGAGTTGGCTTCCGGTCGTGCCGCGCAGTATGCGTCACGTAGTCAGGTAATGAAAAAAGCCCATAACGAGCAATCGTTATGGGCTTTTGCCTTGAGCGTCGAGGCGGCGCAGGGCACGCCGCGCGACCGGCCAAGCTTAATTGCGGTTGCCGCCGAAAATGCCGAGCAGCGCAAGCAGGTTGACGAACACGTTATACAGATCCAGGTAGATCGCTAGCGTCGCGGTGATGTAGTTCGTCTCACCGCCGTTCACGACGCGCTGCACGTCGAACATGATGTAGGCGGAAAAGATCACGATTGCCATGACCGAGACCGTCAGCATCAGTGCCGGCAGTTGCAGGAACACGTTCGCGACCGAAGCCAGCAGGATCACGATCACGCCCATGAAGAGCCACTTGCCGAGGCCCGAGAAGTCGCGTTTGCTGACCGTGGCAATGGTCGCCATGGCCGCGAAGATCACACCAGTGCCACCAAACGCGAGCATGATCAGCGACGGGCCGTTCGAGAAGCCGAGCACGAAAGCGAGGATGCGCGACAGCATCAGCCCCATGAAGAACGTGAAGCCAAGCAGTACGAATACGCCGACGGCACTGTCTTTGGTGCGCTGGATCGCGAACATGAAGCCGAAGGCGATCGCGAAGAACGCCAGCATGCTCATGGCGGGGCTGGTGGCGGCGAACAGCGAGAATCCGGTGGCAAGGCCGACCCACGCGCCGAGCACGGTCGGAATCATGGACAGCGCGAGCAGCCAGTAGGTATTCCGTAGCACGCGGTTGCGTGTTTCGACCGTGCTGACCGCGCCGTTGCGGCCAAACATATACGGATGTTCGTTCATGGTCTCTCCTTACCTCGGAAGCGTGTTTCGTGATGGTGATACGGAATTTGCGAAGCGCCGGCGGGCGCAACGTTCATCCGTAAGATTAGCGCGGCGGCACGGAGTTTCAATACCCTCCAGTCGCCCCCATGGCCTACGCTACCAGTATTTTGCACCCCTTGCCTTGATCCTTTCAATGCTGTAAGGGTTCAATCGCAATGATACACGAGAACATGCTACAATAGCGGATTCATTTAAATCTGTAACCTCTTAATTTTTTGGAGTTTTTATGGCGATCGAGCGCACCCTGTCGATTATCAAGCCGGACGCAGTGGCCAAGAACGTGATCGGCCAGATCTACACCCGTTTCGAAAACGCTGGTCTGAAGATCGTGGCATCGCGCATGGTTCATCTGTCGCGTGCTGACGCCGAGAAGTTCTACGCTGTGCACGCAGCACGTCCGTTCTTCAAGGACCTCGTCGAATTCATGATCTCGGGTCCGGTGGTTGTGCAGGCGCTGGAAGGCGAAAACGCGATCTTGAAGCACCGTGACCTGATGGGTGCGACGGACCCGAAGAAGGCCGAAAAGGGCACGATCCGTGCTGACTTCGCCGACAGCATCGACGCCAACGCCGTGCACGGTTCGGACGGTCCGGAAACGGCTGCGGTTGAAATCGCATTCTTCTTCCCCCAAGTCAACGTCTACTCGCGTTGAGCGCCTCGCGCTGAGGTCGGGCAGTGACCTCAGCCGCGTATCGCGAGCCGTCTCTCGCGTGGCGCGTTTCGTGCGGTCGAATCGTTTTATCGCATGAATCGCGCGCGGTGCACGGCAAAAGTAGTAAGGTAAAAGCAGCAGGAATGGGCGCGAACGGCATGGCGTTCATGCAGCTTGTTGCATGAACGTAGTCTCGCACTGAAATGGCAGGATTCGATATGACGAGCAGTCCCTCCGTCAACCTTCTCGACCTCGACGCCCAAGGGCTCGTCGCCTATTGCGATAGCCTGGGCGAGAAACCGTTTCGCGCCAAGCAATTGCAGCGCTGGATTCACCAATACAACGCCGCCGACTTCGACGGCATGACCGATCTCGCGAAGTCCTTGCGCGAAAAGCTCAAAGGGCGCGCCACGATCACAATGCCGGGCGTTGTCAGCGATCATATTTCGTCGGACGGCACGCGTAAGTGGCTGATCGACGTCGGTAATGGCAACGCCGTTGAAACCGTGTACATCCCTGAAGAAACGCGCGGCACGCTATGTGTGTCGTCGCAGGCGGGGTGCGCGGTCAACTGCCGATTCTGCTCGACCGGCAAGCAGGGGTTCTCCCGCAATCTCACCACCGGCGAAATCATCGGCCAGTTGCGCATGGCCGAGTTTGCGCTGCGCGCGTCGCGTGGCGATGCCGGCGGCCGCGCGATGGGCGGCGACGGCAAGGGCGAGCGCGTCGTTACGAACGTCGTGATGATGGGGATGGGCGAGCCGCTGCTCAATTACGACGCGGTCGTGCCGGCCATGCGTCTGATGCTCGACGACAATGCGTACGGTCTGTCGCGCCGGCGAGTCACGTTGTCCACTTCGGGCGTCGTGCCGATGATGGACCGGCTCGGCGCGGACTTGCCCGTGGCGCTCGCGGTGTCGCTGCATGCGTCGAACGACGCGCTGCGCGACGTGCTGGTGCCGCTCAACAAAAAGTATCCGCTGCGCGAGCTGATGGCGGCGTGCGAGCGCTACCTGAAAGTGGCGCCGCGCGATTTCATTACGTTCGAATATTGCATGCTCGATGGCGTGAACGACAGCGAGGCGCACGCACGCGAGCTGCTTGCCGTTACGCGCAACGTGCCGTGCAAGTTCAATCTGATTCCGTTCAATCCGTTCCCCGAATCGGGCCTCGTCCGCTCGAAGACGGAACAGATCAAGCGGTTTGCACAGGTGTTGATGGACGCTGGCGTCGTCACCACCGTGCGCAAAACCCGCGGCGACGATATCGATGCTGCCTGCGGTCAGCTGGCCGGCGCGGTGAAAGACCGCACGCGACTTGCTGAGCGCACCGGGAAGGCGGCGAAGGTGATCGAGGTTCGCGCCGTGTAATCGCCAGGTGCAGCAGGGCGTCGGCGTTCGGCGCAAAGCAGTGCGAGCGCAAAAATGCTCCGATACCACCTGGCGGTTGAAAAGAAAGTTTGCAGAATCGATCGGGAGCGGCACACAAAGCCGCGCATTTTGTTATAAACGGTCTGCGATTTGGACGTGAGGCTCGAGCCCGTCCGGTCGCACGATTAAAAGAATCGACGCGAAAGGATTTGGGATGAGTGAGCCGCAGCACCCGCAGCCGCATGAGACAGACACGAACGATGGCCATCCGGCACCCGTTGCAAGGGCGGTGGTCCAGCCGGTCGTGCAGCCGGCCCTCGATTCGTTGGCAGCGGTTGGCGCGCGCTTGAGCCAGTTGCGCGAGTCGAAGGGCTGGGCGATCGAGGACGTGTCGGCGCGGCTGAAGGTATCGGTCGTCAAGCTGAGCGCGCTCGAGGCGGGCGACATCAGCCATCTGCCGGACACGACGTTCGCACTCGGCGTCGTGCGCAGCTACGCGAAAATGCTCGGCGCCGATCCGGCGCCTTTTACGGCGGCGCTGCGTCGCGAGAGAGGAGTGCCGGCGCCGAATCTGTCGATGCCCGCGTCATCCGGTAAGGACCTGCCGCGCGGCAAGGTTTCGCTGTCGCTCGGTGACAGCGGACACAAGAGTCGTTCGTGGCTATGGGGTATTGCGGCGATCGTCGTCGCGGTCATTGCGCTCGGCATGTGGCGCACCAACGGCGGCGATTCATCCGCGTGGCTCGCGCGCCTGAAGTCCAGCGCGAATAGTTCGACGAGCAGCGACACGGCGGCGTCGGGCGCGGTCGCGCAGGGTCCGGCGACGGCGGAGGGCGCATCGGCGCCGGATGCGGCGGTCACGGCGGACAACGCCGGGAGCGCGGATAATGCGGCGTCTGCGTCTGCGTCTGCGTCTGCGTCGGCAACGCCGATGCCCGCACCGCTTGCCACCGGCACCGCGCCGGGCTCGGCCCCGACCGCGAATACCGCGGCAACGGCAGCGAAAGCCGGCTCGCAGGCTCAGGCACAGGCCGCCATGGAGAGCGCAAGTGCACCGGTGGTCGTGGCGAACGCGTCGGCACCGGCGGTTACGCCAGCGCCCGGTAAGTCGGTCGTCGCGCTGCGCGTGACGCAGGACAGCTGGTTCAGCGTGCGTGACAAGAACGGCAAGGAACTGTTCTCCGGCCTCGTGCATGCTGGCGATCCGAAGGAAGTGACGGGCGCCGGTCCGTTCAAGGTGACGGTCGGCAACAAGGCGGGTCTCGAGTCGGTGACGCTCGACGGCCAGCCGGTCGATCCGTCGAAATATGCGGCAGCCAAGGGCAATGTGGCGCGCTTTGCGCTGCCTTGACAGATACGGTACGCGCCGCGGCCAACCGGCCCGCGGCGCTTTTTCAATTGAGGCGCTGCGTTTTTGCATAGCGCGTGCGGCGTAAATGGGTTTTTCGATGCAAACCGAAGCTCAATCCCAATCCTGTAGCAAGATCGTTTCAGAAGAGCCGGTGTTCGGCGGCCCCGCGATGCGGCGCAAATCGCATGCGGTCAACGTCCGTTGGGGCGGCCAGCTCGTGACCATCGGCGGCGATGCGCCGGTGCGCGTGCAGTCGATGACCAACACCGACACTGCCGACGCGATCGGCACTGCTATCCAGATCAAGGAACTGGCGCAAGCCGGTTCCGAACTGGTGCGTATCACCGTGAATACGCCGGAAGCGGCGGCTGCCGTGCCGGCGATCCGCGAGCAACTCGACCGCATGGGCGTGATGGTGCCGCTCGTCGGCGATTTCCATTACAACGGCCATCTGCTGCTGCGCGACTATCCGGGCTGTGCGGAATCGTTGTCGAAGTACCGGATCAATCCTGGCAACGTCGGGCACGGCGCGAAGCGCGACACACAGTTCGCGCAGATGATCGAGGCAGCGGTCAAATACGACAAGCCGGTGCGCATCGGCGTGAACTGGGGCAGTCTCGACCAGGACCTGCTCGCCAAAATGATGGATGAAAACGGCTCGCGCGCTACTCCGTGGGAAGCGCAAAGCGTGATGTACGAAGCGCTGATCCAGTCGGCGATCGGCTCGGCGGAACGCGCGGTCGAACTTGGCCTCGGGCGCGACCAGATCATTCTGTCGTGCAAGGTCAGCGGCGTGCAGGATCTGATCGCGGTGTACCGCGAACTCGCGCGCCGTTGCGATTTCGCGCTGCATCTCGGCCTGACTGAAGCAGGCATGGGCTCGAAGGGCATCGTCGCGTCGACCGCGGCGCTGTCGGTTCTGCTGCAGCAGGGCATCGGCGACACGATCCGTATCTCCCTGACGCCGGAACCGGGCGCGTCGCGCACCGGCGAAGTGATCGTCGGCCAGGAAATCCTGCAAACCATGGGCCTGCGCTCGTTCACGCCGATGGTGATCGCGTGCCCGGGCTGCGGCCGCACCACGAGCACGCTGTTCCAGGAGCTCGCGTCGCAGATCCAGACCTATCTGCGTCAGCAGATGCCGGTGTGGCGTGACCAGTACCCCGGTGTCGAGCAGATGCACGTCGCGGTGATGGGCTGCATCGTCAATGGTCCGGGCGAGTCGAAGCAGGCGAATATCGGCATCAGCCTCCCGGGCTCGGGCGAGAACCCGGCCGCGCCGGTGTTCATCGACGGCGAGAAGGTGAAGACGCTGCGCGGCGAGAACATCGCGCAAGAATTCCAGCAAATCGTGAGCGACTACGTCGAGCGCCGTTATGGCCGCGCCGAAGCGCTCAACTAAATACCGGCAATCGAAACACAGATGACTGAACAGAAGAAAAAGCTCGAGAAGCTTTCCGGCGTGAAGGGCATGAACGACATCCTTCCGCAGGAAGCCGGGCTCTGGGAATTTTTCGAAACCACCGTCAAGTCGATGCTGCGTTCATACGGATACCAGAATATCCGCACGCCGATCGTCGAGCATACGCAGCTGTTCACGCGCGGTATCGGCGAAGTGACCGACATCGTCGAAAAAGAGATGTACAGCTTCACCGATGCATTGAACGGCGAAAACCTGACGATGCGCCCGGAAAACACGGCGGCGGTGGTGCGCGCGTCGATCGAGCACAACATGCTGTACGACGGCCCGAAGCGCCTGTGGTACATCGGGCCGATGTTCCGTCACGAGCGTCCGCAGCGCGGCCGTTATCGCCAGTTCCACCAGGTCGGTGTCGAGGCGCTCGGTTTCGCGGGGCCGGATGCGGATGCGGAAATCATCATGATGTGCCAGCGTCTGTGGGACGACCTCGGCCTGACCGGCATCAAGCTCGAAATCAATTCGTTGGGCCTCGCTGAAGAGCGAGCCGCGCATCGCGTCGAGTTGATCGCGTACCTCGAAAAGCACATGGACGTGCTCGACGAAGACGCGAGGCGCCGTCTCTATACGAACCCGCTGCGCGTGCTCGATACGAAGAATCCCGCGCTGCAGGAAGTCGCGCAAAACGCGCCCAAGCTGATCGACTTTCTCGGCGAAGAATCGCGCGCGCACTTCGAAGGTCTGCAACGTCTTCTGAAGGCAAACAACCTTCCGTTTACGATCAATCCGCGTCTCGTGCGCGGTCTCGATTACTACAATCTGACCGTGTTCGAGTGGGTGACCGACAAGCTCGGCGCGCAAGGCACGGTCGCGGCGGGCGGCCGCTACGATCCCCTGATCGAGCAGCTCGGTGGCAAGCCCACCGCTGCGTGCGGCTGGGCGATGGGCATCGAGCGGATTCTCGAGTTGCTGAAGGAAGAGCAGCTCGTGCCGGAAGACGAAGGTTGCGACGTGTACGTGGTCCATCAGGGCGACGCCGCGCGGGAGCAGGCGTTCATCATCGCCGAGCGTCTGCGCGATACCGGTCTCGACGTGGTCCTGCATTGCAGCGCGGACGGTCAGTCGGCAAGCTTCAAGTCGCAGATGAAGCGTGCCGATGCGAGCGGCGCCGCGTTTGCGGTCGTGCTCGGCGAGGACGAAATCGCCAATGGCACGGTCGGCGTGAAACCGCTGCGCGATTCCCAAGCTCATGGAGGTAAGAACGAGCAACAGAACGTGCCCGCCGAAGACTTGACCGAATATCTAATCAATGCGATGGTTGCATCCGCCGAAGACGGCGACGACTGATCGCGATGTCGTCGAGCCGGCTGGCTCGACACGCACACATAGCAAGAATGAGGAAATCGCCGGGCAATGAGTTACCACGACGAACAAGAATCGATCGAAAGTCTGAAGGCATGGTGGAAGCAGTGGGGCAATGCGACCACGTGGATCGTGCTGGTGGTGTTGCTGGCAGGCGCGAGCTGGAATGGCTGGAATTTCTGGCAGCGTCGCCAGGCCGCGGAAGCGGCGGTGCTGTATGACCAGGTTCAACAAGCCACGGCATCGGGCGACAAGGCGCAGATCGCGCGCGTGGCCGCCGACATGGAAGACAAATTCGGCCACACCGCTTACGCTCAGATGACCGCGCTCGGCGCCGCCAAGGCGCTTTACACCGCTGGCGACGAAGCCAGCGCTAAGGCGCAGCTGCAATGGGCGATCGATCACGCTAAGGACGACGAGTTCAAGCAGATCGCGAAGCTGCGCATGGCATCGCTGCTGCTCGACGACAAGGCTTACGACCAGGGCCTCGCGCTCCTGGCCGAGCCGCAATCCGATGCTTTCAAGGGCGTCGTGGCTGACCGCCGCGGCGACCTCCTCGCCGCCCAAGGCAAGCGCGACGACGCGCGCGCGGCCTACAAGCTCGCGCTCGACTCGCTGTCGAAGAGCGACAGTTCGGCGCGCCAGCTGATCCAGTTCAAGCTGGATGCGCTTGGCGGCTGAGCGTCCCGCGCGGCGCGCCGCGAGCCACGACCGCAAGACGGTCTCCTTTAATCCATTTCCTGAATGCTTCGTCCACCGATGAATCTGCTGAAACGTTACGCCGTGCCCGTTATCTGTGCGATGACCGTTCTCACGCTGGCGGCTTGCTCATCCACGAAAGACGAGCGCCGTGTGCCGACGCCGCTCACCGAGTTCAAACCCGTGCTCGACGTGCAGCAGTCCTGGTCGGCGAGCGTCGGCAAGGCGGGCCGCTATATGTTCTCGCCGGTTGCAGTCGGCAATGCCGTGTACGCTGCCGGCACGAACGGCACGGTTGCCAAGATCGACGCGCAAACCGGCAAGGACGTGTGGCGCGTCAAGCTGCACGACGATCTGTCGGCGGGCGTCGGCAGCGATGGCACGCTCACCGCGGTCGGCGGCCTGAAGGGCGACGTATACGTGCTCGGCGCGGACGGCAAGGAACTGTGGACTGCTAAGGCGCCGGGCGAGATCATTTCCCCGCCGCTCGTCGGCAATGGTCTCGTGGTCGTGCGCACGATCGACGGCCAGATCGTCGCGTTCAACGCGCAAACCGGCGAGCAGAAGTGGAACTTCCGCAACCGCGCGGTGCCGTTGAACCTGCGCGTGTCGTCGGGCATGACGTTCGCGGGCGACGCGGCCGTGCTGGCCGGCTTCCCGGGCGGTTCGTTCGCCGCTATCAATCTGCAGACTGGCGACGCCTACTGGCAGACGCCGGTGTCGTATCCGAAAGGCGTGACCGAGGTCGAGCGTATCAACGACGTGACCGGGCCGCCCACGCTGGTGGGCTCGGAGACCTGCGCGGTGACGTTTCAGGGCCAGATTGGCTGTTTCGACGCGAACTCGGGCCGCGCGCTGTGGGGCAAGCCGTTCTCGAGCACGAGCGGCCTCGCGCAGGATGAGCGCAGCGTGGTCGCCGCCGACGACTGGTCGGTCGTGTCCGCGTTCGACGTGAACAACGGTTCGGTGCTGTGGAAGAACGAGGCGCTGAAGAACCGCGAACTGAGCGTGCCGATGCTGCTCGGCCGCGCGGCCGTGTTCGGCGACTACCAGGGCTTCGTGCATTTCCTGTCGACTGCCGACGGCACGCTCGTCGCGCGGGTCAAGACCGACGGCAGCGCGATTACCGCAGCGCCGGTGCTGGCCGGCGACACACTGGTGATCCAGACGCGCGATGGCGGCCTGTTCGGCTATCGTCCGCGCTGATCGCTATAGGTGATGTCAGGCGCGCAGGCCGGCTTTGCCGGCCGCGCGCTTTTTAATTGAAGTCTGCGTGGGCCTTGGCGCACAGCTCCTGCCTCGGGTTGCCACTCCGTCCGTGGCGTGATCGGGCAGGCTCAATAGAAAAATCGCCGGACGGGCTGGTCCGGCAAGTCGGATCGAAGCTGCGCCCGCCGGTATCAGAGGCGGTGCGTGCGCTTGGTCGGCGGCCTTGCGAACCGCAGGAACGCTTGCGCACGCGAGCGTCAGCCGCCGACCAGCACGGTCTGAAGCAGGCGACCCCCGGTGGCGTCTGTGCAGCTACTCCCGTCCGCCTGGATGCGCGTGTCGATCGCGCATCCGGAGCAGGCTGAATTCGTGATAATTTCGTCAAAACGCCGCCGCGTGGCGGCTGCCTGGCGTCGCTAAGCGCGCGATCGATCGCGATCCCGCGTTTCACCGTGAACAACATCAGATGAAACCCGTTATTGCCCTCGTTGGGCGCCCCAATGTGGGGAAATCCACGCTCTTCAACCGCCTTACGCGTTCGCGTGACGCGCTGGTTGCAGACCTGCCCGGTCTCACGCGCGATCGCCACTACGGCGAAGGACGCACCGGCGAGCGGCCGTATCTGGTCGTCGATACTGGCGGCTTCGAGCCGGTCGCGAAAGACGGCATCCTGCACGAGATGGCGCGCCAGACCCGCCAGGCGGTCGAGGAGTCGGACGTCGTCGTGTTCATCGTCGATGGCCGCAACGGGCTTGCGCCGCAGGACAAGTCGATCGCCGACTATCTGCGCAAGGTCGGCCGGCCGATCTTCCTCGTCGTCAACAAGGCCGAGGGGATGAAGTACGCCAACGTCGCAGCCGACTTTTACGAACTCGGCCTCGGCGACCCGCGCGCGATCTCCGCCGCGCACGGCGACGGTGTCACCGACATGATCAACGAGGCGCTCGAAGTCGCTTATGCCGGTCAGCCGGAAGAGAGCGAGGAAGACAAGGAAGCGCGCGGCGTGAAGATCGCGATCGTCGGGCGGCCGAACGTCGGCAAGTCGACGCTGATCAATGCGCTGGTCGGCGAAGAGCGCGTGATCGCGTTCGACATGCCCGGCACTACGCGCGACTCGATCTACGTCGATTTCGAGCGTAACGGCAAGCCGTATACGCTGATCGACACGGCCGGCCTGCGCCGCCGCGGCAAGGTGTTCGAGGCGATCGAAAAGTTCTCGGTCGTGAAGACGCTGCAGTCGATTTCCGATGCGAATGTCGTGATTCTGCTGCTCGACGCGCGTCAGGACATCTCGGATCAGGATGCGCACATCGCCGGCTTCGTCGTCGAGCAGGGGCGCGCGCTGGTGGTTGGCGTGAACAAATGGGACGGTCTCGATCCGCATGTGCGCGAGCGCACCAAAGCCGACCTCGAACGCAAACTAAAATTTCTGGACTTCGCCAAATTCCATTTCATTTCCGCCGCGGAAAAAACCGGAATTGGGCCGCTGATGCGTTCGGTCGACGACGCGTACACGGCCGCGATGTCGAAGCTGCCGACGCCGAAGCTGACGCGCGCGCTGATCGAGGCGGTCGAATTCCAGCAGCCGCGGCGCCGCGGTCCGGTGCGTCCGAAGCTGCGTTACGCACACCAGGGCGGGCAGAATCCGCCGATTATCGTGATTCACGGCAATGCGCTCGACGCGATCACCGACACGTATAAGCGGTACCTCGAAAATCGCTTCCGGGAAACTTTCAAGCTGACGGGGACTCCATTGCGAATAGAGTTCAGATCGTCGACGAACCCTTACGCGGACAAAGGCTGAAGCAGGCTGAAGCTGGTCTTAAACCTGGGCTGAAACCCGCATGTATGCTGGGTTTGGCCGGGGGTCCCGGGCCCGCGCGTCGAAATGAAAATCAGCTATAGTGTAGCGGTTGGCGGCGGATCTCTTTTTCTTCGCCGTCAATTCAGTCAACCTGCAAAAAAATACGGAGTTTGCTATGAGCAACAAAGGGCAATTGTTACAAGACCCGTTTTTGAACGCACTGCGTAAAGAGCATGTGCCGGTGTCGATCTACCTGGTCAACGGCATCAAGCTTCAAGGGAACATCGAATCGTTCGACCAGTACGTCGTGTTGCTCCGGAATACGGTCACCCAGATGGTCTACAAGCACGCGATTTCCACGGTCGTGCCGGCCCGTCCGGTGAATTTCCACCCGGATTCCGAACAGTCCTAACCCTCGCCGCGGCCGGCACAGCGTCGCCCGTCGGCGATCACTCCCGGCCGCGTCATTTTGATACCCTCCAATTTGATCAATGCAGCGCTCGTTGGCATCGACTTCGGCAAGATCGATTTCGAAGCCAGTCTCGAAGAACTCAGCCTGCTCGCGCAAAGCGCGGGCGCGAATCCCGTAGTCACCCTCACCGGACGCCGTTCCAGTCCCGACGCGAAGATGTTCGTCGGCAGCGGCAAGGCCGAAGAATTGCGCCTTGCCTGTGAAGCGAACGACATCGAACTCGTGATCTTCAACCATGCTCTGGCGCCTGCGCAGCAGCGCAATCTGGAGCGGGCGCTTAATCGGCGCGTGGTCGATCGCACCAGTTTGATCCTCGACATTTTTGCGCAGCGCGCACGCAGCCACGAAGGCAAGCTGCAGGTCGAGCTCGCCCAGCTGCAATATCTGTCGACTCGGCTGATTCGCGCGTGGACCCACCTCGAACGTCAGAAGGGCGGTATCGGTTTGCGCGGTCCGGGCGAAACGCAGCTCGAAACCGACCGCCGGCTGATCGGCGAGCGCATCAAGGCGCTGAAGATCCGCCTCGACAAGCTGCGCCGCCAGCACGGCACCCAGCGTCGCGCGCGTAATCGCAACCAGACGATGTCGGTGTCGCTCGTCGGCTATACGAACGCGGGGAAATCGACACTCTTCAACGCGCTGACCAAGGCGCAGGCGTACGCCGCCGACCAGTTGTTCGCGACGCTCGATACCACCTCGCGGCGCGTGTACCTGGGCGACGAAGCGGGGCAGGTAGTGGTGTCCGATACCGTCGGTTTCATCCGCGAACTGCCGCATCAGCTCGTCGCGGCGTTTCGCGCAACGCTCGAGGAAACGATTCACGCGGATCTGCTGCTGCATGTCGTCGACGCATCGAGCGCGGTGCGGCTCGATCAGATCGATCAGGTGAACGAGGTGTTGCACGCAATCGGCGCGGACACGATCCGTCAGGTGCTCGTGTTCAACAAAATAGATGCGGTGCCAGAACTGGCAGCCCGTGGGGACGCGGTCGAGCGGGACGAGTATGGTAATATTTCGCGCGTCTTTTTGAGCGCGCGCACCGGGCAGGGGCTGGATGCGTTGCGCGCTGCCATCGCTGAAATCGCTACAGCCGAACCGCTTGCCGACATGCCGCTCGATGCGTCGCAAGACGACCGCTCGGCGCAACTGCGCGAAGACCACAAGATTCCAGAACTCGGGCACTGACCCGTTCCAATTGCACTGACCCGCTGTCTACTCTGGTGAACGAACACAGGTGAACGATTACAACGAGCGGAGTATCTGGCTGCGTATGCGCGCCTTGCTTTCACTGAACGATCCGCGTTGGGGCCGGGGCGACGGCAACGGCGACCGGCAACGGCCGAACGATCCGAAGCGGCCAGGGCGCGACGGTGAAGGTCCGCCCGATCTCGACGAAATGTGGCGCGATTTCAATCGCCGTATGTCCCGGATTTTCGGACGCAAGGGCGGCGGCGGTGTCGGCGGGGGCGGCCGTCCGGACAATGGCCGCGGCGCGCGCATCGGCGTCGGCATCGTAATCGGCGTGCTGATCGCAATCTATCTCGGCAGCGGTGTGTTCGTCGTACAGGATGGCCAGGCGGCCGTCGTGCTGCAGTTCGGCAAGTATCGCTATACCGCGGCGCAGGGCGTCCATTGGCGTCTGCCGTATCCGTTCGAGTCCCACGAGTTCGTCAACGTCGGCCAGATCCGCCAGGTCGAGATCGGCCGTAGCAATGTGGTGCGTCTCGCGAACGTGAAGGACGCATCGATGCTCACGCACGACGGCGACATCGTCGACGTGCGCTTCGCCGTGCAGTACCAGGTGCGCAAAGCCAACGACTTTCTGTTTCGCAGCGTCGATCCCGATCAGAGCGTGATGCATGCCGCACAGGCGGCGGTGCGCGGCATCGTCGGAGCGCACAGCACCAGCGATATTCTCGATCAGGATCACGAAACACTGCGCCAGCAGCTGATCGCGTCGATCCAGCAATCGCTCGATCAGTATCAGTCCGGTCTCGGGGTCACGGGTGTGACGATTCAGAGCGTGCAAGTGCCCGAGCAGGTGCAACCCGCGTTCGCCGATGCTGCGAAGGTGCACGACGAAAATGAACGCGCGAAACGCGATGCGCAGGCTTATGCCGCCGAACTTGTGCCGCGCGCGCAGGCCGACGTCGATCGTCAGGTGCAGGAAGCCAAAACCTACAGCCAGAACACGGTCGCGCAGGCGCAGGCCGAGGCCGAGCGCTTCAAGCAGGTCTACGCGCAATACGCGAAGGCGCCGGCCCTCGTGCGCTTCCGCCTGTACATGGAAACCATGCAACAGATTTACGCGAACGCGACCAAGGTGTTCGTAGACGCGAAGAACGGCAACAACGTGCTGTATCTGCCGCTCGACAGGCTCGTCGAACAGAACCGCGAACGTCAGGCCGCGGCGGCGGGCGCCGCTGCTTCCGGTCCGGCTGTCGCGGGCGCGCCGCAAGCGGCGAGCGCGGCTGCGCCGTCGGCTGCGTCGGCCGCTGAGACCGGTGCCGCGGCGGGTTCCGCCCCCGAGGGTGCATCTGGCCCCGCCGCTTCCGCGCCTGCGGCGGCGAGCCGGCCGAGCGCCGCGTCGCTCCGTTCGCGCGAAGCGTTCCGCAATCGCATGCGCGAAGAAGACGTTCAATAAGGAGCGCACGAGAATATGAACCGAATCATTGCGCTCGTCGTCGCCGTCGTCATCGTGCTGTTCGCGGCATCGTCGATGGTGTTCGTCGTCGATCAACGGCATATGGCCGTGCTGTCCGCGCGCGGCGACGCGGCGCCCACGCTGCTCGGCCCGGGGCTGCACGTGAAGCTGCCGCCGCCGTTGCAAACGGTGACGTTCGTCGACAATCGCATCCAGTCGCTCGACGCACCCGACGAAGATCATTACGTCACGTCCGACAAAACCGATCTGCTGGTCAACCCGGTCGTCAAGTTCCGTGTGACCGATCCGCTGAAGCTGATCGCCGAAACGAAGGGTGATCCGCAGAGCCTGCCAGACCGGCTCGCCTTGCTGTCGCGCGGCGCGCTCGGCGACGCGTTCGGCAAGTTCACACTGTCCGACGCGCTCGCGAAACAGCAGGCGGTTGCCGAAGAGGCGCGTGGTGCGATGGACAAGAGCGCGGCATCGCTCGGCGTGTCGGTCGTGGATGTGCAACTCACGCGCGTCGATTTCCCGGCGGCAGTGGCCGACTCGGTGTTCAAGCGCATGATCGCCGCGCGCCAGCAGGTCGCAGCGGACGAGCGCGCGAAGGGCGCCGCCGAAGCGAATCAGATCCGCGCGGACGCGCTCGCGAAGCAGCAGGCGGTGCTCGCCGACGGCCTCGCGCAGGCGCAGGGCATTCGTGGCGAAGGCGATGCGAAGGCCGCGGAGATCGCCGCCGAAGCGTTCGGCAAGGACCCGCAGTTCTATCAGTTTTATCTAAGCATGCAGGCGTACCGGAAGACTTTCAAACCGGGCGATCTGATCGTGGTCGACTCCAGTAGCGAGTTCTTCCGCTTCATGCGTAGCCCGACCGGCGGCGTCGCCCCGGACGCTTCCGCGCCTGCTGCGCACAAACGCTGATTACCGAAGGCCGCGGCATCCGCATCGCGGCCGCTTCACTCGCATGGACATAGCTGGCTCGTTATTGCTCGCGATCGCGCTGATGCTGATTATCGAGGGGATGTTTCCGTTCGTTTTTCCGAGCGCCTGGCGCGACACGTTCCGTAAAATAGCGGAACGACCGCCGCATCAGATTCGCGTCGGTGGGCTCATCGTGATGTTGCTCGGGCTGGTTCTACTGTTCATCGCGACCTGAAGCCGGCTTGCTTGTCCGACGAACGCCGCGTGCTGTGGCGTGTTTCAACCGGCCGAGCGAAACACCGACTATCCGGTCAGGCCGCCGCGCGGCGCGCGCGAGCGCCGCTTAACGCCGCTTAACGCCGCTTAACGCCGCCCGCGCGTCGGTGTCAGCCGCCAGAATCAAGCCGCTATACGCCATTCACATTCATCATCGGCGCTTCAAGACGCCGTGTTCAACGCCGTAGGACTGTATCGATGTCGACCTGGTTGCTTCCTGAGAATATCGCCGACGTGCTGCCGTCGGAGGCCCGCAAGATCGAAGAATTGCGGCGTCACTTGCTGGACCGTTTCCGCTCGTACGGCTACGAGATGGTGATGCCGCCGCTGCTCGAATACCTCGAGTCGTTGCTGACGGGCGGCGGGCACGATCTGAATCTGCGCACCTTCAAGCTCGTCGATCAGTTGTCGGGCCGCACGCTCGGTCTGCGCGCCGACATCACGCCGCAGGTCGCGCGCATCGACGCGCATCTGCTGAACCGCCAGGGTGTCACGCGTCTTTGCTACGCGGGCAACGTCGCGCATACGCGGCCGCGCGGCCTGCATGCGACGCGTGAGCAGATCCAGATCGGTGCGGAAATCTACGGCCACGCGGGCCTCGAAGCGGACCTCGAAATCCAGCAGCTGATGCTCGACGCACTGCGTCTCGCCGGCCTCGCGAAGGTGCGTCTGGACCTGTGTCACGCGGGCGTGCTGGCGGCGCTGATCGAAGCCGAGCCGGCCGCCGAGGAACTCGGCCAGGCGCTCTACGACGCACTGGCCGGCAAGGACGTGCCGCGCCTCGTCGAGATGACCGCGCAATTCTCGCCGGTGATTCGCGACGCGCTACGCGCTCTGCCCACTTTGTACGGCGACGCATCGGTGCTCGAAGAGGCCCGCGCGCGTCTGCCGAATTCGCCGGCGATCGCCCGCGCGCTCGACGACCTCGCGTTCCTCGCGAGCCAGGTCGACGGCGCCGAAGTGATGATCGACCTCGCCGATCTGCGCGGCTACGCGTACCACAGTGGCGTGATGTTCTCCGCATACGTGGACGGTGTGCCGAACGCGGTGGCGCGCGGCGGCCGTTACGACCACGTCGGCCAGGCCTATGGCCGAGCCCGCGCGGCAACCGGCTTTTCGCTGGATCTGCGTGAAGTCGCGCGGATCTCGCCGATCGAAGCGCGCAGCAGCGCGATCCTCGCGCCGTGGCGGCACGACGAAGCGTTGCGCGTGGCGGTCGCGGCATTGCGCGATGGCGGTGAAGTGGTGATCCAGGCGCTGCCCGGCCACAAGCACGATCTCGATGAATTCGCGTTCGACCGCGTGCTGGTCGAGCGCAATGGCGCATGGGTGGTCGAACCGCGCGCTTGAGCCGCGCGTTCCGGTCAACCCCGCCGGGAACACGTTTGCGGCGCTCGCTACAGGGCGGTGCGAGCATCGCCCGAACCGGCGCGGTCGAGCGACTTTTCGCGGCCGCGCATCCCTCGCAATACTCAACATAACGTGCATACCTTTGAGCGGAAACGGAAAAATTCCGGAAGCTTCCGCGAACCTAGGTAAAATACGTTTTTAACCAGCTTACGAAACAACATGTCTGCCAGCGCAGTGAATGTGAACCCCGGGCGTAACGTCGTCGTCGTGGGTACCCAATGGGGTGATGAGGGCAAGGGCAAGATCGTCGACTGGCTGACGGACCACGCTCAGGGCGTCGTTCGCTTCCAGGGCGGTCACAATGCCGGTCACACGCTTATCATCGGCGGCAAGAAAACCATCTTGCGTCTGATTCCGTCGGGCATCATGCATCCCGGCGTCGCGTGCTATATCGGCAATGGCGTCGTGTTGTCGCCGGAAGCGCTGTTCAAGGAAATCGGCGAACTCGAAGCCGCCGGCATCGACGTCCAGAAGCGCCTGTTCATTTCCGAAGCTACCACGCTGATCCTGCCGTATCACATCGCGATCGACCAGGGCCGCGAAGCGCGCCGCGGCGCGAGCAAGATCGGCACGACCGGCCGCGGCATCGGCCCGGCTTATGAAGACAAGGTCGCGCGCCGCGGCCTGCGCGTGCAGGACCTGTTCGACGCGCCGGCCTTCGCCGAGCGGCTGCGCGAAAATCTCGACTATCACAACTTCGTGCTCACGCAGTACCTCGGTGCCGCCGCGGTCGACTTCCAGCAAACGCTCGACACGATGCTGAGCTACGCCGACCGTCTGAAGCCGATGGTCACCGACGTGTCGCGCCGCCTGTACGACGTCAACGCGAACGGCGGCAATCTACTGTTCGAAGGCGCGCAGGGCACGCTGCTCGACATCGACCACGGCACCTATCCGTTCGTCACGTCGAGCAACTGCGTCGCGGGTGCCGCGACGGCGGGCGCGGGCGTCGGTCCGCAGAAGCTCAACTACATCCTCGGTATCACCAAGGCGTACTGCACGCGTGTCGGTTCGGGCCCGTTCCCGAGCGAACTGTACGATGCGGACAATACCTCGCGCCAGGACCCGATCGGTCTCGAACTCGCCACCGTCGGCAAGGAATTCGGCTCGGTCACCGGCCGTCCGCGCCGCACCGGCTGGCTCGACGTCTCCGCGCTGCGCCGCTCGATCCAGATCAACGGCGTGACGGGTCTGTGCATGACCAAGCTCGACGTGCTCGACGGTCTCGACGAAGTGAAGCTGTGCGTCGGCTACACGGTCGACGGCCAGAACGTCGATCTGCTGCCGCGCGGCGCGACCGAAGTCGCACGCTGCGTACCGGTCTACGAAACTTTCGCGGGCTGGAAGGAAAGCACGGTCGGCATCAAGGAGTGGGACAAGCTGCCCGCCAATGCGCGTGCGTACCTGACGCGCGTGCAGGAAGTCGCGGGCATCCCGATCGACATGGTGTCCACCGGTCCGGATCGCGACGAAACGATTCTGTTGCGTCATCCGTTCAAGGTTTAAGTGATGCAAGGTGTACCGATGATCGCGATGAAAGATCCGCGTAACGACGACAAGAACCTGTGGGTCGGCTGGGACGAATATCACCGGCTGATCGAGGTGCTCGCACTTGCCGTGCACGAATCGGGCTGGAAGTTCGACAAGATCCTGTGCCTCGCGCGCGGCGGTCTGCGCGTCGGCGACCAGCTGTCGCGCATCTACGATCTGCCGCTGGCCATTCTCGCAACGAGCTCGTATCGCGAGGCGGCCGGCACGCAGCAGGGCGAACTCGACATCGCGCAATACATCACGATGACGCGCGGCGAACTGCACGGCAACGTGCTGCTCGTCGACGACCTCGTCGATTCGGGCGTCACGCTCGCGCGCGTGCAGCAGCATCTGAAGGAACGCTATCCGGCTATCACCGCGGTACGCTCGGCGGTGCTGTGGTACAAGGGCTGCTCGAAGGTGAAGCCCGATTATCACGTGCAGTACCTGCCGACCAACCCGTGGATTCATCAGCCGTTCGAGGAGTGGGACACCGTGCGTCCGCATAACCTCGGCGCCTGGATCAAGCGCGGCATTGCCCAGGCCGAGGAGGCGTCGGGCAATTAACGCGAGGCCGCGCGCGTCATCGCGGTGTCACAAACGGAGCCCAGTCAGGCTCCGTTTTTTTATGCGTCATGCGCCGCGGCGGAACCCTCGCCCTGCGGCAGACGGGTCCATATCGCAGTGCTACACTGCGCGGACATCCACGTGGCGTATCCACAACAAGCCGGGCGGTACCGGATGGGCAGTTTAAAATAGCGGTCGTTTTTTCCGCCCGGGAACGGATTTCCTCGCGTCCATGACAGATAACAACCACGAACACAAACAGCCGCTTCCTTCCCTTGCGATTGCCGCGATCGGAGTGGTGTTCGGCGACATCGGTACGAGTCCGTTGTACTCGCTGAAGGAAGCCTTCAGCCCGTCGCACGGTATCCCGTTGACCGATCAGTCGATCCTGGGCGTGATCTCGCTGCTGTTCTGGGCAATCATGATCGTGGTCGGCGTGAAGTACGTGCTGTTCGTGATGCGCGCCGACAACAACGGCGAGGGCGGCGTCCTCGCGCTGATGGCGCTGGCGTTGCGCTCGGTCGATCAGAAATCGAAAATGGCCGGCCTTCTGATGATGCTCGGCATCTTCGGCGCCTGCATGTTTTACGGCGACGCGGTGATCACGCCTGCGATCTCGGTGATTTCGGCGGTCGAAGGTCTGGAAATCGCCGCGCCGCATCTGTCGCATCTGGTGATTCCGCTGACCATCGTGATCCTGATCGTGCTGTTCTGGATCCAGCGGCACGGCACGGCCACGGTCGGCCGTCTGTTCGGCCCGATCATGATGCTGTGGTTCCTCGTGCTTGCCTTGCTCGGCCTGTGGCACATCATGCAGTCGCCGAACGTGATCCGCGCACTCAATCCGTACTACGCGTACACCTTCATGGCCGCGCACGTGCTGCAGGCCTACGTGGTGCTCGGCTCGGTCGTGCTGGTGCTGACCGGGGCCGAAGCGCTGTATGCGGACATGGGCCACTTCGGCGCGAAGCCGATCCGCATGGCGTGGTACGTGCTCGTGATGCCGTCGCTGGTGCTGAACTACTTCGGCCAGGGCGCGCTGCTGATGCACGACTCGAAGGCGATCGAAAATCCGTTCTTCCTGCTCGCGCCGGACTGGGCGCTGTTGCCGCTCGTCGTGCTGTCGACGGTCGCGACGGTGATCGCGTCACAGGCGGTGATTTCGGGCGCGTACTCGCTGACGAGCCAGGCGATCCAGCTCGGCTACGTGCCGCGCATGAAGGTCCTGCACACGTCCGAACTCGCGATCGGGCAGATCTATGTGCCGGTCGTGAACTGGATGCTGCTGTTCATCATCCTTTGCATCGTGATCGCGTTCAAGAGCTCCGACAATCTGGCCGCCGCGTACGGTATCGCGGTGACGGCAACGATGGTGATCACGACGATCCTCGCATGCGTCGTGATGGTGAAGGTGTGGAACTGGAACAAACTGCTCGTCGGACTCATCATCGGCGTATTCCTGGTGGTCGACCTCGGCTTTTTCGGTGCGAACCTGTTGAAGGTCGAAGAGGGCGGCTGGTTGCCGCTGTGCATCGGCGGCCTGCTGTTCTTCCTGTTGATGACGTGGTTCAAGGGCAGGATGATCGTGAAGGAGCGCACGGCCGCGGACGGTATTCCGCTGATGCCGTTCCTGCAAGGACTGGTCGCGCATCCGCCGCATCGCGTGTCGGGCACTGCGATCTATCTGACCGGCAGCGATTCGCTGGTGCCAGTGAGCCTGCTGCACAACTTGAAGCACAACAAGGTGCTGCACGAGCGCACGATCTTCCTGACCTTCGTCACGCGCGACATTCCGTATGTGAAAGACTCCGATCGCGTGACCGTGAAGGACATGAACGGTGGCCTGTGGCTGGTGAAGGCAGCCTACGGCTTCAACGAAACGCCCGACGTGAAGGCGGTGCTGCTCGACGTCGGTCGCACGCACGACATGACCTTCGAATTGATGGACACGTCGTTCTTCCTCGCGCGCGAAACGGTGGTGCCGACGCAACTGCCGGGGATGTCGGTGTGGCGTGAGCGTGTGTTCGCGTGGATGCATCAGAACGCCGCGAAGCCGACCGACTTCTTCAGCATCCCGGCTAACCGGGTCGTGGAGTTGGGGACCAAGATCGAGATTTGACGGCCCGCGTGTGACGTGCGGGAGCGCAAACAAAAAGCCCACGCAATGCGTGGGCTTTTTGTTTTATGCGCGCGTGCGTGTAAGCGGTTGTGCGCGCGACGCAGTCATGCAATGGACCGGAGCACGTCCAACGACGTACACCGGTCCAATACGCTCACTTCTGCTTGAGCTTGGCAAACGCGGCCGCCATCGCGCCGCCCGGCTCCGGTTCGCGCGAGCGCTGCGGCGCGCCCCGTCCCGCTCCGCCGCGGTTGAAGCCGCCCGAGCCGGCGCGATCCTGCTGCGCACCCCCGCCGCTGCGCGCGGTCGCCGCGCCGGGTTCGTCATCGAGACGCATCGTCAGCGCGATACGCTGGCGTTTCACGTCGACCTCCAGCACCTTGACCTTGACGATCTGTCCGGCTTTCACGACTTCATGCGGGTCCTTCACGAACTTCGTCGACATCGCCGACACGTGCACGAGACCGTCCTGATGCACGCCGACGTCGATGAATGCGCCGAACGCCGCGACGTTCGTCACGACGCCTTCGAGCACCATGCCCGGGATCAGATCGCTGACCTTCTCGACACCTTCGCGGAACGTCGCCGTCTTGAATTCGGGACGCGGATCGCGGCCCGGCTTTTCGAGTTCGACCAGGATGTCGCGCACGGTTGGCAGACCGAAGCGTTCATCGACGAATTCAGTGGGTGACAGTCCGCGCAACGCGTCGCGATTGCCGAGCACTTCGCCGACCTGCTTGCTGATCTTCGCGAGAATGCGCTGGACGACCGGATACGCCTCCGGGTGCACCGACGAGCGGTCGAGCGGATTCTCGCCGTTGTTGATGCGCAGGAAGCCGGCAGCCTGCTCGAAGGTCTTTTCGCCGAGACGCGGCACCTTACGCAGATGCTCGCGCGACGGGAACGGCCCGTTCGCATCGCGATAGTCGACGATGTTGCGCGCGAGCGTCGCGTTCAAGCCCGAGACCCGCGCGAGCAGCGCGACCGACGCGGTATTCGCATCGACGCCGACCGCGTTCACGCAGTCTTCGACGACCGCGTCGAGCGAGCGCGCGAGTTCGCGCTGGTTCACGTCGTGCTGATACTGTCCGACGCCGATCGCCTTCGGTTCGATCTTCACGAGCTCGGCGAGCGGGTCCTGCAGACGCCGCGCGATCGACACAGCGCCGCGCAGCGACACGTCCATGTCGGGGAATTCCTTCGCGGCGAGTTCGGACGCCGAGTACACCGATGCGCCCGCTTCCGACACGACGATCTTCTGCAGCTTCAGCTCCGGGTGACGCGCGATCAGCTCGCTCGCGAGCTTGTCGGTCTCACGCGACGCGGTGCCGTTGCCGATGCTGATCAACTCGGCCTGCGTTTGCGCGGCAAGGCGCGCGAGCTTCGCGAGCGAGCCGTCCCAGTCGCGGCGCGGCTCGTGCGGGTAGATCGTGTCGGTCGCGAGCACCTTGCCGGTGCGGTCGACCACCGCCACTTTCACGCCGGTGCGCAGGCCCGGATCGAGACCGATCACGGCCTTCGGACCAGCGGGCGCCGCGAGCAGCAGGTCTTTCAGGTTGCGTGCGAACACGCGGATCGCTTCGTGTTCGGCTTCGTCGCGCAGATTGGTCAGCAGCTCGTTTTCGAGGTGCGGCTGCACCTTCACGCGCCAGCACCAGCGGCAGACGTCGGAGAGCCACTTGTCGGCGGGGCGGTTCTGGTTGGCAATGCCGAAGTGCCGCGCGATCAGCGCTTCGCCCGGATGCGGCACCTGCGCGTCGAGCTCTTCGCCGAGACCGAGCTTGATCATCAGCACGCCGGCATTGCGGCCGCGGAAGAGGGCAAGCGCGCGATGCGACGGCACAGTGCGGATCGTTTCCGCGTAGTCGTAATAGTCGCGGAATTTCTCTTCTTCGGCAGTTTCCTTGCCTTCGACGACCTTCGACGACACCACGCCCTGGTTGAACAGATAGTCGCGCAGCTTGCCGAGCAGCTCGGCCGTTTCGCCGAACTGTTCGGAGAGGATGTCGCGCGCGCCGTCGAGCGCGGCCTTCACGTCGGCGACGCCTTTGTCCGCGTCCACGTAGGCGGCGGCTTCGGTTTGCGGATCGAGCAGCGGATTGCCGAGCAGCGCGTCGGCGAGTGGCTGCAAACCGGCTTCGCGTGCGATCTGCGCGCGCGTGCGGCGCTTCGGCTTGTACGGTAGATAGAGGTCTTCCAGCACCTGTTTGCTATCGGCGCCTTCGATCGCGCTGCGCAACTCGTCGGTGAGCTTGCCCTGTTCGTCGATGCTCGCGATGATCGCCGCGCGCCGGTCTTCCAGCTCGCGCAGATAGAGCAGGCGTTCCTCGAGGTTGCGCAGTTGCGTATCGTCGAGATTGCCGGTCACTTCCTTGCGGTAACGGGCGATGAACGGAACGGTCGCGCCTTCGTCGAGTAGTTCCACCGCGGCCGCGACCTGGCGCGGCTGGACGGACAGTTCGGTGGCGATGCGCTGGACGATCTTGAGTGCTACGGTTTCCGTCATAAGGTCTTGGTGTTCCTGCGGACTCAGTGATGGGCCGCGCGCGGGCGGCAATTCGGGACAGGCCGGGCGTGCGCCGCGACCAGGTTGCTAGAGCGGGGCATTTTGCCATAAATGCCAAAGGCCTCAACCGCGGGGTGTTAGAATTTCGGGCATGTTCCGTTGACCCTCTACGACGTTGCCAATCTCCTTGTCCCTCAACCGCCTGGTCTCTTCGCTGGCGTCAGGTTCGCTGCCGGGTTCGTCTCGGGGTTCGTCTCAATTGCCGCTGGTTTCGTTGCGCTGGTTCGGTCCGTCGGTGGTAACGGCGGCCGCGTCGTGCGTGATCGCCGCAGCGCTTGCCGTGCCGGTGTCGGCCGCGGCACAGAGCGCGACGCCCGCGCAAGATACGGCGCCGGTCGCGGCCTCGGGCCTGCAAGCCGCCGCAACGGGCGGCAGCCCTCAAAGCGCGAGTGATGCAGCCCCGCTGGACAAGTCGTTCGACGAGCGGCAACAGGTGCTCAATCAGCGCACCGACGACAACAACTATCAATTCGCTGTCGCGCAACACAACTGCTACAGCCGCTTCTTCGTCAATCACTGTTTGAATCGTGCGCGCGACGCGATGCGCAGCGTGCAGGCGGACATCCGCAAGGAGCAGCTCGCGCTCGACGCCGAGCAGCGTGCGCAGCGCGCCCGCGAGCGCGACGAGCGCACCGCGCTACGGCGCGCGCAAAACGAGGCGGAAGCGCCGCAACGCGCCGCCGAAGACGCGCGCAACGAGCAGGCGTATCAGGAAAAGCAGCGTCAGCACGCGCTCGATCAGGCGCAGCGCAACGCCGAGGCGCCGCAGCGCGAAGCCAATGCACAGGCCTACGAGGAGAAGCAGCGTCAGCACGCGCTCGAGCAGGCGCAGCGCAACGCCGCGGCACCGCAGCACCAGGCCAATGCGCAGGCCTACGAGGAGAAGCAGCGCCAGCATGCGCTCGACCAGGCGCAGCGTGGTGTCACGCCGGCGCAGTCGGCGGCCAATCAGAAGGCCTACGACCAGAAGCAGAGCGACTACCAGCGCAAGCTCGAGGAGGCGCGTAGGCAGGGCGCGCAACAGGCTGCGGAGCGCCAGCAAAAACAGGAGAATTTCGAGCGGAAGCAGGCCGAGGCCGCGCAGCACAAGCTCGATGTCGAAGCGCGTCAAAAGCAGGCCGCCGAAAAGGCCGAGCAGAAGCGTCAGGACCAGTTGAAGCAGCAACAGCTCGAAGAGCAGCAAAAGCAGCAGCAACAGCAACAGTAAGCGTGCTGTAGTGGGAGTGCCGTAGAGTGAGCCGTGGCGGTCGTGGCCACGGCCGCCGTAGTCGCCGTAATGCGTTTTGAGCCGGACAGCAACCTCAGGCATCGGACCGCGCGCACGCGGTCGGTGCCGCCGACCCGAGGAGGCGAGCATGCGCGATCGTCATCACGTCATCGACGCAAACACACTTCGCGACCGCATTCTGCAACTGGAATCGGAGCATAGTGGACTCGACCGGTTGATCGACCGGATGTCGGATGAACCCGGCATCGACGACTTCGAGTTGCAGCGCCTGAAAAAGCGCAAACTCAAAGTCAAGGACACCATCATCTTGCTGCAATTGCAGCTCGAACCGGACGCGCGCGCCTGAGTTCGCGGCCTGGCAGGCGCCGGGCGCGCAGCGCGCGAGCCCGACTTAGCAGGAACGCTTGCCTTGAATTCATCGCATGACACTTCATCCCGGGCCGCGCCGGACAACGCATCTGCTTCGGGCACGCCCGCGCCGCGCGCGGCAGCGCCGGTGCCGGGCGTGTCGTTGAGTCGGCGCCGCGCGAGCGAGCTCGACGACATCTTCGCCGACAACGGTCTGCTCGCGCGGCAGATCGACGGTTATCGGCCGCGTGCGTCGCAGATCGAGATGGCGCGCGCGGTTGCCGCGGCGATGGAGGCGTCGGGCCGTGCAATGCCCGAGCCCGTGATGTTCGAGGCGCAGAAGCGCCCGGCGCGACGCCTGCAGCAGACTGGCGCTGACGCCGCCACTGAGGCGACCGACAGCAACGCCGAAGCCGAAGGCGTCGAAGCAGGTGAGAACACGCTGATCGTCGAAGCGGGGACCGGCACCGGCAAGACCTATGCGTACCTCGTGCCGGCCATGCTGTGGGGCGGCAAGGTGATCGTCTCGACCGGCACCAAGCATCTGCAGGACCAGCTGTTCCAGCGCGACATTCCGACCGTGCGCGACGCGCTCGCGGTGCCGGTGTCGGTCGCGATGCTGAAGGGCCGCGCGAACTATCTGTGCCATTACTACCTGCAACGCACCGCGGACAACGGCCGTTTGCCGTCGCGCCAGGAGACCTCGTATCTGCAGGACATCGTGCGCTTCGCGAAGATCACGCGCACCGGCGACAAGGCTGAACTCGCGAGTGTGCCGGAGACCGCGCAGGTGTGGTCGATGGTCACCTCGACGCGCGACAACTGTCTCGGCCAGGAGTGTCCACACTACAAGGACTGCTTCGTGATGCAGGCGCGCCGCGAAGCGCAGCAGGCCGATATCGTGGTAGTCAACCACCATCTGTTTTTCGCCGACATCATGCTGCGCGATACCGGCATGGCGGAGTTGCTGCCGACTGCGAACACCGTCATCTTCGACGAAGCGCATCAGCTGCCCGAAACCGCCACGCTGTTTTTCGGCGAGACGCTATCGACCGCGCAGTTTCTCGAGCTCGCGCGCGATTCGGTGGCCGAGGGTCTCGGTCACGCACGCGATGCGGTCGATTGGGTCAAGCTCGGCGCGACGCTCGAGCGCGCCGCGCGCGACGTGCGGCTTGCGTTCAAGGAAGATACGGTGCGTCTGTCGATCGGCCAGTTGCCCGACGATCATCCGCTATTCCCCGCGCTCGACACGCTCGAAGCCGAGCTCGACGCTTTAGCTTCGGCGTTGGCGGGGCAGGCCGAGCGAGCCGAATCGCTGGGCGCGTGTCTGCGTCGCGCGCGCGAGCTCCAGGACGTGCTGAGCGGCTGGACCACGCGGCCAACGAGCGCGGAACGCGACGCGGGTGCGACACGCGAAGGCGACGCAGGTGCCGAGCGCACCAATCCGAACGAAAAGGTCCGCTGGATCGAGGTGTTCTCGCACACGGTGCAGTTGCACGAAACGCCGTTGTCGGTCGCGCCGATTTTCGCGAAACAGCGCGCCGGCGTGCCGCGCGCGTGGATCTTCACATCGGCGACGCTGTCGGTGCGGGGCGACTTTACGCACTACGCGGCGCAGATGGGCTTGAACTCGAAGCGCTCGATGAGCTTGCCGAGCCCGTTCGACTATCCGTCGCAAGGGCTTCTATACGTGCCGCGCAATCTGCCGCAGCCGTCATCGCCGATGTTCACCGACGCTGTGTTCGATGCGGCATTGCCCGCGATCGAAGCATCGGGTGGCGGCGTCTTCATGCTGTGCACGACGCTACGCGCGGTGGACCGTATCTCGGCGAAGCTGCGCGACGCGATCGAGTCGCGCGGCTGGGACTATCCGCTGCTGGTGCAGGGCGATGCGAGCCGCACCGAACTGCTCGATCGCTTTCGCACGTACGGCAATGCGATTCTGGTCGGCAGTCAGAGCTTCTGGGAAGGTGTGGACGTGCGCGGCGACGCGCTGTCGCTGGTGGTGATCGACAAGCTGCCGTTTGCGCCGCCAGACGATCCCGTGCTGGCCGCGCGGCTCGACGCACTGACGAAGAAGGGCTTGAGCCCGTTCGCCGTGCATCAGTTGCCGCAAGCCGTGATCACATTGAAGCAGGGCGCGGGCCGGCTGATTCGCGCGGAGACCGATCGTGGCGTGCTGATGATCTGCGATACGCGGCTCGTCGATAAGCCTTATGGCCGCCGTATCTGGCAGAGTCTGCCGCCGTTCAAACGCACCCGCGAGATAGAGGTGGTCCGCGAGTTCTTCGAGGAACCGGTCGAACGCGGTTGAATGTCTTGATCGGTTGCTGCGTTCAGGTGACGCAGCAACCCAACGACGTGTGCTGCATGCGCGGTGCATCGCAAACAAAAAAGCCACGAATTTGCATTCGTGGCTTTTTAATGCTGCTTGCCAGGGGCTGCTGGTTTGAGCAGCCTCCCTCATCGACGTTGGCTGCGACGAGAGCCGTCGCAACGTCGAGCGAGCGCAGCTTACTGGCTTGCGCCTGCAGCCGGCGATGCTGCTTCAGCCGGCGATGCTGCTTCAGCCGGGGATGCTGCTTCTGCGGGCGATGCTGCTTCTGCCGGGGATGCAGCGACTGCCGGCGATGCTGCTTCAGCCGGGGACGCGGCAGCAGGTGCGGACGCAGCATCTGACGGAGCAGCGGCTTGTTCGCTCTTATTGCATGCAGCGAGTGCCACAGCTGCCAACAGGGATGCTACGAGGAGGGATTTCTTCATGATCACGTCCTTTTATGGTTTAAAGGTAAGCAACAGCGCAAAATAAAACCGGTAATGTGCTCCAACACCGACCTGGGCCGCTGGTGGAGATGCTCTTTCGAGAGCTGGAATCTTCCCTACGGCTTGGGCGGAAATTATATGCACTTTCGTACTGACAGTCGATAAATCCGGGGTCAATACGTTGTCTTTCTCATACAAAATTTCACTGTACGGTATAGCACGTGGGCAGAGTTACGCAAGCTCGCCCACCTGTATCCAGCCCGCACGATACCACTCGTGTAGCAGTGATGTCACAGATGAATCGTGCGATAGTGTTACAAAGCGTTTCGCACTCATGGACCTCCGATTCGCGAGATCAAACAGCCATTTTTTCGCGCCGTCCCACGTCATTTCTTCTCCATTTACGAAGAAAAAACGACGTTCATACAACAGGTTAGTCTTGCGATCGAGCCGTAGACCGGATTTCGATGCGACGCCGATGAAACGGGCTTCGTTGAGCGGCCGTTGGGGCGGATCGAAGACGACACTCGGCTTCGGTTCGCTGAGGTATGTGCCGAGGAACGACGCAATGTCCTGCTCATTCCATCGCACTTTAGCAAGCATCGCGCCCACCCGGTCGACGAGCGCCGCGGGCAGTTCGGCCGGCCGCTCGACGGCGGCCTGCCGCGGATCGCGGTAAAGGGCGCCGGCCTTGCCTGTCGCGTCTCCGCGCTCGGCCAGGTGGTACAGAAACTGCGCGGTCAATTCGCTCTCGGACGGTGCGCGAAAACCGATCGAACAGGTCATGCATTCGCCCTCGGCGATGCCGTCGTGCGCGATGTGCGGCGGCAGATACAACATGTCGCCGGGCTCGAGCACCCACTCCTGATCGTGCTCGAAGTGCTGTAAAACTTTCAACGGCAAGCCGGGCTGCAGCGTCAGGTCTTTTTGCGCGCTGATCCGCCAGCGGCGCTTGCCTTTTACTTGCAAAAGAAACACATCGTAGGAATCGAAGTGCGGGCCGACGCCGCCGCCATCGGTCGCATACGAAATCATCAGGTCGTCGAGACGCGCGTCCGGCACGAAGCGGAAACGGTCGAGCAACGCACGGGCGCGATCGTCATGCAGGTCCACGCCCTGCACGAGCAGGGTCCACGCGCGCTGTTTGACGGACGGCAGTTCGTCGGGCCCAAACGGGCCGTGCTCGAGTTGCCATTTGTTGCGGAAGTGCGTGATCAGGCGTGCTTCGACGTCGTCCTGATCGGCCAGCTCGAACAACTCGTCGCGCGACAGCGGCGCTTCGATGTCCGGAATCGCCTGGCGGATCAGCAGCGGCTTTTTCTGCCAGTAGCGGCGCATGAATTGCGACGGGCTAAGCTGGCCGAGCAGTGCGGTCGGAATGTCGGGCGAGGGCGGAAGAATGGGCTGCGTGGCCGGCTTTGCAGCAGACGGCGAATTGCTTGCCGAACGTGCATCGGCCGGGAGGTGAGTGGGCCGCCTGGGCATCGTATAATGTGAGTTGTATTCTGGAGAATCGAATGAAAATCGCAAAGAACACCGTCGTGTCGGTCGCGTACAAGCTGTCGGATGCGCAAGGCAATCTGATCGAGGAAAGCGAAGAGCCGATGGTCTATCTTCACGGCGGCTATGATGGCACGTTCCCCAAGATCGAGGAAGAGCTCGACGGCCACGAGGCTGGCTTCGAAACCCAGATCCAGCTCGAGCCGCAAGACGCGTTCGGCGAATACGATCCCGAGCTTGTGAAGATCGAGCCGCGCGATCGCTTCCCGGAACCGCTCGAAGTCGGCATGCAGTTCGAAGGCACCCCGGAAGATGGCGACGAGGAAATCGACGCGCTGGTCTACGTGGTGACCGACGTCGCCGAAGACAAGGTCGTGCTCGACGGCAACCATCCGCTCGCCGGCATGGCGCTGCGTTTCGCGTTGACCGTCAAAGACGTGCGTCCGGCAACTGAAGACGAAATCCAGCACGAGCACGCGCATGGCGCGGACGGCCTCGAAGTCCTCGACGACGACGAAGACGAGGACGAAGACGACAACTCAAAACCGACCCTGCACTGAGCTTGCGGGTGTGCGCGGTGTCGTCGCGGGGGCAGGCGGCACCGGTGCGGGCAATGCTGGCGAAGCTGGCAGTATCGACCCCGGCGGCATTGAGATCGCGGGCCCGTAGTCGCCGCCGCCCTGGTCGGACGGGATGCGCGGCTGCTGGTCCTGCGACTCTCCAGGCGTCTGCAATACGGGCGGCAATTCCGACCCCGGCCCGAACCCTTCCACATTCGGCATCTCCGGCGCAGCCGGCATCGACGCGCCGGATTCGTCACGCGGCGATACGGGTGGCAAGACAGGCGGCGTGGTGGGCAGCGGCATCTGCTTCGGCACGTCGCGCACGCTGACTCTGAACGGCGGCTTCCTGCCGAAATCCGCTTCTACTTGAATCCATTGGTTGAGACGATCACGCGGCGCGAGCGCAATGCGCGTGAAGTTCGTCACGACCATCCCCTTGTCGTTGCGTAGCGGCTGATCGATGACGAAACCTCCGGCCTGCCGTTCATCGTCTGCATGAACGACGACCACGGGTCCGGAGAAAATCTGCGCGAGCTTGACCAGACTGCGCTTGAATTCGAGAAAGCCGTCGCGGCGCGGACTGTGCGCAAAGTGCAGCCAGGCGAACCGTTCGGGTCGCTCATAGCGCTCCGGGGCGAAGTCACCCTGAATGAACACGACGATCGCGCGCGCGTCCCGGCGCTTCGCGTATTCGGCGGCGTGCTCGAGCCAGAATGCATTGGCGATCACGCGATCTTCGAACTCACCGTTTCTGCCGGCCGCGCTCAGGTAGTGATTGTTCGGACCCGGCGCGTTCAAACCGATGAAGACGATGTCGCCGCCTTTTGTATTCGCTTTTTCGTTGACCACCCAGCGCACGTTTTCGCGAAATGGACGGAAGCGCGACACCTCGCTCTCGCGCGTCAAGGCGACCGGGTTCTGTCCCATCGAGGTCGGCTCGGCGAACAGCGTCTGGCGCAACTGGTCGAGCCGTTCGACCGGATCGAAGCCGCCGGCTTCCGCCGTGCCGCAATCGACCCAGTCATGCTGGCCGGGGATAAAAAAGAGGGCAGTGCGCGAGCTATCGAGCAACGTCTGACGGCGCTCGAGCAACGCGTCGCGACAAACTTCCTTCGGCCCTTTCAGATTGCCGTCGTAGACGATGAAGCGCACATCGCGCTCGCGGCCAATCGCATCGAGCAACCGTTGCGTGGCGGCTTCGTCCGCGGGGCTGTGCATCGTGTCGGAGACCACTGCGAACCCGAAGCGCGAGGCTTCTGCGTGCGCCGGCGCGCTCCATGCGCACACGGCCGCGAGCACGACGATGCCGCCTGCCGGTGCGAGCACGTGGCGCAGCGCTGCGCGAAGCCCGCACGGATGCGGCGGGCGTCTCCGCGTGTCAGTGGTTCGCATCCGGAGCGACGGCCAGTTCATGCAGTTCGTACAGCAGATCGAGCGCTTCGCGCGGCCGCAGATCGTTCGGATCGATGCCGCGCAGGCGCTCGACGAGTGTCTGCATTGCGGGCGACGCAGGCGTTGCGTCGCTCGCCGCCTCGAGGTCGTCGTCCGCATCTTCGGCGAGCATGGCAGGCTGCGTCGCAAACAGATCGAGTTGCGGCGCGGGCTGCGCGGCCGATTGCTGTTCCAGATGCGCGAGATGTTTGCGCGCCGCGCGGATCACCGCGTTGGGGACGCCGGCGAGTTGCGCGACCTGCAGACCGTAGCTCTGATTGGCCGGTCCTTCGTTGACAGCATGCAGGAACACGATGCCATGCCCATGCTCGACCGCCGACAGATGCACGTTTGCTGCGTGCGGAAATTCCGCGGGCAGTTGCGTCAGCTCGAAATAGTGCGTCGCAAACAGCGTGTAGCAGCCATTGTGGGATAGCAGGTGACGCGCGATCGCCCACGCGAGCGCGAGACCGTCAAAGGTCGATGTGCCGCGGCCGATCTCGTCCATCAGCACGAGGCTTTGCGGCGTCGCGTCGTTGAGGATCGCGGCGGCTTCGGTCATCTCGACCATGAAGGTCGAGCGGCCGCCGGCGAGGTCGTCGGCGGCGCCGATGCGCGTGAAGATACGGTCGATCGGTCCGAAGGCCGCGCGCCGCGCCGGCACGTAGCTGCCAACGTATGCGAGCAGCGCGATCAACGCGGTCTGGCGCATGAAAGTCGACTTACCGCCCATGTTCGGACCGGTGATCAACAGCAGCTTGCGCTCGGTCGCGAGTGAGCAATCGTTGGCGATGAACTGCTCGACCTGCGCCTCCACCACCGGATGACGACCCTGCTCGATGTCGATGCCGGCGTTCGCCGAGAACGTCGGCGCAACCCAGTCGAGCGCGCGAGCGCGTTCGCCGAACGCGGCCAGCAGATCGAGTTCGGCAAGCGCGAGTGCGACGCGCTGACAGTCGGGAATGAACGGCAGCAACGCTTGCAGCAATGCGTCGTACAGTGCGCGTTCGCGCGCGAGCGCGCGTTCCTGAGCGGACAGCGCTTTGTCCTCGAAGGTCTTCAGCTCGGGCGTGATGTAGCGCTCGGCGTTCTTCAGCGTCTGCCGGCGGCGATAGTCGTCGGGCACCTTGTCGGTCTGGCCGCGCGTGACTTCGATATAGAAGCCGTGCACCTTGTTGTACTCGACGCGCAGATTGTTGATGCCGGTGCGCGCGCGTTCGCGTGTTTCGAGATCGATCAGGAACTGTCCGCAGTTCTCCGAAATATCGCGCAGTTCGTCGAGTTCCGCGTCATAGCCGCGTGCGATGACGCCGCCGTCGCGCACCATCGCGGCCGGCTCTTGGGCGACCGCGAGCTTGAGCAAATCGACGCACGCATCCGGCGGCTCGAGCGCCGCGTCGATGCGCGCAAGCGAATCCGCGTTCGCTGCCACTACCGCGAGCTGCGCGCGCAAAGCAGGCAGCGCGATGAAGGTATCGCGCAGGCTCGACAGATCGCGCGGCCGCGCCGACAGCAGCGCGAGACGCCCGGTGATCCGTTCGATGTCTGAAATCTGCCGCAATGCGCTGCGCAATGTATCGAGATCGGTGCCCGGCGGCGCGTCGAGCAACGCGCCGATCGCCTGCTGCCGCGCCTGCGCCACCGCCGAATCGCGCGGCGGATGATGCAGCCAGTGACGCAGCAGGCGGCTGCCCATCGTCGTGCAGCAGGTGTCGAGCAGCGAGCACAGCGTCGGCGATTCGGTGCCGCGCAGCGTCTCCGTGAGTTCGAGATTGCGGCGCGTGGCCGGATCGAGGCCGATGTATTCGGATTCGGATTCGACCTTCAGGCTGCGCACGTGACGCAGTTGCTGGCCTTGCGTAGACGCCGCATACAGCAGCAATGCGCCCGCCGCGCCGCATGCGCAGCCGAGCGAATGCGCGCCGAAGCCGTCGAGGCTCGCGACTTCGAGCTGATCGCACAGGCGCTTCGTACCCGACGTGACATCGAAGTGCCAGGCCGGCACGCGCTTGAGCGCGCTGGCGTTGACAGGCGGTGTCCAGCTGGTGGAGTCGGCGGCGGCATCGGCGACCAGAATTTCCGCGGGACGAATACGCTCCAGCGCGGCGGCGACCTGATCGGGCGCGACTTCGGCGAGGCGCAGCGCGCCGCTCGCGAGATTGAGCCACGCAAGACCGACGCTCGTCGCGACGCCGCGGCGATTGTGCGCGACGCACAGCGCGAGCAGATAGACATCGCTCTTGTCGGACAGCAGCGCGGCGTCGGTCAGCGTGCCAGGGGTGACCACCCGCATCACCTTGCGCTCGACCGGGCCTTTCGAGGTGGCCGGGTCGCCGATCTGTTCGCAGATCGCGACCGATTCGCCGAGCTTCACGAGCTTGGCCAGATACTGCTCGACCGAGTGATGCGGCACGCCGGCCATCTTGATCGGATTGCCCGCCGATGCGCCGCGCTGCGTGAGCGTCAGGTCGAGCAGGCGCGCGGCTTTTTCCGCGTCGTCGAAAAAGAGTTCGTAGAAGTCGCCCATCCGGTAGAACACCAGCGTGCCCGGATGCTCCGCCTTGATGCGCAGGTACTGCTGCATCATCGGCGTGTGTTGTGCGACGTCGTTGGCCGCTGCGGTTTGAATGCCCATCCTTCGTGTCTTCTTGCGGTAGATGCTCAGGGCGTGAGTTTAACCCGCCGGCGGGGCGAGCGGACCCTGGCCGAACGGACGATGCCCAACCCGGGAGCATGATGGCAGCATGAGCGATCCGATATAAGCGTGCGATTTACGCGATCGCGGCGGGCTGCGCCGTCGAGCCGCGCCACGCGCGGTCATTGCCGGAGCACCCCGATGCATTCATTCCTCGATCATCGCCCGCATGTCCACTCTGCGTTCGTTCTCGGCGCTGCGGCGTTTCGCGAGCCACATCAGCACTGTGATGAAGCTGCCGAACACGACGATGATCCACTGCGCGGGCATCTTTGCCGTGAGCAGCAGCGCGTACACGCCGAGCATCAGCAGCACCGCGAGGTTCTGGTTGAAATTCTGCACGGCGATCGAGTGACCGGCCGACAGCAGCGTCGCGCCGCGATGCTGCAGGACCGCGTTCATCGGCACGATGAAAAAGCCCGACAGTCCGCCGAGCACGATCATCAGCGGGTAGGCCAGCAGAATGTAGTAGGGCGCGACGTGCGTGCCGAAGCGCAGCCCCGCGCCCGGCGGGAACAGGTCCTTGTTGTAGAAGGCCATCAAGATCGCCACCGCACCTGTGAGCACGCCGACCGGCAAAACCTTCAGCGAGTGTCGCAACGGAATCAGCGCGGCCGCACTCGCCGCGCCGATCGCGATGCCGACGCCGGTCACGCCCTGCATCACCGCGGCTTTCGACAACGACAGCCCGAGGTTCACGTTCGCCCATTTGAGCACCAGCAGCTGCATCGTCACCGCGGCGCCCCACATCAGCGTGGTCACCCACAGCGCGATCTGCGCGAGCTTGTCGGCCCACAGCACGCGGAAGCAGTGATGGAAATCGCCGAGCAGCTTGCTCGGCTCGGTCAGCCGGTTCGGATAGCGCGCGCCGGTATCCGGAATGAAGATGTTGATCGCGGCGGCGATCGCGTAGGTGAGCATCACCGCGGCCATCGCGAGATCGGCGGCGGAGTGCATCAGCGGCAAATGCACGCGCGTGACGAAATGCTCGACGACGGTGCTGATCAGCGCACCACCGAGCATCGTGCCGACGATCGTCGACAGCACCGTCGCCGATTCGAGCCACGCGTTCGCGCGCACCAGCTTTTCGGCGGGCAGCAGCTCGGTGAGGATGCCGTACTTGGCGGGCGAATACGCGGCCGCGCCGAAGCCGACCACGCCGTAGGCGATCATCGGATGAACGCCGATGATCATCATCAGGCAGCCGCTCGCCTTCAGCGCGTTGGAGATGAACATCACGTGGCGCTTTTGCATCGAATCGGCGAACGCGCCGACAAAGGGCGCGAGCAGCACGTACGAGATCGTGAAGAAGACCTGCAGCAGCGGCGTAACCCACGCGGCCGAGCGCATTGCGGAAAGCAGCGCGATGGCTGCGATCAACAGCGCATTGTCGGCGAGCGACGAAATGAACTGTGCCGCGATGATCGTATGGAAGCCTTTTTTCATGGGGCCGGTTAGAGTCTGCGCCCGGGGTGAACGTCGGACAGGGTCAAAGCGGGATGGAGCACAGAACGGTCCCGGCCAAGTCCCGTCCCGAGTCACCGCGGCTTTTCGGCACGCCGCCCCGTACGCCGCAGCGCCGCCAACAAAAAAGCGGCCGAAGCCGCTTTTCTGCACAACTCTTATACGTTGCCGCGGTTCCGCCGCGGCGGTGCACCTTACGCCGACTGCTGACGTGTGCGGCTATAGCGCGACAGGATCGGAATCATCTGCGCGTAGACCTTCGGGTTGCCCGCGACGACTTCGCCGACGTGCAGGAAATCCGAATCACCAGTGTAGTTGCCGACCAGACCGCCGGCTTCGGTGATCAGCAGGCTGGCCGCCGCGACGTCCCATGCGTTCAGGCCCTGCTCGAAGAAGCCGTCCATGCGGCCGGCCGCGACGTTGGCCAGATCGAGCGCGGCGGCGCCCGGACGGCGCAAGCCCGCGCAGGCTTCGGTCATCTCGGCGAACTGACGGCCGTACGATTCGATGCTGTCCTGCGCGCGGAACGGAAAGCCGGTGCCGATCAGGCAGTCGGCGAGGCGGTCACGCTTGGCGACGCGGATGCGGCGATCGTTGAGGAACGCGCCACGGCCGCGCGATGCGGTAAACAGATCGTTGCGGTTCGGGTCGTAGACGACGGCCTGCGTGACGATGCCCTTGTGCGCGAGCGCGATCGACACGCAGTAGTAGGGGAAGCCGTGGATAAAGTTGGTGGTGCCGTCGAGCGGATCGATGATCCACTGGTATTCGGAATTGTCGTTCGACTTGCCCGATTCTTCGGCGAGGATGGCGTGATCGGGATAAGCGGTCTTCAGCGTTTCGATGATCGCTGCTTCGGACGCTTTGTCGACCTCCGTGACGAAATCGTTGTGCTGCTTTTTGCTGACCTGAATCAGGTCGAGATCGAGCGATGCGCGGTTGATGATCTGAGCTGCGCGGCGCGCGGCCTTCACAGCGATATTGAGCATGGGATGCATAAACTGATCCTTGTGCCGGGGCAGCACGGCTGCCGGCCGGTAAATAAGCGCGAAACCTGCGCTAACGGGCGCCGCAACGACGCAAAAAACAGTACGGAACGGCCGCCCGGCTATCCAACCGGAGCGCATTCCGTCGACGGAGACGAATTGAATAAGAACGGTGCGGCCGGTTCGACGAAGGCTTTAGCAAACGTCGGCGCCGGACGCGAAAAGCGGTATTTTACCTGAGTCCGGCCGCCCTCGCGCAGGTGCTCGCTAACGTAGAGCCGATGTGCCGCACGGACGCCCGTTGGCGCTACCATACGCGTCTTGAGTTCTAGCCAGCCGAGTTTCATCGTGGATCACACCCACCATTCCTCCGACCCCGCCGTGGCCGATTTGCGCGGCGGCTTCACGTCGACGCGTTTCGTGCTGGTCGAGCCCAGCCATCCGGGCAATGTCGGCGCCGCGGCGCGCGCGCTGAAAACCATGGGCTTTTCGCGGCTCGTGCTCGTATCGCCGCGCGTGCCGAACGTGCAGAACGATCCCGAAGCGATCGCGATGGCGAGCGGCGCCGACGACGTGCTCGCCTCCGTGCACGTGGTGCCGTCGCTGGCCGATGCGCTGACCGGCGTGCACTGGTCGATCGCGCTGACCGCGCGGCTGCGCGAATACGGTCCGCCGCAATGGACACCGCGTGCGGCTGCCGCCGCCGCGCACGCCGAGGCGATGCACGGCGAGATCGCGCTGGTGTTCGGCAATGAGCGCACGGGCTTGTCGAACGAGGACGTCGAGCGATGCAGCGCGCTCGCGCATATTCCGGCCAATCCTGCCTACAGCTCGCTCAATCTCGCGCAGGCGGTGCAGGTGCTCGCCTACGAGCTGCGCACCGCGTATCTCGGCGCCGATGAAGCGACCGACGATGCGCCCGCCGCAGGGGCACGCATGGCGCCGGCCGAATCCGCCGGTACGCGCGCGCAGATGGCAGCCAGCGACGAGATCGAGAGCATGTTCGCGCATCTGGAAAGCGCACTGGTCGCGCTCGAGTTTCTCGATCCGGCCAATCCGAAGAAGCTGATGTCACGGCTGCGGCGGCTCTTCGCGCGCTCGGGCCTCGAGCGCGAAGAGGTCAACATCGTGCGCGGCATCGCCAAGCACATCCTGCTCAAGACCGGGCGGACCGGCTGACGGCCCGTTGACGATCCCGTCGCGGCGCACCTGTCGCGCCGCGTTCATCTTTCGACAACCTTGCCGGTGACGGGGACTTCCGGCAGGTTTCGCGCAATCGCCCTACAATCCACGAAACGTTAGAAACAAAGCTGCCGCCGTGCTAAGCGGCAGCCATGCCGTCACGTGTGGCGCGAAATGCAGAGGCCTGCGCAAGCGCAAAGCGCGCGGACCCGCTCACACAGACGGTTTTTCCCCCAAAACAACACAGTCCCTGCCATGTTCACGAGACTTCGCGAAGATATCGCCACGATCCGCGAGCGCGATCCCGCCGCCCGCAGCGCATGGGAAGTGCTCACGTGTTATCCGGGACTGCACGCGCTCATGCTGCATCGGATCGCGCACGCGTGTTGGCGCGCAAAGCGCCGTTGGCTCGCGCGTTTCGTGTCGCAGATGGCGCGCTTCATGACCGGTATCGAGATCCATCCGGGCGCGACCGTCGGGCGGCGCGTGTTCATCGATCACGGCATGGGCGTCGTGATCGGCGAGACCGCGCAGATCGGCGACGACTGCACGATCTACCAAGGTGTGACACTCGGTGGTACGTCGCTCACTCGCGGCGCGAAGCGGCATCCGACGCTCGAGCGTGGCGTAATCGTCGGTGCGGGCGCGAAAGTGCTCGGCAGTTTCACGATCGGCGCGGACGCGAAGATCGGATCGAACGCCGTGGTGACAAAGCCGGTGCCCGCGCGTGGCACGGCGGTCGGCAATCCGGCGCGCATCATCGTGCCGGCGTCGGTCGCCGCGGACGCGAACGGCGCCAACGGTGCGAACGCGAATGCAAACAACGCCGCGCGCGACGCGAAGCGTGGCGGCGAAATCAGCGCGTTCTGCGCATACGGCATTACGCCCAACGCGGACGATCCTGTTTCGCTCGCGATTCACGGTCTGATCGATCATGCGGCTACCCAGGCGCGGCGTATCGATGAAATCGTCGATGCGCTCGAGCGGCTCGGCAGCAGCCTCGAAGGGCTGCAAGGCGCGGACGCGGCGTTGCTCGACTTGCGGCGTCTATCGGCGGCGATCGCGGGGAAGGTGGAAGGGGTGGCGGCGGAGCGCTAGATATCGGCGCTTCGACAGCGCGAAGCGCACGCCGTACTTACCGGTTCAATCCAGCGGCAACGCCCGAATCCCGTCGGCATCGATCTTCAGATAGCCGCCACGGCGCTCGCCGTGATCGAGATCCCAGTCCGGCAGAACCCAACGCGTGCCGCCCGGCTCGCGATGCCGCGCGGGCAGATGGGTATGCCCGTGAATGATCGTCGCGGTCTTCGATTTCCTGAACAGCGTGGCGACGCCGCGCGGGGTCACGTCATACTTGATCGACATTGGCCGCGTGCGGCCGTGCTCGCTCTTCGAGCGCATGTTCTCGGCGAGCTTGCGACGCCAGCGAAACGGCCACGCGAGAAACAGTGTCTGCGCGAGTCGATTGCGCGCGAAGCACCTGAACAACTGATAGCCGCGATCCGCGGTGCACAGCCCATCGCCATGGGCGAGCGCAATGCGCGTGCCGAACGCGGTGATCACGAATGGATCGGGCAGCCAGATCGCACCGGCAGCTTTCATGAAGCGCTTGCCCAGCAGAAAGTCGCGATTACCGTGCATGATGTAGAGCGCGATACCGCGCTCGGACAGCGTGTGCAGCAGCGCCGCAATACGGGCGACGAACGGCTCGCCCAGCATGTCGTCTCCGACCCAGTATTCGAACAGGTCGCCGAGGATGAAGACCGAGTCGGCCGCTTCAGCGTTCACGCGGATGAAGTGCTCGAACGCGGCGACCGTGCGCGGAATCGCCTCGCTCAGATGCAGATCGGAGAGGAAGAAAAAAGGGCGCGCGGCGTGCGGGTGTGGGCCCTCGCCTGGCACGCCCGCGGCGACGCTTCGCAGCGGCGTCTCTTGCAGCATTGAAGGTGCCTGATGTCAGTTCAAACGAGTCGACGCCCGCATGGGGCGCGACTCACTCACGGCTTAGCCGACGACGACAGCCTTTTCGATCACGACGTCATCGACCGGCACGTCCTGATGGAAGCCCTTCGAGCCTGTCTTGACCTTCTTGATCTTCTCGACCACGTCCATGCCTTCGACGACCTTGCCGAACACCGCGTAGCCCCAGCCTTGCGGCGTCGGCGACGAGTGGTTCAGGAAGTCGTTGTCGTTCACGTTGATGAAGAACTGCGCGGTCGCCGAATGCGGGTCGTTGGTACGTGCCATCGCGATCGAGCCGTTCTCGTTCTTCAGACCGTTGTTCGCCTCGTTGTTGATCGGCTCGGCCGTCGGCTTCTGCTTCATGCCGGGTTCGAAGCCGCCGCCCTGGATCATGAAGCCGTCGATCACGCGGTGAAACACCGTGTTGTCGTAGTGGCCGGCCTTCACGTAGTTCAGGAAGTTCTCGACCGACTTCGGCGCCTTTTCGGCGTTCAGTTCGAGTTTGATGACGCCGTGGTTCGTATGCAGTTCAACCATGATGGAATCCTTTGATGAACAGGTGGATAAAAGGCGCGTCGCGTCGTCATGCGTTGACGACAGGCCGCGCCGGGGCGTTGGTTGGGGCCGGGCTTCGGCCGCGCGGATTCGCTTGCTCGTGCGCCCGCCCGTTCGTTGTTATTTGCTCACCACCGTCGCCGACTGGATCACGACCGGTTTCTGCGGTACATCGCTCATCGGGCCGCGCGTGGTGGTGGGCGTGGCTTCGATGCGCTTCACGACGTCCATGCCGCTCGTGACCTTGCCGAACACCGCGTAGCCGTTGCCGTCCGGATTCGGGTAGTCGAGATTGGCATTGTCCACCGTGTTGATGAAGAACTGCGCG
Source organism: Paraburkholderia sp. BR14320 (assembly GCF_040948665.1). NCBI lineage: Bacteria > Pseudomonadati > Pseudomonadota > Betaproteobacteria > Burkholderiales > Burkholderiaceae > Paraburkholderia > Paraburkholderia sp. BR14320. Next base: position 71,352 of record NZ_JBFPKG010000036.1, read on the forward strand.
GTGGCGGAGTTCGGGTCGCTGGTGCGTGCCATCGCGATCGTGCCGGCGGTGTTCTTCAGACCGTTGCGGCTTTCGAGCGGGATCGGCGCGCGCGTCGGCTTCTCGGCGAAGCTCTGCGTATAGCCGCCGCCCTGGATCATGAAGCCCGGAATCACGCGATGAAAGATCGTGCCGCTATATTGGCCGGCTTTCACGTAGTCGAGAAAGTTCGCGACCGTCTTTGGCGCCTTTTCGGGATACAGCTCGACGCGGATGTCACCCTCCGACGTCTTCAACAGCACGGAAGGATGAGCGGCCTGCGAACCGGACTGCGCAAAGGCGGGTGCGTTTGCGATCAGGGCGGCGCTGCCGAGCGCCAACATCAACCATTTCATGAAAATCCTCGGGGTTGGAGAAAACGTGCGGCAGGCAAAGAGCCCGGCGCTCAGCGCGACGGCGCCATGTACGGCGGCATGGCGAGCGAGCCGTTCGGGCCGCCGAACTGGAAGCTCGGGCTGTCGGTAATGTTCGACGTGGGGTGCGCGGCGGGCCCGGTCGTCTGCTCGGCAGCGGGCTGCGACGCCGCGGCAGCGGGCACAGCGGGCGACACGACCTTCTGGATGTCCGCGAGACGCTGCGCGGTCCTCGGGCTAGCCTTGCCGAGGCTTTCCGCGCGACGGTACGCGGCATCGGCGAGGCGCAGATAGAGGTCGCCGAGGTTCTCGAACGCGAGACCGTAGTTCGGATTGACCTGGGTGGCCATCTCGAGCGCGGCGCGCGCTTCGGTCAGGCGGCCTTGTCTCGCGAACAGCGTGGCGAGGTTGTTGTACGGTTCGGGCAACTCGGGATACAACTGCGTGAGTTCGGTGAACGCGGTGATCGCTTCGTCGTCGCGATTCAGATGCACGAGCACGTTTGCGCGTTTGAATTTCGCTTGTGCGTCGCGCGGGTTCGCGGCGACGCGCGCATCGAGTTGGGTCAGCGCGGCTTGCCAGTTTTTCTGCGCGATCGACGCGTCGATTTCGGGCGTGTTGTCACGCACGGCGGGGCCTTGCGGCATCACCGCCGCCTTCTGCGCATAAGCGCTCGCAACCGGCACCGCGGCAAGCGCGGCAACGACGGTGATTCGCCACGCGAGGGCGCGCGCCGCTTCGAAAGTAACGCCGCCAACAACGCCGCCGACAACGTCGCCAAACGCAATCGCGGCGAGGGTCGCAGCGCTGCGCGCGCGGCCGCTGGAGTGTTTCATAGGCTCAGGTCTGGATGTTATACTCCGAGCCATTCTAACAAAAGGTCTGCGCGTTCCGTCGAACCGCCGACTGTCTTTTCGCCACTCGTGGCCGTCTCCGCCCGGTTCGCAGTATCGTCTGCAGCCTGATCGCCGCACGAGGTGCGCCGGTTTAAGCTGTATGCGACGCACCCGTTGTCCTGTTGGTTTCGCGGGTCGCGACGCGCATGAAGCACAATGCGGACTTCTTTCGGCCCACGCACCGCTCTCTATGGAATCTCTGCGCATCTACAACACGCTCGCGCGTGACAAACAGACTTTCGTGCCGCTGCGCGAAGGTGTCGTGCGGATGTACGTCTGCGGGATGACCGTGTACGACTATTGTCACGTCGGTCATGCGCGGGTGATGGTCGTGTTCGACATCGTGCAGCGCTGGTTGCGCGCGCTCGGGTACAACGTGACCTACGTGCGCAACATTACCGATATCGACGACAAGATCATCAAGCGTGCAGTCGAGAACGGTGAAACTATCAAATCGCTGACTGATCGCTTCATCGCCGCGCTGCATGAAGACGCGGACGCGCTCGGCATCGAGCGTCCGGACATCGAGCCGCGCGCGACCGACTTCATTCCGCAGATGCTCGGCATGATCGAGGCACTCGAGAAAAACGGCTACGCGTACCAGGCGAGCGACGGCGACGTCAACTACGCGGTACGCAAATTCGCAGGCTACGGCAAGCTGTCGGGCAAGTCGCTCGAAGACCTGCGCGCGGGCGAACGTGTCGCGGCCAACGACGCGAAACAGGACCCGCTCGACTTCGTGCTGTGGAAGCAGGCGAAGCCCGATGAACCGGCCGACACCGGCTGGGATTCGAAGTACGGGCGCGGTCGTCCCGGCTGGCACATCGAGTGCTCGGCGATGGGCTGCACGCTGCTCGGCGAACAGTTCGACATTCACGGTGGTGGTCAGGATCTGCAGTTTCCGCACCACGAAAACGAGATCGCGCAAAGCGAGGCCGCGACCGGACAAACATTCGTCAATTATTGGATGCACAACGGCTACGTACAGATCGACAATGAGAAGATGTCGAAGTCGTTGAACAATTTTTTTACGATTCGCGAAGTGCTCGCGCAGTACGATGCAGAGGTGGTGCGTTTCTTCATCGCTCGCGCACATTACCGCTCGCCGCTGAACTACAGCGACGTGCATATCGACGACGCGCGCAATGCGCTCGCGCGTTTATACACGGCGTTGAAAGACGTGACACCCGATAATGCCGCGCTCGACTGGAACGAAGCGTACGCGCAGCGTTTCCAGGCAGCGATGAACGACGACTTCAACACGCCGGTGGCGGTATCGGTGCTGTTCGAACTGGCCACTGAAGTGAATCGCACGCGCGACCCAGCGCTGGCCCGTCAATTGCGCGCGCTTGGCGCGGTGCTCGGGCTGCTTGGACGCGAACCGCGTGCATACCTGCAGCAGGCAGCGGGTGCTGCAGCCGAAGGCGCGCTCGAGCCCGCCGCGATCGAAGCGAAGATCGCCGCGCGCATCGCCGCCAAGCAGGCAAAGGACTATGCGGCAGCAGACCGGATCCGGGCTGAATTGCTCGAGGCCGGCGTTGCCCTTGAAGACAAACCCGGCGGGTTGACCGAGTGGCGGCGCGTGTGAGCGCACCTCGTACTTCCCTCTGAACGACTCGCCAGGCAGGAGGCAGGATGGCAACGGCCACGAAGACGCCGGCTAAACGCGCGGCGTCTCAAACCAGTGCGGCTACCGCAGCATCGGCAGCCGCAGCCAAGTCGACGCGTGCGTCGACTCGCGCGGGAGATGGCGCGATAGACAGAGCGTCATCGAAAGCGGGCGGGGCGGCGAAAGCCGGCTCGGCCGCGGCAAAGAAGAGCGCGGTCAAACGCTCGCTTAATGGTGCGGGCGGCGCGGGCACTGAAGCCGCGCACGCGCCGGCCGCGAAGCGCGCGAAAACGGCCTCGCCGACGAAGGGCAATGGCGCAGTGCCGGCCGAACTGGCCGGAGACGTGCAGGAACTCGCACGCGATACCAACGCAGGCGAAGTCGTGCGCAAGACGCGTGTGTCGGCCGCCTCGGCGAGCACGGTCAGCGCCGGCGGCGAAGCGGCCGGTGTCGCATCGCTCGCGAACGAAGTCGCGGTGCCGGTGCAGATCGGCGGCCTCGCGCCTGAGGTCACGCGTCCCGCGTATTGGGATAAGGCGTGTGCGGACCTCGTCAAGCGCGATCGCATTCTGAAAAAGCTGATTCCGAAGTTCGGCCCCGTGCATCTGCTGAGTCGTGGCGATCCGTTCGTCACGCTTGCGCGCTCGGTGGTCGGTCAGCAGATTTCGGTCGCGTCGGCGCAGGCGGTGTGGGCGAAGGTCGAAGCCGCGTGTCCGAAGCTCGTGCCGCAGCAGTTCATCAAGCTTGGTCTCGAGAAGCTGACCGCGTGCGGTCTGTCGAAACGCAAGGCCGAGTACGTGCTCGATCTCGCGCGGCATTTCGTGTCGGGCGCATTGCATGTTGGCAAATGGACGTCGATGGACGACGAGGCGGTGATCGCCGAACTCACGCAGATTCGCGGCATCGGCCGCTGGACCGCGGAGATGTTCCTGATCTTCAACCTGTCGCGTCCCGACGTCCTGCCGCTCGACGACCTCGGCCTGATCCGCGCGATCAGCGTCAACTATTTCAGCGGCGAACCCGTCACGCGCAGCGAAGCGCGCGAGGTTGCCGCGAACTGGGAGCCGTGGCGCACCGTGGCGACCTGGTACATGTGGCGTAGTCTCGATCCGTTGCCGGTCGACTACTGAAGAAGAACAGGAAGCGAAGCCGCTTCAAAGGCTATCGTGTATATCATGTCGATAGTTGAGAAATGGTTTTGACATCGGCTCGCGCGGTTAGAATACGCGCTGCCCGGTAAGTCCAAGGATTACAACCAATGAAGACCACGTTTCTGGATTTCGAACAGCCGATCGCTGAACTCGAAGCGAAGATCGAAGAATTGCGCTTCGTGCAGGACGACTCGGCCGTCGATATTTCGGAAGAGATCGAGCGGCTGTCCAAGAAGAGCCAGCAGCTCACCAAAGATCTGTATGCGAACCTCACACCTTGGCAGGTTTCGCAAATCGCCCGTCATCCGCAGCGTCCGTACACGTTCGACTACGTGAGCGAGCTGTTCACCGACTTCCATGAACTGCATGGCGACCGCAGCTTCGCGGACGATCTGTCGATCGTCGGCGGTCTCGCGCGGTTCAACGGTCAGGCGTGCATGGTGATCGGTCATCAGAAGGGCCGCGACACCAAGGAGCGCGCGCTGCGCAACTTCGGCATGCCGCGTCCGGAAGGCTATCGTAAGGCCGAGCGTCTGATGCGTCTCGCCGAGAAGTTTGGCCTGCCGATCTTCACGTTCATCGACACGCCGGGCGCGTACCCCGGCATCGGCGCGGAAGAGCGCGGCCAGTCCGAAGCGATCGGCCGCAATCTATACGTGATGGCCGAGCTGAAGACGCCGGTGATTGCGACGATCATCGGCGAGGGCGGCTCGGGCGGCGCGCTCGCGATCGCAGTGGCCGACAGCGTGCTGATGCTGCAGTTCTCGACCTACTCGGTGATTTCGCCGGAGGGTTGCGCGTCGATTCTGTGGAAAAGTGCCGCAAAGGCGCCGGAAGCAGCGGAAGCGCTCGGCTTGACCGCGCATCGCCTGAAGGCGCTCGGTCTGATCGACAAGATCGTCAACGAGCCGCTCGGCGGCGCGCATCGCGATCCGAAGGGCATGGCCGCGATGCTGCGCCGTGCGCTCGCCGATTCGCTGCGACAGTTCCAGGGTATGAGCACCAACGACCTGCGCGAACGCCGTTTCGAACGGCTGATGGCGTACGGCAAATTCAAGGAAACGACGCCGGGCGCATAAGCCCGCGCGTTGACCTGTCTCTATCGTCCACCGGCGCTTTCCGCGCTAACGACGTGACCACCACCGCCGACTCATCCGCCGAGCGCCTCGTGATCGAGGCGCTCGGCGCGGCGCTGTCCGGGCTCGATCCGAACGCGCGGATTGCGCTCGCATTCAGCGGCGGGGTTGATTCCAGCGTGCTGCTCGATGGGGCGGTGCGCGTCGCGGGTGCGTCGCGTTGTGTCGCGCTGCATGTGCACCATGGTTTGAGTCCAAATGCCGATGCGTGGCTCGCGCATTGCGAGGCATTCGCGCGCGAACGTGGCGTGGAATTCGACGCGCGACGCGTGGACGTTTCGCGCGGGCCGGGCGTGAGCATCGAGGCCGCGGCACGCGACGCGCGTTATCGCGCGCTCGACGCGATGTGCGCAGCGCACGACATCAGCGCGCTATGGCTCGCGCAGCATGCGGACGATCAGGCCGAGACCGTGCTGCTGCAACTGCTGCGCGGCGCGGGTCTCGCGGGGCTCGCGGCGATGGCGCCCGGCTCGCTGCCGACGGGTGCGTCGACGACACGTATGCGGCCGCTTCTGCATCTGCTGCGCGCGCAACTCGAACGCTATGCGAGCGCGCGAAAGCTGCGCTGGATCGACGACGAATCGAATGCGGACATGCGGTACGCGCGCAACGCATTGCGTCATCAGGTGATGCCGGTCCTCGCGGTGCACTTTCCGGGCTTTCGCGATGCGCTCGCGCGCACGGCCGCGCATGCGGCATCCGCGCAGCGCTTGCTCGATACGCTCGCACGCGCGGACATGGAGAGCGCGTTGCGCGATGACGGACGCGCGCTCGCGCACGACGTGCTGCTCGCCCTCGACGACGATCGCGCGTTGAATCTGCTGCGCTACTGGATGCGTACGCTCGGCTTCATCGCCGCATCGAGCGCACGTGTCGCGGATGCGCTGCGGCAGTTGCGCGAAGTCGGTGCGGGGCGGGACGGACATCGTCTGCGTATCGATCATGCGGGGCATGCGTTGCGCAGCTATCGCGGCCTCGTCTACTGGGAGGCCGGCGACAGCAGCGAGCCCGCCGACGAAACCGCGCTCGTGGAGCGCGAGATCAGCGAACTCGCGTGGCAGGGGCAAGAGGTCTGGCATCTGCCGCAATGGCGCGGCACGTTCGTGTTCGCGCTGGTGGATGCAGCCGCTGGCTCCGACGTCGCAGACGCATCGCCCGAAGCGCCACATGACGAAGCATCGGATACCGTTCCCGTCGGCGTCCTGCAACGCGCTTCGCTAAGCGTGCGGGCGCGCCGCGGCGGCGAACGCGTGCGCGTCGGTGCGTCGAATGCGCCGAGCCGCACGCTGAAGAACATGTTTCAGGAGCGCGGCATTCCCGCATGGAAGCGCGACGTGCCATTGCTTTACGTCGGCGATGAACTGCTGTTCGTGCCGCTGATCGGCGTGAATCGTGGGACGGTGCGCGACGCATCCGAGCACGAACCGCGCGTGAAAATCGCATGGCGCGAAGATCTGCTGATCGCCTGAGTGCCGGTCGGGCAGTCGCGCATGCCGCGCGTGCGCATGTCGAAATAGTGAAATAGGGCGCAAATCAACGATAAAACAGGCCATTGCGGGGCTGATTTGACGCATTTGAACGCTCTCTGCGTCTTGTCTTTTTGCGCCTAATCATGTACTTTAGCTTGTTTGCCCGACCCGATTTCGCCGTCGCTTTTGTCGCTATCGGTCGTTAGTGCCGGCAGGCGTGCGTGATCCGTCGTCGCCGTTCAAATCCGATCAGCCATTTGCGATTTCATCCCGGGCAAATCCGCGCGTGCTGCACGCGTGCTGCATCTACGCCGCCACACACTTTGCCGCCGTTCACGAGACGTTGCGCCCCTGTGCTTTCTGTGCGGTCGTCTCCAGCGCGCCAGCGCGGTTTATCTTCCAGTTCAGAACGACAATGGCACTCATCGTACACAAATACGGCGGCACCTCGATGGGCTCGGTCGAGCGCATCAAGAACGTCGCCAAGCGCGTCGCGAAATGGCACAAGGCCGGCCACCAGATGGTCGTCGTGCCCTCGGCAATGTCCGGCGAAACCAATCGCCTGCTTGGCCTCGCGAAAGAAATCACGACTCAACCGAGCCCGCGTGAACTCGACATGATCGCCGCCACCGGCGAGCAGGTGAGCTCGGGTCTGCTCGCGATCGCGCTGCAGGAAGCCGGCGTCGAAGCGGTCAGCTACGCAGGCTGGCAGGTGCCGGTCAAAACCGATAGCGCGTTCACGAAAGCGCGCATCAGCGACATCGACGGCGAGCGCGTCAAGCAAGACCTCGCGGCCGGTAGGGTGGTCGTGATCACCGGCTTCCAGGGCATCGACCCCGACGGCCACATCACGACGCTCGGTCGCGGTGGCTCGGACACTTCGGCGGTCGCGGTCGCGGCTGCGCTGAAGGCCGACGAGTGCCTGATCTACACGGACGTCGACGGTGTGTACACGACGGACCCGCGCGTCGTTGAAGAAGCGCGCCGGCTCGACCGCGTGACGTTCGAAGAAATGCTGGAAATGGCCAGCCTGGGTTCGAAGGTGCTGCAGATCCGCTCGGTGGAATTCGCCGGCAAATATCAGGTGAAGACGCGCGTGCTGTCGAGCCTGACCGATCCGCTGATGCCGCTCGACGACGAAATGAAGTCGGGCACCCTGATTACTTTTGAAGAAGACGAGACCATGGAAAAAGCAGTCATCTCGGGCATCGCGTTCCAGCGCGACGAAGCTCGTATCGCCGTGATGGGCGTGCCCGACAAGCCGGGCATCGCGTATCAGATTCTCGGCCCGGTGGCGGACGCGAATATCGACGTCGACATGATCATTCAGAACCAGAGCGTCGAGGGCAAGACGGCGTTCACGTTCACGGTTGGCCGCGGCGACTATGCGCGCGCAATGGAAATCCTCACCGGCACGGTGAAGGCCCACGTGCAGGCCGAGCAGGTGCTGGGCGACCCGAAGGTGTCGAAGGTGTCGGTGGTCGGCGTTGGGATGCGCTCGCACGTCGGCATCGCGAGCAAGATGTTCCGCACGCTGTCGGAAGAGGGCATCAACATTCAGATGATCTCGACCTCTGAAATCAAGATTTCGGTGTTGATCGACGAAAAGTACATGGAGCTCGCAGTGCGCGCGCTGCATAAGGCCTTCGAACTCGATCAGGCATAAATGGCGGAAAAAACGGGGCGCTCTAGAGCGCCCCGTTTGTTTTGTGGCGTTCATGTGAACGATTTGCGTCGCGGGACGCGTCGTTGGCACAAAAAATGTTCGCAAGACATTGACCTTATCGGCCCGGCCCGCTATTATCTTGGCTTCGTCGCACTGACTCCCTGTGCGACAGAAAGTTTGGGAGACGTGGCCGAGAGGTCGAAGGCACTCCCCTGCTAAGGGAGCATCTGGGCCAAAACCTGGATCGAGGGTTCGAATCCCTCCGTCTCCGCCAGCAATGGTGGCGAAACCCCGCAGAGTCTAGGCTCTGCGGGGTTTTTGTTTTTCGGCGACCGTCGTTTCGTTTTCTCTCACTGCCCAAGCTTTGCGCGGCGACGAGGTGAGTTGTTGCTTGCATTGAATCGGCGGCGCCACGCAGTGATGTCGACGGGATTGTCCTGTTATGCAGGCATCCTGATCACTGCTGTCTCTCTGAACGCGCGCCGCTTAGAACGCCTGCCGCAACCCCACCGTACCGACGAACAGAGACTGGCACGACGACGGCGTCGTGTTCTGCGAGTCGCCGACCACCGCGAGCGCGTCGGCGGCGGTCACGCCGCTGCCCGACGCGATCAGCGATCTGCCGCTTGCATGTTGATAGGCCTCGAGCGCGTACAGCTTGGTGCGCGCCGACAGGTTATAGGTCTGTTCGAGTGAGATTTGATGATAGTGCGCCGGGTCGATGATGCGATTTGTCTCGCTTGCCTGCATGAAGCTATAGCCGCCGTCGACGGTCACGCTCGGCGTGAGCCGGTACGTCGCGAACGCGCCGTAAAGTGTTGAATACCGCCTTGTCGAAGAACAGCGAGCCGTGGCCCGGTGCGTCCTGCACATTAGAGTAGTTGAGGCCCAACATCAGATCGTGCCACGTGTAGCGGCAGTGCACCGCTGAACAGGCTGCCGTTCGCAACGCTGCCGTGAACGCCGCTGAGACCGGACTGCGCAGTTGCCCGCAGACCCGCGATCGTCGGTGATAGATAGGTAACCGAATTATTGAGCGCAGTGTCGTGTCGAGGGCGTCGAGATCGCCAGGGGTGCGCGCCGGTCGCGCCGGTCAGCACGCCGGTCGGTCCGAGTGCGCCGACTACCTGGAAGTAGGGCGTGTACTGGCGTCACGGTGCCTTAGCGGTCGTTCGCGAGGCCGACGTCGGCCTGGCGGTTGGACAGGTAGCCCGCGGTGCTTTGCGCGCCGCTCAGCGAATTGAAGCCGCTCTGGAGCCGGAAGATCGCCTTCGTGCCGCTGCATGAATGTTCTTTCGAAAATGAAATGTTCGTTTGCGGCAGACCCGCCAGACCAGCAGCCCCCGGGCCCGCCGACGGCGCTTTTTCACCGCCGCATAGCGCATGTAACCAGACATTACGCCGCGCCGTTGAGGCGATTTTCAGCATCAGTTATTACAAAGTTGAAATACGCGCGTTGCTGCCTTGCGTTATATTTCCGCCAACAAAACATGTTCGTACAAAGGTGATCAATGAAGTCCGCTCGTCTTGTTCCACTTATGCTCGGGGTGTTGACGTTGGCTGCATCGGGTGCCGCGATGGCCGCGGGGCTCAACGTCGGGGTCAATATCGGCATTCCCGCGCCGGTCTACGTCGCACCGGCGCCGGTCTACGCACCGCCGCCTCCGCCGCCGCCTCCCGTGGTCTACCAGCCGGCTCCGGTGTACTACGGCGGTCCGCAGATCGTGATCGGCTGGCATGGCGACCGTTACTGGGACGGCCATCGCTACTGGGCGCGCGACGACTGGTATCGCCACCATCCGCCGGGCCACGGCGACTATCGTCACGGTCACTACGACCAGCATCGCGGCTGGCACTGAGCCGGCACCGCGGCGCGCTAACTGGCCGCAGCGACACCGAAACCGCCCTTCGAGGGCGGTTTTCGTTTTTTGGGCTGAAGCATCGACAGTCGATGCATTTCGTCGCAGTCGCCCGCCAGATCGCGCAAGCTAATTGGGTAGAATCCCCCACATCGCCACTGCCCACTTACCAGCACGACTCCATGACAACTGGCTCGCAACGGGTTCAAACGCCTGAGGGACTTCGATACAGCGTGATCCACGGACCGTTGCGCGCCGCGTTCGCCGTCGCGCTGCTGTGCGCGAGTCTGCTCGCCGCGCCGCATGCGCATGCCGCTCATGCGATCGCGCAATACGGCGAGCCTAAATATCCGGCCGGCTTCCAACACTTCGACTACGTCAATCCCAATGCGCCGAAAGGCGGCACGCTCGTGCTCGCCAACCCGAGCCGTCTGACGAGCTTCGACAAGTTCAATCCGTTCACGCTGCGCGGCAATGCGGCGCCCGGCCTCGAATTGATGTTCGAGAGCCTGACGATCGGCAGCAGCGACGAAGTCGCGTCGGCCTACGGGCTGCTCGCCGACAACATCGTGGTCGCGCCCGACGGACTGTCGGTCACCTTCCACATCAATCCGCGCG
>NZ_JBFPKG010000370.1:0-254 GCF_040948665.1 Paraburkholderia sp. BR14320
GCGGTAGCGGCCCGTCTTCGGATCTCGGGTCGGGGCGCCTTCGCCGTAGTCCACCTGAGCCTCTTCGCCAGCGGCGCATTCGAGACGGTCGAACTGTTCCGGATCAACGTGGCGCAGGGCTCGCACGTGTCAACGCCGATTGAATTCTGACCCGCCTTTCGGCGATTCGCCGAAGTAAATCTGACCCACCCGGGACCTGTGTCACGCGGCTGCTTTCGCTGTTGCCCGCGTTCCCGTTTGTCCTGCTTTTCGTT
>NZ_JBFPKG010000371.1:0-254 GCF_040948665.1 Paraburkholderia sp. BR14320
CCGCTTGCGCGGCCCACCCGTTTTCAGTCTTGCCTTGTAAGGCATGAAAGCTCGCCTGTCGGATAGATCACTGGGCTCTTTCTACCGGACCCACGGTCGCCGCGCAAGGACCCTGCTGAACAAAGCCTTGGGAACCGACGATGAGCAAGCTGAAAAGCCTGGACGAACTGTTCGCAGGCCGTCACTTTGACCGCGATGTGATCATTCTGTGCGTTCGCTGGTACCTGCGCTACAAGCTTAGCCTGCGCGATCTT
>NZ_JBFPKG010000372.1:0-253 GCF_040948665.1 Paraburkholderia sp. BR14320
CGCGCCGATACAGCGCTTGATGCGCGAGATCTGCGACTCGACCAGCGCGCGCTGGCCATACCCGTATTTGTTGCGGAACGCATGGGTGCCCTTGTCCTTGATGTACCGAACGAGATGGTCGTGCCAGGGTTCTGTTGCAGTAAGGGTGTCGGGACGAGAAATGTCGATATGATAAGTATTGCTTATGACACAAGGGAGTAAAACTGCTGGGAAGCAGACGACGGGTCTTTGCCCGCACATTTCATCTGTCCTT
>NZ_JBFPKG010000373.1:0-253 GCF_040948665.1 Paraburkholderia sp. BR14320
GTGAACGACCGCATTGGCCGGTGGTGGAATCACCGGCAGCACACCACAGGTTGACCACGCCTCGGTCTGCGCGATACTGTAGTACGCGCCGTCGGCGATCACGCAGTCGACGTTCGCCTCGACTGCCGGTTCTGTTGCAGTAAGGCCCACGTTAAAATTGGGTAGCGAATTTTTGAGCTGTGCGATGAAGAAGACGAAGACACCGCGAACCACACTCGCGCCGGGCCTGGCCAAGGTCCTGAAGCGCCTTCAC
>NZ_JBFPKG010000374.1:0-253 GCF_040948665.1 Paraburkholderia sp. BR14320
GTGAAGGCGCTTCAGGACCTTGGCCAGGCCCGGCGCGAGTGTGGTTCGCGGTGTCTTCGTCTTCTTCATCGCACAGCTCAAAAATTCGCTACCCAATTTTAACGTGGGCCTTACTGCAACAGAACCCAGCGTCTTGCCCTTGGGCGTTTGGCGATCAATCTGGCGCAAGAACTTCAGCCACTCGGCATGGGTGTGTCGCTGCTGGCATTGGCCGATCACTTGCCCGTCGAGCACGTTGAGCGCTGCAAACAGC
>NZ_JBFPKG010000375.1:0-253 GCF_040948665.1 Paraburkholderia sp. BR14320
GTTCCAGAACCATTCGCACAGCCCGCTCACGAACTTCAGGCGAGTACCTTGGGCACTTCTTCTTCGTGTTTTCCATAGCTCCATTTTCTCAAGAAGTGGAGCCTCCGGAAATCCCGGGGCGGTTCAATCCCCACAAGTCGCACCTGTTGCGCAATCGGTAGCGCGTGTGCACGGTCGATCATCGCTTTCCGCTCAGCAACCCCGCCTTGCCGAGCGCTCCGCTTAAAAAATCGTTCTCCAGCGTCAACTGGCC
>NZ_JBFPKG010000376.1:0-253 GCF_040948665.1 Paraburkholderia sp. BR14320
TTTCATGCCTTACAAGGCAAGACTGAAAACGGGTGGGCCGCGCAAGCGGCCCAAGCCGAACTACTCGGTCACCAACGCGCACGAGTACAACGAGAGCCTGAAGCGGCGCGGACAGCTCTGCCTGTACGGTTCTGTTGCAGTAAGGCCCACGTTAAAATTGGGTAGCGAATTTTTGAGCTGTGCGATGAAGAAGACGAAGACACCGCGAACCACACTCGCGCCGGGCCTGGCCAAGGTCCTGAAGCGCCTTCAC
>NZ_JBFPKG010000377.1:0-253 GCF_040948665.1 Paraburkholderia sp. BR14320
GCTGAGCAACCCGAAGCTCGGCACCGCGATATCCAGCCCGCGCAGCGCCCAGAATTCCTGCATATGGCCGGTGATCTGCCGCATGCCCCAGTTGAACAGGCGGTAGAACGTGAAAATCAGTTCGAGGGGCTTTGTTCAGCAGGGTCCTTGCGCGACGACCGTGGGTCCGGTAGAAAGAGCCCAGTGATCTATCCGACAGGCGAGCTTTCATGCCTTACAAGGCAAGACTGAAAACGGGTGGGCCGCGCAAGCG
>NZ_JBFPKG010000378.1:0-252 GCF_040948665.1 Paraburkholderia sp. BR14320
TCTTCGGCCCCATCGGCAACATTCCACCTGCCGAGGCAGAAGCCGCTTACTATGCAAATCTCGCTGAGTCTGTCACTGTGGCATGACGCAAGCAAAACGGTCTCCGGAAAACCCGGGGCGGCTCAAGGCGCAGTTCGAAGAATTTGTCTTGCCGCATCTGAGCACGGGTCGGCGCGGACCACGGCCTACACTGACCTTGCACAAGACCTTCAACTGCATCTTGCAGGTGCTGTACATGGGCTGTCAATGGAA
>NZ_JBFPKG010000379.1:0-252 GCF_040948665.1 Paraburkholderia sp. BR14320
TTCCAGAACCATTCGCACAGCCCGCTCACGAACTTCAGGCGAGTACCTTGGGCACTTCTTCTTCGTGTTTTCCATAGCTCCATTTTCTCAAGAAGTGGAGCCTCCGGAAATCCCGGGGCGGTTCAGTGTCGGGACGAGAAATGTCGATATGATAAGTATTGCTTATGACACAAGGGAGTAAAACTGCTGGGAAGCAGACGACGGGTCTTTGCCCGCACATTTCATCTGTCCTTTCCTGATCATGTGCATTAC
>NZ_JBFPKG010000037.1:0-80043 GCF_040948665.1 Paraburkholderia sp. BR14320
GCGCGCCATGCACGGCGGCGATCGGCACGCCGGCCGCCGCCGCGCGGCGCGCGAGCGACAGCAAACGCGTTTCGCCGAGCCAGCAGCGATGCGCGAGGTAGTGCGCCTGAATCCGGTATTTGCCGATCAGCTTGCGGGTGTGGGGTTGGGAATCGTGTGCGTTTCGCAGGACCCCACGTCGTTGCGCCGCGGCGCATCGCGGCGATGCGCTCGCCAGCACCGCGTTTTCATAACCGCGCCAGGCCAGCGCGACGGAACGTTGACGCGCTTCGTTCGCGCCGTATTGCAAGCCGGAGCCGCATCGCGCGGCCAGCGTTGCGGGCTCGTCGCAGCGAGCAGCGTCACGCAGTCTCGACCACGCACGCGGCGCGCGCTTGCGCGACGCGACGAACAAACCGCGAACTTCGCGCGCGGAAGTCAGGAACAGGCCGCGCAGCACGACGCCCGTGACCGACTGCGGACACTGTCCCGCATACGCGAGCGCGAGCGCCGCGCCCCACGATCCGCCGAGCACGCCCCAGCGCGCGAAACCGAGCCGCACGCGAATCGCTTCCAGATCGGCGATCAGATAGTCGGTGCGGTTGTGGCGCACGCTGCCCTGCGGCGTCGACGCACCGGTGCCGCGCTGGTCGATCAGCACGACGCGAAAACGCCGCAAATCGAAGAGCCGCAGTACACCGGGCTGACTGCCGCTGCCGGGGCCGCCGTGCAGCACCGCGACCGGCACGCCGTCGCGCGCGCCGGCGAGCGCGTACCACACCCGATGACCATCGCGCGTGCGCAGCGTATGGACTTCGAGCGCGGCGGCTGCCTGCGTCGGGCGCGACGAGCTTCGCATCGTCATGGCAGCATCCTCGCGAGCAGGTTGTCGCGATCGATCCACTGATGCTTGAACGCGCCCGCCACGTGCAGCACGATCAGCGCGATCAGCGCATAGCCGATCGCATGATGAAGGCCGAAGAACAGGTCGCGCAGATGCGCGTCGTCCCAGCCCCACTTCGGCAGCAGGATGCCCCAGAAGCGCGTGCCGTAGCGATTGAACGACGAGCCGAGATACCCGGCGAGCGGCATCGCCACCATACAGACGTATAAAAGACCCTGCGTAGTGCGCGCGGCGGCGCGTTGCCACGGTGGCATCGGCGGCAGGGCAGGCCGGTGAAGGACTGCCCGCGCGACGATGCGCAAAAGCACCAGCAGGAAAACCGTCAGTCCGAGCGACTTGTGCAGATTGATCAGCGTCGCTTTGACAGGCAACCCCTTCGGCAATCCGACCATATAGAGGCCGAGCGCGAGCAGGCCGATGATGCCGAGCGCGATCAGCCAGTGCAGCGCGATCAGCAGCGCGGCATAGCGCGGGCCGCCGGCGCGGGCAGTTGCGTTGACGTTGATATCAGGCTTCGCGTTTCGTGAATCCGCTGTCGTCATGCGCTGTCTCCATGCAACATCGTGGCGGGACGTTTCTTTTTTGCCGACTATCGTTTCGGTCCTGGCTGACATAGCTGCCTCAGCCGGCGATCAGGATTTCGCCGCGGCCGTCGACCGCGAGGTCGCCCGTAAAACGAACCGGCAGACGGTCCGCGCGCCACTGCGAAAACGGCGCGATTTCGGCCGCGAGGCTGCGTATGAGCAATGACCAGAATACGTCGAAACCGTGCCCGCCGCCGGTGAACGTCGGGGGCGGCAAACCCTCGGGTCGTTGCGCGAGCAGCAGCGTGCCGCGCCTCATCGCATACGCATAGTGTGCGCCCAGTTGCCCCGCCACGCCGACGGTCCCCGCCACCAGCCGCGACGCCGCGAAGTCGCCCGCGTTGCCGCCGACGAGCACGAGGCCGCGGCGCATCCGGTCGGCGAGCCGCGCGCCCGCGTTGCCGTGAATCGTCAGCGTGCCGCCGCTCATGCCTTCCATGTCGCCCGTCACCGCGCCGGCGGCGAAGTCGCCGCTGTCGCCGCGCACCGTCACGCGTCCGCCGCGCATTTCGCAACCGGTGAAGTGCCCCGCGTCGCCGTCGATTTCAAGCAAGCCACCGCTCATCCTGAAGCCGCTGTAGTCGCCGACCGGGCCGCGCGCGACGAGCCGCCCCCCGTCCATCTGCGCACCGAGCCGGTCGAGCCACCGAGCGGCGCCGTCGATCAGCAGCGTGGCCGTGTCGTCGCCGGATGCGGGCGCGTCATCGCGCACAACCTCGAATACGTCGCCGACCACGCAGCGCTCGTTGCCGCCCGGCAGCACGATGCGCTCGATCTCGGCCACGCTCATGCTTGCCAGCGCGGCCGGTGACAGCGCGGCCGCATCGACGCGAAAGCCGGGCGGTGTCTTCACGCGCAACGTGGTCGTGCTCATGCGCGTCCCCCGTCGAGTCCCGCCGCCAGCTCGTGCAGATGAAAGTGGTACGGCCCGAGCTTGCCGCCGTAGTTGCCCGCCGAAATGCGCAGCACGCCGGCCGCGCGCCCGAGTCCGGTCGCCGCGCCGATACCGGCCGTCATCGCCGCGCCGACGTCGGCGTCGGTCAGACCGTCGATCACGATCTCCAGCACGCAGCCCACGTCCGCGCTCAACTCGCTGCGCGATGCGAGGCCGATCAGGCTCGGACAGAACGCGTCGTTGGTCGACGCAGTCGCGCCCGCGTACTTCGAGCCGATCTTCGAGCCCGACCGCACGATGCCGCCGGGAAACGGCATGATCACGTTCGGCAGCCGGCGCATCGCTTCGACCGCGGCTTCGGCGGCGGCGAGCGCCGCGCCTTGGTCGCGCGCGAGCAGCAGCAGGTTGCCGCCGCCGACGGCCTTGACCGTCGCCGCCGTGTCTTCGCAGACGAACTCGCCGTCCATCACCGGCACGCGCCAGTAACGCGTGGGGCCGTTCCCTGTGTCGATCATCTTGGCGATCTGCCAGCCGTCGCCGAAAAAGCGCAGCCCGCTGCCGAGCGGCGCCAGGTCCGACAGCGGCGCGCGGCTCGTGGCCGGATCGATGCCGCTGTAGACGGCCGTGCTCGGGCAGGTGAGCACGCATTGGCCGACACGCCGCCCGATCTGCTTCGCCAGTTCCTTCGTCGACACCGCGAACAGCAGCACCGCGACACCGGGCCGGCCGTCGGGCGTCGCGTCGGGCGCGAGCGTTCGCTCGATGCCCGCCTCGCAGCCGCAGCCGATCACTGAGGTCGCGAAGCCCGACAGCGAGTTCGCCGCGTGCATCGCCCAGGTCGGCGTGTGCGCGGTGATCAAGAGCCGGGTCGCTTTCATCGGGAAGGCTTCGGCGAAGGTTGCGTCGATCGCGGTGCCGTTGATTTCGAGCGGGGCGGGAGCGTTCATCGTGGCCGCGTCAGGTTAGACATTCGACGGGCAACAGCCGCCCGCCGCGGCAGCAGCGGCAGGCTTCGTCGTCGCTGATCGCGGCGTGCGCGAAGTTGCTCGCGAGATTAGCGTCGCTATACGCGCGCAGCGTTTTCTCGATACCGCGATCGAACTCCGGCGCGACGAAATGGATGCCGCCCGTCGGCGTCGCGACCAGCGTGCCGTCGCGCGCGACCAGTTCGCCGTCCTTGAACACATACGCGGGCGACGTGAACATCCGCTCGCGGTCCGGCTCGTCGCGATAAACCGCGATGTCCGCCGCCGCGCCCGCGCCGAGATGGCCGCGATCGCGCAGACCGAGCAGCCGCGCGGGACCGGCGCGCGTGATGATCGCGATCTCGTACAGCGAGAATTCGCGCTTGAGTTCCGGCAGCGCGCTGGCAACCTGCGCTTCGGGATGCAGCTTCGCCAGCTGCTCATCGCGAAACGCTTTATCCATCAGCAGGCGGATCAGATGCGGATAGCTCGTGAACGGGCCGCCGTTCGGATGATCGGTGGTCATCGCGACGCGCCACGGGTCGTCGACGAGCAGAAAGATTTCGAGCCCGATGATCCATTGCAGCGCGTTCACATAGCTCTGTTCGCGATAGCGGAACGGCAGTACGCCGCAGCCCGCGTCGCACTCGATATCGCCGACCACCCACTTGTGCGGCCGCGCGAGCGGCGCGTTGCGGAACTGCATCATCGTGTCACCGGAGGCCGTGACGGTCTGTCCGAAGATGATCTGGCCGACGTCGATCGACACGTTCGGCCGCGCGTTCACCGCCTCGGCAATCTGCCGCGCGCCCGACGAAAACTTGCGCGAACCCTCGGTGCCGTAGCTGTGAAACTGGATATGCGTCAGATGGATCGGCAGGCCGTCGGCGGCGTCCATCGTCGCGATCGTCGATGCGAGGTTGCCGGGCACGCCGAGGTTGCTCGTATGCACGTGCAGCGGATGCGGCACGCGCAGCTCGGTCAGCGCGCGCGTCAACGTGCGCAGCACGTCGCGCGGCGTGATGCCGTAGTGCGCGTGCGGTTCGTCGACGTCGAGCGAGCGCTGGTTGAACTTGAACGCGGAGATGCCGCCGGGGTTCACCACCTTGACGCCGAGCGCCTTGCTCGCGTTGATCGTCCAGCCGACGTAGTCGCGCAGACGTTCGAAGTCGTCGTGTGCGGCGAGCATTTGCAGGAACAGTTCGTCGTTGCCGAGCATCACGTACGCGCCGTGATCGATGATCGGCGTGTCGCCCATTTCGAGGTGCGTGTGGCGCGCGTTCGACGGCATCATCGCTGGTTCGAACGCAGCCGTGTAGCCCATTTCGGCGTAGCGGTAGCCGGTCGCGAGCGTGCCCGGCGTGCAGACGCCGCACGAAGGCAGACGCAGATAGCGGCCGTTGTCGTCGCGCGCGGCTTCGTAGGCGGCCTCGCGAGGCGCGTCGGCGCGATGGTCCTCCGGCAGCAACAAACGCGACAGATTGGTTTTGCCGCCGCCAATATGCGAATGCAGATCGATGCCGCCCGCCATCACGATCATGCCGGCCGCGTCGTATTCGCGATCGACGGGGGTGGTGGAGGGAACATCGACGATGCGGCCGTCGCGGAACGTGAGATCGCGGCGTTCGCCGTTGACGTTGTTGATCGGGTCGAACAGCGTGCCGCCCTTGAGCCGAACGAGAGTCATGGCCGATCCTCGCGCGGATTCGATCGTTCGCTCAGTCGTTCGTGCAACTGCGCGGCAATCGACGCCACAGATTCCAGCACAGCACCACGCGCCGCAGTGAGCGGCATCACGACCGTACCGTCTACGCGAAACAGATGCCCGCCGCTATCGATGCCCGGAGTCGCGACCGGCACGAACACCGTGTTCGCGCCGCGTGCCTTGGCGGCATTCGCGAGCGCAGGGTGACCGAGCACGATCAGCGGCAGCGTGGGATCGAGCGACGCGGGCCATGCATGCGGCTCGAAGCCCGCAATCCACAGCAGCGCATCGACTTCGCGTTCGGCGAGCAGCCGCGCGGTCCGATAGCGATACGGATCGTGATCGAGCGGCGCGGCGCCGCTGACGCGCCCCGGCATCGACACGCGCGTGCGCAGCGGCAAGCCTGACAGCCACGTGACGGTCTGGTTGACCGTCAGCGCGCCATCGTCACCGCCGAGCGCGACACATGCCGCGCGCGTCGTGCGATTCACGGCCTTGACGATCCGGTTTAGCGCTTCGATCAGCAGCGCCGCGTGCGGCGCGGGCAGCGCGGCCGGTTCGTAGACGACCACTGCGTAGCGCGCGTTGGCGATGCGTGCGTGCAGTGACGCGAGCGCGGTTGCCACGTTGGCGTGGCTGCCATCGCCGTGACTTAGCGCGGCCGCGTCGCGTCCTTCGGCGAGCGCCGACCACAGCGCGAGCGTGTCATACGGATCAGTGTCGTGCAGCAGCGAGTCGATACGCGTTTGCGGCAAGCCGGCCGCCGCCGGGTCCGCTTCGCAGCCGACGAAGACCAGCTCGCGCGCGAGTTCGGTGCCCGCCAGCACGCGCGTGAAGAAGCGCGGGTAGCGCCGCGACGGCTGACACCCGAAGAACACCAGCAGATCGGCGCGCGCGCGCACTTCGGAGAGCGTCGTGAAGAACGCGCCGCGATCCTGCAACGCGAGCGTCGCGGGCGTCAGCGCATCGCCGTGCAGATGATCGAGGATCGCACCGCAGGCGGCGGCGAGCGGATACAACGCGCGGGTGCCGTCGACATCGGTCGCGAGGCCGCCGAACAGCGGGCGGCGCGCGTTCGCGAGCAACTGCGCGGCGCTCGCCAGCGCGGTATCCATGTCCACTTCGCTGCCGTCGACCACGCATCTGCATTGCGCATCCGTCCCGCCGTACTGCGCTAGCGCGTGAGCGAGCCGCGAGCATTCGGTGTCGGGTACTTCGAGCGTGCCGTCGTCGTGGGAAGCGGCGACCAGGTCGTCGCACAGCAAAGGGCAGAACGGACAGATCCAGTCGCGTGTGAGCGGCGCGGCGCGGGTTGCGCTCGGGCCAGGGGTCGATGGATCGGTGGCGGGACTATGCATGGGCCAGGTTTAGCAAGCTCCATGCCGATCTTTCTACGAATCGTCAGCGGGCGAGCACCGCGCTGAAGCGGGCCGCGCTTACGGTCATGCTGCTTTGCATTCAGCGATCAACCTGCGCGAGGTACCGGCGACGAGCGTGCCCGATCGTGCGTCGGCGCGCGGGTTCAAAGGCCCGCTGCGCCATACAAAATGTGTGCCGTTCTGGAGCAGAGTGTCACACGCAAACTGTCCGGCTTGTGTTGCGTTTACAGACAGCGCTGTCAGAACGCGTGGCATGGAAATTGTATGGAAGGCCTACGCCGAATCGGAAGGCGCGCAGTCGATCTGCCGATCGTGCAGCGCGGACGCCACCAGCCAGGCGCTTGCGCCGATGGCGGCCGCGGCGGCCAGATCGTCGCGATTGCGGATGCCGCCCGCGCCGATCAGCGTCGTATGAGCGGCGGCTTGCGCGCGCAGGCGCTCGAATGTCGCGAGATCGGGGCCGGCGTAGCTGCCGACCTGGTCGAGCGTCATCGCGATCACGCGCGACGGCCACCATGCCGACGAGCGATCGAGCGCGGTCGCGGCGAGCAGTTCGCCGGCGCGATGATCGAGCGACAGGATCGGCGCGAGGCCGGCGCGCTGCGCCGCGTGCACGGCATGGATTTCGCGAAGCGTCTCCGAGCCGAAGACCGGCACGAGGGTCGCAGGGTTTGAATTGGCAGTAGGGCTGTCGAGTTGATCAACAGCAGCGTCGATGCGCTCGAACAGCGCGCGCATCGATGCGTAGTCCGCGAAACCCGCGTCGAGCCACAGCTCGATGCCGGGCAGCGCGGCGCGCAACGCGGCGAGCGTCGAAGCATGCGCGCCGCGCTGCAGGATGGCGCCGAGATCGGCGATATAGAGCGTGCGCGCGCCGCTGGCTTCGAGTAGCGCGCGGGCGGTAGCAAGTGGGTCGCTCGTCGCGACGAGGCGGGACCGGATGGGCCGATAGGCGCTCCGCTCGCCGCGTACCGCGCGGACGACCTGACCGTCGAGCAGATCGAGAACAGGTATCACCTGCATAGAGGGGCGCTTTCCTTTGACCAAGATCTTTGTTTATGAGTATCTCACCGGCGGCGGCATCGACCCCGAACTCGCCGGCGCAGGCAGTCTCGCCGATTTGAGCGCGCTGATCGTCGAAGGACGCGTGATGCGCGACGCACTGGTCGCCGCCTTGCGTGAACTGGACGGCGTGCACGTCACCTTCGCGACCTCGCGCTTCGAAACACCAGCGGCGGGCGACGCTCATTGTATGGCCGCGCCCGGCGAATCGATGACGGCGTTCGTCGCGCGCGTGGCGCGCGAGCACGACTACGCGTGGGTGGTCGCGCCGGAATGCGACGACCTGCTGCTGCGCTTTCACGATGCGGTCGGCACCGCCCGGTGGCTTGGCTGCGCGAAGGAAGCGATCCGCGTCGCGTCGAGCAAGAGCGCGACCGCGGCGTGTCTTGCCGCGCATGGCATTGCGACGACGCCGGCGCTCGAACCCGGCGACCCGGCCACGCAGCACGGCGGCCGCTGGGTCGTGAAACCGGACGACGGCGCGGGCGGCCTCGACACGATCGTCTACGAACGCCTCGCCGATGCCTGCGCCGAGTACGAAGCGCGCGCGGCGGCCGGGCGCAATCCGGTGCTGCAAGCGTGGGTCGATGGCGAGCCGTTGAGCCTGTCGCTGATCTGCCGCGGTGACGCGACCAAGCTGCTCAGCATCAACCGTCAGCAGATCGGGCTGAGCGGCGGCGACGCGCCGGGCGAGGTGGCGCGGATCGTCGAGTTCGACGGCGTGCTGGTCGATCAGATCGACCAGCACAGCGACATGGGCCGCGCGCTCGACACGCTCGCGCATCGCGTCGCGCGGGCGATCCCGGGTTTGCGTGGCTTCGTCGGCATCGATGTCGTTTGGCATCCGCAGCGAGGGCCGGTCGTGATCGAAGTGAATCCGCGTTTGACGGTCGCTTATGCCGGGCTGTCGGCGGTGCGCGGCAGCGGCCTGACGCGCGCGCTGCATGAGTTGACCGGTGCGGCGCCGCCCGAAGACGCGGCGCCAGCGCACGAGTAGCGCAAAGAGGGACAGTCGGGACGATTGGGCGAGCGGGACAAGTTCGGTGATGAACGAGGTTGCGAATCGACGCGACCCGGCCGGGCACTCAACTGGACGCGAGGACAACAGTCATGTGGGTGGTCAAGATCGGAGGCAGCCTCAGTCACGACCCGGCACTGCGCCACTGGCTCAGCGAGCTATGCGAAGTCGGCGGCGGACGCGTGGTGATCGTGCCCGGCGGCGGCGATTTCGCGGACAAGGTGCGGCAGTATCAGGGCGAGTGGAACTTCGACGATCTGGCCGCGCACAACATGTGTCTGCTCGCGATGACGCAATATGCGCTGCTGATGCAAGGTGTGTCGCCCGAACTGGTGATCGCGTCGAGCGAGGCGAAGATTCGCCGCACGTTGCGCGACGGCCACGTCGCCGTGTGGGTGCCGACCGCGCTGATGCGCGACACGCCCGACACGATGAGCAACTGGGATACGACCTCCGACAGCCTTGCCGCCTGGCTATCGACGATGCTCAACGCGGAGCGGCTGATCGTCGTCAAATCCTGTCCGATCGCCGCCGACGATCCGCTCGAAATGCTGGCCGCGTCGGGGGTGGTCGACCGCAAGTTCGTCGACTACGTGACGGACGCGAACTATGTGGTCGAACTGCTCGACAAGAGCAACGTCGCGCTGATGCGCGACCGTTTGCTGAATATTCCGGTGATGTGAGGGATGGCTGAACCTTAGAGCCGCGTCGCGCTCGTCGAACCCGGCAGCGGTGCGCCGCCATCGACGCGGATTTCGCTAGCCGGCCGATGCAACGCGCTTGCCCATTGCGCGACGCGCTCGGGATCGAGCCGCGAGCGGCGCCCGTCGGCGCACAGCGCGGTGCGAAAACCGGCCACGTCGGGCGCCAGCGCGCGGATCTGCGGCAACTGCGCCCAGCCGAGCGCACCGGCGATGCCCACCATTGCGCCGCGCTGACGCGCGAGCCGCAACCAGCGCGCGAGCGAGTCGACATCGACGTGATCGAACAGCGTGCCGCCGTCCTTGCTCGCGGTATCGAACATCAGGCCGGCAAAGCCGAGCGCCGCGGTGTGGATGACGAGCTCGTCGTCCATGCCGCCGTCGCATAGCAGCACCGGCACGACGGTGGCCGGCAGATTCGCGAGTTGCTCGATGCAGTGCCGCGCGGCCGGACCGCGCGCGACCCCGACCTTCACATAGTCGACGCCGGCGTCGCTAACGTCGATCACGCGCGTGGCGATCTCGTCGAACGCATCGGCCGGCACGTCGCCGATCGTCGCGCTGATCGGCTTGACCGGATAGCGCGCCCGCAGCTGTCGCGCGATGTTGGTAATGGCGCCGATCGACAGGCCGCCGAGCGCGCCGTCGTTCGGTTCTTTCAGGTCGATCAGCTCGGCGCCGGCGCGTGCGGCGTCGAATGCTTCCTCATCCGAGCGGACGCTCGCAAGCAATGCGGTCATCAGGGTTCTCCCGGCAAACGGGTTCAGTGATGGGCGGACGTGGCGGCGTGATTGGCCGCCCCTTCCAGATTCGCGCGGTAGCGCGCGACCGCGGCGACGAGCCAGCCCCATGCGGTGCGCTCGTTGTCGCCGGCGGTTTTATCGATCGCGATCTGCAGATACGCCATTTCGCGATCGACCTTATCGGCCGGCAGCATGAAAAGCCGGCTTACCAGAATCGCGCCTTCCACGACCGCCGACTGCGCGCGATTGAAGCCCGCGAACGGCGCGTGGTTTTCGCGGTGCACGCATTTCATCACCAGTACCGGGCGCTCTTTGTCGTCTTGCAGTTCGTCGAGCTCGAGTTCGGCGTGGGCCAGCGATTCGGCCAGCCGCACGCTCGCGACACGGCTTGCGGCCACGGTCGGCCAATCGGTCGCGTAGTGCGTGACGCAGCCCGCGAAGATGCGCACGTCGGTGGTGAAATTGAGCACGGCCGAGCGCGTCGCGACGATGTTGTCGAGCGTAACCGACGGTCGGAAAGGCGAAAGGATGATGCGCTCACCCTCGTAGCGCGCGCCCATCGGCGCGATATGAGGACGGCCATCGCACGCTGCCGTGGTGACGATCGTTTCGTGGATCATGGTTGGGAACGTTTGTCCCGACAGCGCCGGAAGGCCGGCCGTCAGCAGAGGTCAAACACAAACGGGAACCGCAAAGGGGCCGCGGCGTGCGGCCCGGTTGCGGGCTTAACGCGTAGCGACATACATCACGATTTCAAAACCGAGGCGTACGTCGGTGTAGCTCGGAGTCGTCCATTGCATACGTGCTTCCTCCTTCGGTTGAAACTGCGGTTGGAACTGCGGTTCGAACTGCTCTGAGCCGCCGGCCCGGCGAAATTTCATGCCAGATGTCGACAGCAGCCGGCATCACGCAATCTCCATGCCCGTGCGTGTGCCGGCCGGCCAGGCGGGCGCGGATTCGAGCGCTAATACAGCGCTCGGCGAATTGCGCCACGCCCTGGCGCTTGCGCGGGTTGCCAGACGCAACCGTCCGCGCGTTGTGGCGGAAACGAAGCAAAGTGTTCCACGCGATTCGCTATTCGGATTGCGCTGTCACGCCGTGCCCCTCCCCCACACTAAGCGATTCTGCTCCCATTGCCGTTTCATGGCGTGAAAAAGAAACTAACGATGTGATAGCGATAATCGATCCATTAAGTCTGCCAAATAAAATCGTGAATTCCCCTTGGGCGTGTCCATGCCTACAGTGCAACTCAAGCGCTTCGTTCTTCCGGCAGTGCGCTTGCCACCTTCGAGGACACGTCATGAACGATTTCAGTCAACCGCCGATCCAGCCCGGACATCAAGCGCGCAATCCGCACAATCCGCGCGAGCGGTACGCGGCGGGCGTGATGAAATACCGCGAGATGGGTTACTGGCAACCGGACTACGAACCGAAAGAGACCGACGTGATCGCGCTCTTTCGCATCACGCCGCAACCCGGTGTCGAACCAGAGGAAGCGGCGGCCGCGGTGGCCGGCGAATCGTCGACCGCGACGTGGACGGTGGTGTGGACCGACCGCCTGACCGCCTGCGACATGTATCGCGCGAAGGCATACCGCGTCGAACCGGTGCCGGTGTCGCGCGCCGACGAGCCGCAGTACTTCGCGTACATCGCGTATGAACTCGATCTGTTCGAAGAGGGATCGGTCGCGAACCTGACCGCGTCGATCATCGGCAACGTGTTCGGCTTCAAGCCGCTGAAGGCGTTGCGGCTCGAAGACATGCGCATCCCCGTCGCGTATCTGAAGACGTTCCAGGGGCCGCCGACCGGCATCGTCGTCGAGCGTGAACGGCTCGACAAGTATGGACGGCCGCTGCTCGGCGCCACGGTCAAGCCGAAGCTCGGTCTGTCGGGCAAGAACTATGGGCGGGTGGTGTACGAGGGCCTGCGCGGCGGCCTCGATTTTCTGAAGGACGACGAGAACATCAACTCGCAGGCGTTCATGCATTGGCGCGACCGCTTCCTGTTCGCGATGGAAGCGGTGAACCGCGCGCAGGCCGAAACCGGCGAGGTCAAAGGGCACTACCTGAACGTGACGGCTGGCACGATGGAGGACATGTACGAGCGCGCCGAATTCGCGAAAGAGCTCGGCTCGTGCATCGTGATGATCGATCTGGTGATCGGCTGGACCGCGATCCAGTCGATGTCGCGCTGGGCCCGCAAGCACGACATGATTCTGCATCTGCATCGCGCGGGGCATAGCACGTACACGCGGCAACGCAATCACGGCATCTCGTTTCGCGTGATCGCGAAATGGCTGCGCATGGCGGGCGTCGATCATGCGCACGCGGGCACCGCGGTCGGCAAGCTCGAAGGCGATCCGCTGTCGGTGCAGGGCTACTACAACGTGTGCCGCGACGCGCACAACGCGGTCGATCTGTCGCGCGGCCTGTTCTTCGAGCAACCGTGGGCCGGCTTGCGCAAGGTGATGCCGGTCGCCTCGGGGGGGATTCACGCGGGGCAGATGCATCAACTGCTCGACCTGTTCGGCGACGACGCGATCCTGCAGTTCGGCGGCGGCACGATCGGCCATCCGGCCGGCATCCAGGCCGGCGCGACCGCGAATCGCGTCGCGCTCGAAGCGATGGTCAAGGCGCGCAACGAGGGCCGCGACATTCTGCGCGAAGGGCCCGACGTGCTCGAAGCGGCCGCGCGCTGGTGCACGCCGCTCAAGCAGGCGCTCGATACGTGGCGCGACGTGACTTTCAACTACGCGTCGACCGACACGCCCGATTTCGCCGCCACACCGACCGCGGCCTAAGAGAGCCGAGCGTTACTCGCCAGCGCTTCACGAGCGCATCCGCAACGCGGTGCCACGGCACCGCGCGGGGCGCCGTTGACACCGTTCTGAACGCGACATCCATCAACGAGGTTCGTCATGCGTATTACCCAAGGAACGTTTTCTTTTCTGCCCGAGCTGACCGACGAGGAAATCGGCCTGCAGATCGACTATGCGCTGCGCCAGGGCTGGGCCTGTTCGGTCGAATTCACCGACGACCCGCATCCGCGCAACACGTACTGGGAAATGTGGGGAATGCCGATGTTCGATCTGCACGACGCGGCAGGCGTCTTGCAGGAGGTCCGGGCCTGTCGCGAGGCGCGGCCGCAGCACTACATCAAGGTCAACGCCTTCGATTCGGAGCGCACCTTCGAGACGATGCGCCTGTCGTTCATCGTCAACCGGCCGGATGCGGAGCCGGGCTTCCGTCTGTCGCGTCAGGATGCGCAGGGGCGCATGCAGCGCTACAGCACGACGGGCTATGCGACCGACCGGCCGGCGGGCGAGCGCTACGGAGCGACGGGCTGAGCCGCTGACCGGGCACGAGGGTGCAAGCCAGGCACACGACAACCCGCAGCAAGGAGGAGCAATGACTGACGCCGCCATCGTGGACGCATTGCCCGCGTTCACCGCGCACAGCGACGACGCCACCCCCCACATCGACCTCGCGGCGCTGTACCGCGACTCGGGCATCGGCGACGTGCTCGGCGAACTCGATCGCGATCTGGTCGGGCTCGCACCCGTGAAGACGCGCATTCGCGAAGTCGCCGCGCATCTGCTGGTCGAACGCGCACGGGCTTCGCTCGGTCTCGCGGGCGGCGCGCCGACCTTGCACATGTGCTTCTCCGGCAACCCCGGCACCGGCAAGACGACGGTCGCGCTGCGCATGGCCGAGGTGCTGCACCGGCTCGGCTACATCCGCCGCAATCATCTGGTGTCGGTCACGCGCGACGATCTGGTCGGCCAGTACATCGGTCATACCGCGCCGAAAACGCGCGATGTGCTGAAGCGCGCGATGGGCGGCGTGCTGTTCATCGACGAAGCGTATTACCTGTATCGCCCGGAGAACGAGCGCGATTACGGGCAGGAAGCGATCGAAATCCTGCTGCAGACGATGGAAAACCAGCGCAGCGACCTGGTCGTGATTCTGGCCGGCTACGCGTCGCGGATGGAAGTGTTCTTCGAGAGCAATCCGGGTTTCCGCTCGCGCATCGCGCATCACATCACGTTTCCCGATTACGAGGAAACCGAACTGCTCGAGATCGCCGAGCGGATGCTCGACACCATGCACTACCGCTTCGATGCCGCGTCGCGTTGCGCGTTCGCCGACTATCTGGCGCGCCGCATCCGTCAACCGAATTTTGCCAACGCGCGCTCGGTGCGCAATGCGCTCGACCGCGCGCGGCTGCGCCAGGCGAACCGCCTGTTCGCGAGCGCGTTGCAGGGTGGCGAGCCGATCGACGCCGCCACGCTGACGCTGATCGACGCCGCCGACGTGCGCGCGAGCCGCGTATTCGACGAGTCCATACAGCCGTCCTCGCCACCGCCTTCCACCGCGCGCGCCGTCACGGTGCCGCCGGGCTGAATCACGACACCATCGAAGGAGAACGCCATGCAGGACGGACGCACGACACTTTCGAAGTTCCTGATCGACACGCTCGATCGCCCGCCGTGTACGGAAAGCACGCGGGACACGGCGGGACTCTCCGCGCTGCTCATCGACGTCGCGGCCGCCATCAAATCGATCTCGGCGATGCTGACCAAGGGCGCGTTAGGCGGCAACTACGGTTCCGCGCAAACGCTCAACACGCACGGCGAGGAGCAGAAGAAGCTCGACGTCTCCACCAACGAGATTTTCGTTCAGCAATGCGAGTGGGACGGCTTGCTGGCCGCGATGGTGTCGGAGGAAATGGAGCACGTGTACCCGATTCCGCCCGAGTATCCGCGTGGCGAGTATCTGCTGGCGTTCGATCCGCTCGACGGCTCGTCGAATATCGACATCAACGGCGTGGTCGGCTCGATCTTTTCGGTACTGCGCACCCGCGATCCGGCGGAGGATGCCAGCAGCGAAGCCGCGTTCCTGCGGCCGGGCTGCGAACAGGTGGCGGCCGGCTACGCCGTGTATGGACCCTCGACGATGCTGGTGCTGTCGGTCGGCAACGGCACGCACGGCTTCACGCTGGAGCGCGACATCGGCAACTTCGTGCTTACGCATTCGAACATCCGGATTCCGGAAGAAACCGGCGAGTTCGCGATCAACGCATCGAACGAGCGCTTCTGGGAGCCGCCCGTGCGCCGCTACGTGCAGGAGTGCAAGGACGGCCGCAGCGGCTGCCGCGCGCGCGACTTCAACATGCGCTGGATCGCGTCGATGGTCGCGGAAGTGCATCGCATCCTGATGCGCGGCGGCGTGTTCATGTATCCGCGCGACTCGAAAACGCCGGCCATGGAAGGGCGCCTGCGCCTGCTCTACGAGGCGAACCCGATGAGCTTTCTGGTCGAGCAGGCGGGCGGTCTCGCGATTACCGGCCGCGAGCGCATTCTCGAGCTCGCGCCGCGCGCGCTGCATGGCCGCGTGCCGGTGATCCTCGGCTCGAAGAACGAGGTCGAGCGCATTGCGCGCTATCACGGCGAATACGACCGCGGCGAGGACAAGCCGTTCTCGTCGCCGCTGTTCGGCACGCGCTCGCTGTTCCTGCCGGATTTCACGGCGTGATCAGCGGCTCACGAGACGAAGAACCAGTCATCCGGAGACAAACGTATGTCAGTCAAACATCCGATCATCGCGGTGACCGGCTCAAGCGGCGCGGGCACCACCACCGTCATGAAGAGTTTCATGCATATCTTCAGACGCGAGCACATCAATGCGCAGATCGTCGAAGGCGACGCGTTCCATCGCTACGACCGCAACGGCATGCGCGCGGCGATGCAGGAGCGCGAACGCGACGGCGTGCCGAATTTCAGTCACTTCGGGCCGGAAGCAAACCTGCTCGAAGAACTCGAGACCCTGTTCACGCGCTACGGCGAAAACGGCGGCGGGCAGTTTCGTCGCTACGTGCACGACGCGGCCGAAGCGCAGTTGTACAAGCAGGACAGCGGCACCTTCACGCCGTGGGAAGACGTCGCGGCCAATAGCGACCTGATGTTCTACGAAGGGCTGCATGGCGCCGCGGTGACCGACAAGGTCAACATCGCGCGGCATGCGGATCTGCTGATCGGTGTCGTGCCGATCATCAATCTCGAATGGATCCAGAAGCTGCACCGCGACCAGACGATGCGCGGCTACACGCACGAAGCGGTGGTCGACACGATCCTGCGCCGTATGCCCGACTACGTGAACTACATCTGCCCGCAGTTCTCGCGCACGCATGTGAACTTCCAGCGCGTGCCGACCGTGGACACGTCGAATCCGTTTACCGCCCGCGAGATTCCGCAGCCGGACGAGAGTTTCGTGGTGATCCGCTTCGCGCGGCCGAAGGGCATCGACTTCCAGTATCTGCTGACGATGCTGCACGACTCGTTCATGTCGCGCCCGAACGTGATCGTCGTGCCGGGCGGCAAGATGGGGCTCGCGATGCAACTGATCTTCACGCCGATGATCCTGCAACTGATCGACCGGCGCTCGCGCGCTTGAGCACAACGCTGCCCCTGCCGACGTTCGTTTCGCAAGGAGAATTTCGATGAGCGCAGTCGCGCAACCGCTTGACGCACCCGCCGCGCGCCCGATGGCCGACGCGCTGCGCATGCTCGCAATCGACGCGGTGGAAGCCGCGAAGTCGGGACACCCCGGCATGCCGCTCGGCATGGCCGAGATCGCGGTCGCGTTGTGGGACCGGCATCTGAAGCACAACCCGCGCAATCCCGCGTGGCCAGACCGCGATCGGTTCGTGTTGTCGAACGGACATGGTTCGATGCTGCTGTATGGACTGCTGCATCTGACCGGCTATGACCTGCCGATCGACGAATTGAAGCGCTTTCGCCAGTTGCACGGCAAAACCCCGGGGCATCCCGAGGTGGGCGTCACACCCGGCGTCGAGACGACTACCGGGCCGCTCGGCCAGGGGCTCGCGAACGGCGTCGGCATGGCGCTCGCCGAGGCGTTGCTCGCACGCGAGTTCAACCGGCCCGGGCACGGAATCGTCGATTACCGCACCTATGTGTTCGCCGGCGACGGCTGCCTGATGGAGGGTATCTCCCACGAAGCGGCGTCGCTCGCGGGCACGCTGAAGCTCGATAAGCTGACGGTGCTGTACGACGACAACGGCATCTCGATCGACGGCAACGTCGCGCAATGGTTCGCCGACGACACGCCCGCGCGCTTCGCGTCCTACGGCTGGCATGTGGTGCGCGAGGTGGACGGCCACGACGTCGATGCGGTCGATCGCGCGTTGCTCGCGGCGCGCGCGACCGGCCGGCCGACGCTGATCTGCTGCCGCACGGTGATCGGCCAGGGCGCGCCGTCGAAGGCCGGCACGCACGACGTGCACGGCGCGCCGCTCGGCGCCGACGAGGTGGAACGCACACGCCGCGCGCTCGGCTGGCCGCATCCGCCGTTCGAGATTCCGGACGAGATTCGCGCGAACTTCGACGCGAGCGCGCGCGGTGCCGCCGCGGAAGCCGAGTGGCGCGCGCGTTTCGATGCGTATCGCCAGCACTATCCGGTGGAGGCCGCCGAATTCGAGCGGCGTGTGCAGGGCCGCTTGCCCGCGCATTGGTACGACACGGTTCGCGCGCTGCTGCGCGATGCGGATTGCGCGGCGGAATCGATCGCGACGCGCAAGGCTTCGCAAAAGGCGATCGGCGCACTCGCGCGCAGCCTGCCGGAGCTGCTGGGCGGCTCCGCCGACCTGACCGGTTCCAACCTGACGGACTGGCCGGGCGCGATCGACGTGCGCAGCGATGAAAACGGCTTACGCGGCGGCAACTACGTGCACTACGGCGTGCGCGAGTTCGGCATGAGCGCGGTGATGAACGGCATCGCGCTGCATCGCGGCTATCTGCCGTTCGGCGGCACCTTCCTGACCTTCTCCGACTACGCGCGCAACGCGTTGCGCATGGCCGCGCTGATGAAGACACGCTCGATCTTCGTGTTCACGCACGACTCGGTCGGCCTCGGTGAAGACGGGCCCACGCATCAGGCGGTCGAACACGCGGCGAGCCTCCGGCTGATTCCGGGGCTCGACGTCTGGCGTCCGTGCGATACCGTCGAGACCGCGCAGGCGTGGGCCAGCGCGGTGGAGCGGGAAGGACCGTCGTGTCTGTTGCTGAGCCGGCAAAACCTGCGTTTCGTCACGCGCTCCGCCGTGCAGATCGCCGCGATTGCGCGGGGCGGCTATGTGTTGCGCGACTGGCCCGATGACGGAGGGCAAGAGCAACCGGCGCGTGTCGTGCTGATCGCCACCGGCTCGGAAGTGTCGCTCGCGCTCGACGCGATCGCGCCGCTCGCGACCGCCGGCATCGCCGCGCGCGTCGTATCGATGCCATCGACCACCGCGTTCGACCGGCAACCGCGCGCCTGGCGCGACGCCGTGCTGCCGCCGGGCGTGCCGCGTGTCGCAATCGAGGCGGGCGTGCGCGCGTTCTGGCGGCAATACGTCGGGCTCGACGGCGGCGTGCTCGGCATCGATACGTTCGGCGAATCGGCCCCGGCCGCCGCGTTATTCGAGCATTTCGGGCTGAACGCGCAGGCGGTGATCGACGCAGCGCGGCGCGTCGCGGATCGTGCGCGTTGAGCACGCCGCTCGACAAGATTTCATTTCATATCGAGGAGCACGCAATGGCCTTCATCACCCTGCGGCAACTGCTGGATCACGCGGCCGAACACGACTACGGCGTGCCCGCGTTCAACGTCAACAACATGGAGCAGATTCACGCGATCATGCGCGCGGCCGAGGCCACCGATAGCCCGGTGATCCTGCAGGCGTCGGCCGGGGCGCGCAAGTATGCGGGCGAGCCGTACCTGCGCCATCTGGTGCTCGCCGCGCTCGAAGCGCACCCGGACATTCCGCTCGTGCTGCATCAGGATCACGGCGCGAGCCCGGCGGTGTGCCAGCAGGCGATCCGCTCGGGCTTCACGTCGGTGATGATGGACGGCTCGCTGTTGCCCGACCAGAAAACGCCCGCCGCGTACGACTACAACGTCGACGTGAGCCGGCGCGTGGTGGACGCCGCGCATGCGGTCGGCGTGTCGGTGGAGGGCGAGCTGGGCTGTCTCGGCTCGCTCGAAACCGGCACGGCAGGCGAGGAGGATGGCGTCGGCGCAGCAGGCAAGCTGACGCGCGAGCACCTGCTGACCGACCCCGACGAAGCGCGGCGCTTCGTCGACGCGACCGGCGTCGATGCGCTCGCGATCGCGATCGGCACTTCGCACGGCGCGTACAAGTTCAGCCGCGAGCCGACTGGCGACATCCTCGCGATCGACCGGGTCGCCGATATCCATGCGCGCATTCCCGACACGCATCTGGTGATGCACGGTTCGTCGTCGGTGCCGCAGGAATGGCTCGCGGTGATCCGCGAATTCGGCGGCGAGATTCCGACCACCTACGGCGTGCCCGTCGACGAAATCCGCCGCGGCATCGCGCACGGCGTGCGCAAGGTCAATATCGACACCGACATCCGTCTCGCGATGAGCGGCGCGATGCGCAAATCGCTCGCCAATGCGCGCTCCGAGTTCGATCCGCGCGCGGCCCTGAAGGCGGCCACCGCCGCGGCTAGCGCGATCTGCATCGAGCGTTTCGAAGCGTTCGGTTGCGCGGGGCAGGCGGCGCGCATCAAGCCGCTGCCGCTCGACACGATGGCGAGCCGCTATCACTGACGCCACTGGTACGGAGAACGCAATGCGCGAATTCCTGATTGCTCCGTCGCTGCTGTCGGCGGATTTTGCCCGCCTCGCCGACGAGATTCGCGACGTAACGGCGGCCGGCGCGGACTGGATTCATCTGGACGTGATGGACAACCACTATGTGCCGAACCTGACCGCAGGGCCACTCGTGTGCTCGGCGATCCGGCCGTACACGTCGCTGCCGTTCGACGTGCACCTGATGACCACGCCAGTCGATCCGCTGGTGTCGGCGTTTGCCGAGGCGGGCGCGAACCTGATCAGTTTTCATCCGGAGGCGACGCTGCACGTGCATCGGACCATCGAGCTGATCC
Source organism: Paraburkholderia sp. BR14320 (assembly GCF_040948665.1). Classification (NCBI taxonomy): domain Bacteria; kingdom Pseudomonadati; phylum Pseudomonadota; class Betaproteobacteria; order Burkholderiales; family Burkholderiaceae; genus Paraburkholderia; species Paraburkholderia sp. BR14320. The sequence continues at coordinate 19,906 of NZ_JBFPKG010000037.1, forward strand.
GCTCGCACGGCGCTCGCGCGGGGCTCGCGCTGAATCCGGCGACGCCGCTCACGGTGCTCGATCATGTGCTGGAGATGCTCGACGTCGTGCTGGTGATGTCGGTGAATCCGGGCTTCGGCGGCCAGGCGTTCATTGCCGAGACGCTCGATAAGCTGCGGCGGCTGCGCGAGCGCGTCGACACGACGATGCAGCGCACCGGGCGGCCGTTGCTGATCGAAGTGGACGGCGGCGTGAAGGCGTCGAACATCGCGCGTGTCGCCACGGCGGGTGCCGATGTGTTCGTCGCGGGATCGGCCGTGTTCGGCGCGAGCGATCGCGCGCAGGCGATTCGCGGCATGCGCGGCGAACTGGCTACCGTCGACGAACCCGCGGCCGTAGCGGCCATGCAGTGACGGCGCGGCGGGTTCAGCGCTTCTTCATCGTCTCGCCCGGCCCGCACCAGACGCTGAGATCTTCTTCAGGCCGGTCGACCGCGCAGCCCCAGTCGAGCGGCTGGTCCTGATCGAAGCGCTTGCCGAGCCGCCACGCGATTTCCGCGCGCGCAAGCTGCACGCCCATGTAGAACGCGTGGCCGCCGTCGGTTTCGAGGTTCAGCTGCGGGTACAGCGCGAACGGATCGTCGCCGCGTCGATGGCCGTCGCGGTTGTACACGTGAATGCCGTCGGCGCTGATCTGCACGCGGAAATTCGGATCACGCACGGCGCGCGCGAATTCGTCGATTTCTTCGGCGCTGTACGGAAACGGCCTTTTCGCATGGACCGTTGCAAGCTCGGTGCTGATGCCCTTGGGCAGCACTTGCGCATCGCGTGCGGCATGCATCACGCGGCGCGCGACATCGGCTTCGCGCAGCGCGCGCCGCGCATGCAGACTCACCGAAGTCGTCAGCACCGCGCCAACGCGCAATTCGGCCGCCATGCCGAGCAGCACCGCATTGATCCCGCTCGTGTCGGCCTCGGTCAACTCGGTCACGTTGCCGATGCCCATCATGATCGCGATGTCGGGATAGCGCTCGCGCAAGCGCACATAGCGCGCAATCGACGTGGCCAGCCCGAACGGAATCGGATCGAGAATCGGATCGGCGAGAAACGCGCGGCCGCGCGCGGTTAGCGCGTCGATCGCGGCGTCGAGCGAGGCGGCGTCAGCGGGTTCGCGCGCGACGAGGATCGGCGTCGACGGCACTTCGTCGGCGATCCATAGCGTGTCGACGTTCACGCTCATCAGATAGTCGGCGCCCGCGCGGCCGCCGCGCAGCAGTTCGTCGTTGCGCATCGAATCGACGCTGACGCGATAGCCTTCGGCCTTCAGGCGCCGTACTGCGTCTTCGAGATGCGGAAACGGCGTGTCCGGCAGACAGCCGATGTCGATCACGTCCGCGCCCTGGGCCGCATACTCGCGCGCCCTTGCGGCGATGCCGTCGAGGTCGAGCCGCGGCGCATCGACGATCTCCGCGAAAATCTCCGTGTCGTAGCGGCTCAGGTCGAACGGCTTCGCCTTGTGGCCGAAAAACTGCGGCAGGTCCTTGACCTCCTCGGGACCGCGCTCGAACGGCACGCCGAAATGCGCGCTCAGCGCGTGGAGATCGCCGCGGCAGCGGCCCGGCACGATCACGCGCTGCGCGGCGAGCGGGGTGGGCAAGCGGCGCTGGATCATGTCGGCGGTCATCAACGCGGCGACCTGCAGGCCGATTTCGCGCACCTCCCAACTGAACGGCGCCGGCGCCATGCCGTCGAGCACGCGCCGCAGGCTCGGTTCGGCAAGCCGGCCGGTCAGGAAGAGGATGTGGTCCATGCGAGATCGAGGGTCGCGAGGCGTTGGGCGAGCGCCGCTTCGAGTTCGTCGAGCGAGCGCGCGAGCGTCGTGTATTCGAAGCGTGCCAGACGCTCGACGTTGTCGAGTTCGATCGCCCGTGGCCGCAGTTCGACCCATTCGTCCGGGCTATGCGTGATCACGCTCGGTTCGGTGTCGCATGCAAAGACGATGCCGGGGATGCATTGTTTGCCGGCCTGCGAGTACATGTTGGTCGGCAGAGTATCGGAGATGCCGTAAGCGCATTTGGCGACCGTGTTGCTGGTGGCTGGCGCGATCACGACCGTGTGATAGACGCCGTGATACAGCATGCCGACCGGTACGCCGCTCGCGCTGTTGTCGCGCAGCACGCGGAACTGTTCGCGCAGCTTGTCGAGCGGCCAGCCGTACAGCGGCAGCACTTCCTCGGCCGCCGCGGACAGAAACAGATCGACGCGCGGCAAGCGCCGCGCGAGCGCGATCGATTCTTCGAGCATGTGACCGGAGCCCGTCACGCACCACGCGAAGCGTGCATCGGGCTTGAAGTCGGCGAGATCGCGGGCGGCCTTCGGCGCTGACTCGTTAGGGGACGGCTGGGTCATGCGTCGAGATCGAGCGGCATGCCGTCCGGCGGCGAGCCTTCGTGCGACAGCCGGATGTGCAGCCGGCGCATCTTGCGGTACAGCGTGTTGCGGCTGATGCCGAGCGCCTTCGCGACGTTGCTGACGTTCCAGCGATGCTCGTCGAGCAGCGACAGCACCGTCTCGCGCTCGTTCAGCTGGATCGCGTTCAGCGAAGAAATGTCCGCTTCGTCGGCGAGATGCCCGTCCATGTCCGCGTTCGCGAGGCGCAGCGCGGTCGGCAGGTCGACCGCCGAGGTGCGTTGCGTGACCTCGGGCGGCAGATGCTCGCAACGGATCGGCTCGCCGTCGGATAGCGCAATCGCCATCTGCAACACGTGACGCAGCTGACGGATGTTGCCGGGCCACGCATAAGTGAGCAGCGCGTGTTCGGCTTCCGCCGTCAGCTCGGGCGGATCGTCGGTTTCGTTGGCGAGCAGATGATGGATCAGCGGCAGCTTGTCGACGCGCTCGCGCAGCGCCGGCAGATTCAGCTCGACGCCCTTGAGCCGGTAATACAGGTCCTCGCGGAACTGGCCGCTCTGCACGAGTTCGAGCAGATTGCGGTGGCTCGCGCTGATCAGCTGGAAATTGACCTTGACGGTGGTCTCGGCGCCGAGCGGCGTGACCTCGTGTTCCTCGATCACGCGCAGCAGGCGCGCCTGCAGCACGAGCGGCATGTCGCCGATCTCGTCGAGAAACAGCGTGCCGCCGTTGGCCTGCACGATCTTGCCGCGCCGTCCTTCGCGCTGCGCGCCGGTAAACGCACCGGCGCGATAGCCGAACAGCTCACTCTCGATCAGGTTCTCCGGCAGCGACGCGCAGTTCACCGGCACGAACGGACCGTCGGCGTGCGGGCTGATGCTATGCAGCGCCTGCGCGAAGACTTCCTTGCCGGTGCCGGTCTGGCCGCGCAGCACGATCGGAATCTTGCGCTGGATGACGCGCGCGGCGAGTTGGATCTGCGAGGCCATGCGCGGGTCGCCGAATTCGAGGTGCGCGATTTCGTCGAGCTTCGGTACCGGCGCGTGCTTGTCGTGTTTCTCGTGCTTTTCGGGGGCGCTGCTGCGGATCGCGGAGTCGGTGACGATCACGCGCGTCACGCGCCCGGTGCCGTTCTGCGGCGTCTGCGCAACGAGGAAAAAGCGGTTCGTCGCATTCGCGCTGTAGACGGTGACCGGATGGAACGAGCCGCGAATGCTGCGCGCGATCATGTCTTCGAGCGACGCGTTGAACGCTTCCTCGATACGCCGGCCGCGTAGCTCGCTCAGCGAGCGGAAGCCGAGCTGGAACAGCGCGCTGCGATTCGCGGCGAGCACGGTGCTGTCGTCGCCGACCGCGAGCTTGCCGCCGTGCAGCGTGCCGACGAATTCCGGGCGGCTGTGGAAATGGATCATGTTGGCGTGCCGGTAGCGCGCATCGAGCAGACGGTTTTCGATCATCTGCCGCGACATGCCGACCAGCACCAGCGAGTGCTGCTGCAGCAGCTTCGAGCGGCTCGTGACGTCGAGCACGCCGGCGATCTCGCCGCCGTCGTCGAAGATCGGCGCGGCCGAGCACGTGAGCGACGTGTAGCGCGGATAGAAATGCTCGTGCTGACAGACGGCGATGCAGTCGCGCTCCGCGAGGCAGGTGCCCATGCCGTTGGTGCCGGCTTCGCGTTCGCTCCACAGCGCGCCGACGCGAAAGCCGTCGGCGGCGACCGCCTCGGCGAACGGCACGGACGACACCTGATGCACGATCACGCCGCCCGAATCGACCAGCACGACCGCGAGCTCGGGATCGGCGAGCTGCTGATAGAGCGTCGTCATCTCGAGCTTCGAACACGCGATCAGATCGCCGAGCGCCTCACGGCGCGCGCTGAGTTCGTATTCGGTGAGCACCGGCGGCGGCACGAAACGCGCGGGGTCCAGCTGGAATTCGTTGATGCAGCGCGTCCACGACTGAGCTACGGGTTCGCTTGTCGGGCGCGTGGTCAACTGGTGGTTGACCACGTTCAGAACTTCCCGGACGTGCGTACTGCTGTCAGCGAGCAACGACATGGGATTTGTCTCCGTTGCGACATTTCGGAAGCGTGACGGCTTTGCACGCTGCGAATGCCGCTTTATCAAGCCTGTCTGCCCTTGGTGCGGCGGATTCTCGGTCCGTCTGCTCCCTCGCGACCGGCCCTGCTACGAGGCGGATATTTAAAACTGTACGCTCGATGCAAGATCGGTTCAACAGAAAGTGACTGTGGGTTTACCTCACCGTGCCCGGAATTTGCTTTTCTCGATGCGCGATGCGTTATACCGTTTTGCAGGTTGCATGCCTGTCGCAGCTTCGACACAGAGTGTGCCGCGCGTCGCGCAGTTCCACTGTTCTACTGTTGCATCGTTCGCTGTTCATCACAGGCTGTTTAATCTTGGGCCGCGCCGCGGCGGAGACCATCATGGATCGTATCGATACTGTTCGCCTTGCCGCATTTTCCAGCCTCGGCGCCAATCCCGGCTCGCAAGCCGGCGCGTTGCCCGAGCGCCTCGACATCGTGTTCATCGAGAACTTCATCGGCCAGACGGTCATCGGTATCGACAGCAGCGAGTTGCATGTTGCGCAACCGGTGCGCGTGAATCTGGCGATCGGCGTGCCCGCGATCCGCGCGTGCGCGACGGACCGGATCGAAGATACGGTCAACTATGCGGCCGTGCGCGAGGCGCTGCTCGAGCTATTCGCGTCGCATCGCGTGCGTCTGCTGGAGGCGCTTGCGGAGACGATCGCGCAACTGCTGATCGCCGACTTCGGCGCGCACTGGGTGCGCGTGTCGCTCGCGAAGCCGGCCAAGTTCGCCGACCTCGCGGCCGTCGGCGTGCAGATCGAGCGGCGTCGCGGCGATGGCCCGGCGCCCGCCGTGGGGCTCCCGTGTTACGCGTCGCTCGGCAAGGGACTGGTGCCGAATTGACGGAGAGAGCGGGCACGCCGGACGCCCGGCGCGTCTCGAACCGTCGTCATTTCGCCACGGTCGACGTTTTCTGCGGACCGAGTCCGCACGCCTGGTACGCGCTCGTTTGCAGCGCGCGGAATTTCCTGGTTTGAGCCTTGGCGTGATCGACGCGGAATTCCGCGCCGCCTTCGCCGCCGAGCGTCGCGTACTTCGAGAAGGTCGACTGGTCGACGAATTCGTCGTACGGCAACGATGCGGCCATCTTGTCGATCACGCACGAGCACTTGTAGACGTTTGCGAAATCGTGGCCGTTATCGTCCATGCAACTGAGCACGTATTCGACGCGGCCCTCGGTCGGATAGTTATAGCCGCTCGCCCACGCGAGCGGCGCGGCGAGCATGAGCGAGGTAAAGGCGAGAAGTGCGCGACATCTATTAGTCATTGAATGCCTCTGCGAGAGCATTGAACCCGCTTCGCGAACCGCTGCGCGAGGGCCCTGCCTTGCGGCCGCGAGGCGACGGGATGCGCGAGGAGGCGGGGCCGCGAACGGCGCCGCGTCTCCTGCGCTGCCATGCACCGTCAGTTCGGCGCGAACGGATGCGCGACGGTGCCCTTCTTCGATACTACTTCAGCCGCGCTCGGCTCGCCGCTGACCGCGCGCTTGATGGCCTCGCGCGTCGCCTGATAGTTGAACTGCTGGATCTTCTTGTCGTCCTCCGCCTGCCAGTGGATGAAGACGCCGACGCAGAGGAACAGATCGTCGGCTTCTTCCTGCGGGATCGTGCCGTCCTCGACGCTGTCGGCCACTGCTAGCGCGACCGCGTGCTGCGCCGGGCCGAACATCTGCACGGCCTGCTTGGCGCCTTTGATCGTCACTTTGTTGAACAGGATCGTATTGGGCTTCGTGATGAGATTCGGTGCGACGACGGCGAGCAGCGACGTGAAGCCGTCCTTGTTGTTGGTGAGCGCGTTGCAGAACGCGGTTTCCGCAGCCGAACCTCGCGGTCCGATCAGCAAGTCGATATGCGCGACCTCGTTGCCGTCGCCGACTAGCGACTCACCGATCATGACGCGGTTGATCTTGGCCATTCTGTTCCTCCAATGAGTAGGTATGGACCTGCTGACGAGGCGCCGCCCGCGATCGTGTCCAGATCAGCATCGCGAGAGCGGTGCGGGATTGCACGGCGGTACTAACTAACAGGTTCCGTGCCAGTTCTGGCACCCGGCATGCTGACGCGCCCGTTTGGGGCGTGTTCAGTGCAGACGATTCAGGGTTAACCGCGCTCTTCGACGCAGCGTGCAACGAACAGCGTGGCCACCGCGAGGTCCGCGCTGGTGCCGGGATTGATCGCGCGGGCCTTCAATTCGGCGTCCCAAGCATCGAGCTGCGGATCGCTTGCCGTGCGGCGCGCGGCGGGTCGCGTTTGACGCCAGCGCGCGTGCTGTTCGCGTGCCACGAGCGTGACACTCTGCGCCAGCGCGAGGCCGTGCTTGCGCACAATGTGAGAGTCGGGCCAGCCGGCCAGGAACGCCAGGAACACATTGAGCATCGCGATTTCACCGGGATCGACGGGCGCGGGTTCGGGCGCTGGCGTCGAGGCTTCGAAGCAGGCGGTGAGGCCGGTCTCGAACAGGTCCGCGAAACCGTTCGCGTACTGCCGCGCGATGCTGTCGCGCTCGCTGGCGAGCCGCATCGCGTCGCGCAGGCCGATCGTCGGCGCTGCGTGGACCGATTGCTCGGGCGCGTCGCCGAGGCCGCCGGGGTTGGCGAGCGCGATCGCGCGATAGGCGAGCAGCGCATCTTCGACGTCGAGCCGGCTCAGCACCTCGCCGACGGCCGCGCGCCACGCTGGCGCCGTCAGCGGCCGTTCGCCGGTTTCGTCGAGGGCCGCGGCGAGCGGCGCGATCAGTAGCACGATGCCGAGATTCGTATTGCAGCCGACGGCCGCGCGCGTCCGTGTGACCGCGTCGAGAATGCGCTGTCCGACGCGGGCGCCGCGCGCGAACAGCGCGTCGAGCGATGCGTCCGCGCTGGCGAGGAACTGCGCCGCGTTCATGCCGTGGCCGGGGCTCTGGTTGCTGACGTTGCCGGGTTTCGGCGTGGTGACGTCGAGCGCGCAGGCTGCGAGGAAGGCTGCGCGCGCACGCTCGACGGAGATTGCATGACGGATGGGCATGACGCTCAAGCCCGGCGCCGCGGAGACTGCACGGGCAACCCGGCGCTAGCGGCTTGCTCGGCTTGCTCGTTCGCGCAGCGCTGCGCGGCGAGCTTGCGATCGAGCAGATCGTCGACCAGCGCCGCGGCGACATCGAGCGGCACGACCGACTGCAAACCGCGCCACGCGGCCACGCCGTTGACTTCGAGCACGAGCGGCAGCGCGGCGTCATCGGGATTCGGGATCAGGTCCACGCCCGCGTAGTCGAGCCCGAGCGCGGCGGTGGCGCGCACGGCGGTCTGCGCGAGCGGGACCGTCAGCTCGGCGGCCTCGCAGCGCGCGCCTTGCGCGACGTTGTGAATCCAGCCCTTGCCGCCGCTGCGCCGCATCGCCGCGACCGCGTTGCCGCCGATCACGAGCACGCGCCAGTCGAAACCGGGCCGGGCGCCGGCAACGAAGCGCTGCAGATAAGCGACCTGCCGATAACGCGCGAGCGACGGCAGCGGCGCGAGCAGCCCGCCACGCGCGCCGAGCCGTTTGAGCCCGTGGCCTTGCGAGCCGAACAGCGGTTTGAGCACGACCTGGCGGCCGGCGGCCGCTTCGCGCATCAGGACGCGTTGCGCGAACGCGGCGGACTCGCCGGCCCAGGTGGCCGGTGTCGGCACGCCCGCACGATGCAACAGGAAGCTCGTCATCGATTTGTCGACGCTGCGCTCGATCGCTCGAGCGTCGTTGTAGACCGGTACGCTCGACTCGCGCAGCGCGTGCAGGATGCCCAGGCGCAGCGTCACCTGCTCGAAAGTGCCGCCGGCGATGCCGCGCACGAACACCGCATCCGGCAGCGTGCGGCCGAAGCCCGGGATCACGAGGCCGTGCGGCAGCCATGTGGTGTCGATGCGGCAATCCGCGAGATCGACGCAACGCGCTTCGGCGCCGCGCGCGCGGAACGCTTTTTTCAGCCGGCCGGTGTGCCAGCCGGTTTCGTCGCTCATGATCGCGATGCGCAGGCCCGTTGCGATCATCATCGCGCGACGGGCTCGCCGCCCCACTGTTTGCGCAGCAGGCCGCCGTCGAGCCGGCCGCCATGATAGGTCGCGCCGCTTTCGAGGCTGCTGACCCACACCTCGGCGGGCGCGAACAGCGCTGGGTCGATCTGATAGAAGTCGAAGTTGACTGCCGTGAAGACGTCCGCGAACGGCCGGCCGTAGTCGCGCGAATTGGCGGAGGGCAGCGTGTCGGCGAGGCGTCGCGCGATTTCGTCGTGCTGGACGGTCAGATGCACGCGGCCGCCGTACAGGATCGCGTCGTTGGTGCGGCCCATCGCCTGAATGCCGTCGGGCGCGGGCGGCGGCAGCGGCGCCGAGCCCGTGCCGGCGACGATCTCATCGAGCGGCACGCCGAGCACGTGCACCTTGTGCAGCGCCACTTCGACGACGCGGGCCACGACCTGTACCGTTCCCGCGACAGAGTGTGTCGGCGTGACGATCAGCGTCAGATATTCGGGCGCGAGGCCGCAGTCGTGCAGCACCTTGTCGATCACCACCTGCGGCGGCAACCGGTCCACTTCGAGCACCAGCGCGCCGCGTTCGTGGCGGTCGCGATAGCCGAGCTCGTCGAATAGCGGCTCCTTGACCGCGAGCGCGCGCGCGGGCCCCGAGCCTAGCGAAAAGAACTTCTTGCCGCCGGTCTGCTCCTTGGTCGCCGACAGGCTCCAGCCCGCGTACTGGCTGCCGAGGCAGGCGAGCACCGGCGCCGAGGTGCTGACCTCGAGCATCGTCGGCCACAGCGGCGCGGCGTCGAAGTTCGCGCGTACCGCGACGCGGCCGAGACCACCCATGCAGATGCGCGCGATCAGCACGCCGGCGTCGAGGCTGCCGCGTGCATCGACGCCGGCGTCGGCGATCACAGTGCCGGCGGGTGTGCGTGTGAGCGCAACGCCGAGATGTGCCGCCTGATCGAGGAGCCGTGCGACGAGGCGCTCTGAAAGCGCATTCACGCTCGGCGGCGCGGCGGGCGGGGAAGTCTCAGTGGGCGTGGAGGCAGGCATGGTCGGGTTCATCGCAGGTTTCGATTCGTTGGACGACGCGTTCGTGCTGCGCATCGAGCGCGGTGCGCACCGCGTCCACCGACGCCGCTCGCACGAGCAGCGTGCAGACCGGCTGCCCGACGTCGATGCGGGTGCCCGGCATCGGCACGTCGCGGCATTGCGGATCGCGCAGGCAGGCGTCGGAGAACGCCGCGGAGACGTTGAACGGCCGCTGCGCGAACAGCACCCGCTGGCCGGCGCGCCAGCGCGGCGCGCGGGCGAGCGCGAGGCTCGCGGCCGATGGCGCGCGGCCGTGGCGGCAGGCGTCGAGGTGGCAGGCGAGCAGGCCGGCTGGCCACGCATCGGGCGACGCGGTTTCGTAGAGCGCCATCGTCGACGAAGGTCGCGGGTTGATTTCGAGCACGTCGAACGAGGCGCCGTCCGACAAAAAATCGCAGCTATTGATGCCGACGAGGCCGGTGCTTGCGCAGAGCGCGTCGAGCGCTTGCTGCACGCGCGCGACGAACGCTGGCGGCAAGTCGATCGGTCCGATCGAGCCCGCATGCACGAAGCGCAGATCGCCGATTGCGCAGGTGAGTTGCTCGGCGAAACCGATCAGATGCGCGCGGCCGTGCGAGCCGATGAACAGCGCCGACAGCGAGCGGCCTTGGCCAATGCGCTGCAAGTAGCCGTGCGCGGAAGCGCTCGTCAAGTCGAGAGAGTCGGCGGGCTGGATGTGCGTACCGCCGCAACCATCCGCCTGCTTGAACAGCCAGCCCTCGGCCGTCGCGGGCCGCTCGAACGACACAGCCGGATGCCCGATGCGCAACGCGTCTAGTAGCGCGAAGAAACGCCGGGGCTCGCGGACGGCCGCGACCGCGTCGGCATCGTTGCCGAGAAAGCGCGGCAAGCCGGGTTCCCGGCACAGCTCAGGCATCAAAGCTTCGAGCCCGCTGCCGCAGATCCATCCAAGCAGACCCGGCAACCGCGCGACCCGCGCCAGCGCATCGACGAGCCGCGCCCGGTCGATCCCGAGCGCGCCATCACCACGGCCGATGTCGAACCACAGTTCGGCGGCCTCGCGCGTGTCGCAGTCGCCGAAGATATCGAGCGCGGCCACATGCAGGCCGGCGCGCGCCGCGGACTGCGCGAGCAGGCGCGCGGACTGTCCGACGACCGCGACGATGGGCGCGTGCATGAGCGGCCGGTGCGGCTTCATGACGGCCGCTCTCAGCCGAGACCGGCCGCGACCGCGCGGGCCTCGTCGTAGGCTTCCGGGAAGCCCAGATAGACCGGCTTGCCGCCCGTGCGCATGCGCATGAACAGGCGATGCTCGACCTGATACTTGACGTTGCCGATCGCCAGCGCGCCGATGCCGACCGCGCCCGCGTTCGGCACACCGTCGATCGGCTTGCCGTCGTTCATCACGTTCACGCCGGCGATACCTTCGGGCGGCACCGCGTTGACGTCGGCGGCGACGAGCAGGCGCTTTGCATGCTCGAGGTCGTCGCGGCCGACCACCTGCACGCCCGCGACCGCGGTGGCGAGCACGATTTCCGCGTCGGCGAGCGCGCCGCGCAGCTCGTCGGGCGTCGTGGTGCCGATGCCGCTGGTGACGATGCCGAAGCGCTCGTTCAGTTCGGCCGACGCGCCGAGCGCGCGACTGCGGTCGGTGTGGCTCGCGATCGTCACGTCGGCGCCGCGCGACGCGGCGATCGCCGCCGCGATGCGTCCGACCGCGCCGGCACCGCCGAGAATCAGCACGCGCTTGCCGCCCAGTTCCACGCCGTGCTGCTTGCCCAGATGCCGCTCGACCAGCGCGACGAGCGCAGCCGCGGTCGTGTACGAACCGCTCGGATCGGCGAATACGGAGACTTCGAACGGCGGGACCATCGCCTTGCGCGCGGTGTCGAGCATGTCGACGGCCTGCATCACGTCGCGTCCGCCGATGAAGATGCCGGTGCGTGACACCCCTTTCGGGCCGCGCGAGAAGATCGCGTCCTGCGTGAGGTTCGCGACCATGCCGGCTTCGACGTTGCAATACGGCACGATGACCTGGTAGCCGGCGTCGGCGGCCATGTTGACGTCGAACGGACTCATCTGCGGCGTGGCCGTGAACATGTGCAGGATATAGGGCCTTTCAATGGTTTCTGACATGGCAGGGGCTCGTTTTAGTGGCAGTCTCGGGAAGGCGCAGGGCAAGGCCGCGCCGCGCGTGGCAGCGCATTGGATGAGCGGCGGCCGGAGCGGCGACCTGAGCGCGGCCGCGCATCATGCGGCGTCGATGTGCGGCGCGCGCGCCTCGGCGCCGCTGATCGCCGCGCCGCTATTGCGGCCCGCGACGACGCTGCATTCGATATGCGGCAGCGCGCTCGCGACGGCGCGCGCGGTCGCGAGTGCGCGCTCGGCCTCGCGCGCACTCGCGAGCACCGCGAAGCCCGTCGGGCCCCATGAGGTCTGGCCGATGCCGGCGGTGCGCTCGGCGGCGACCGCGCGCAGCACGCGCTCGACGTCGGGACTCGCGAACACGCCGCCTTGCGCGCTCGCGAAGTATTCGCCGATCGTCTGCTGTAGTTCGGTGAGGCCGTGCGCGAACGGCGCGAAGTTATGTTCGGCGGCGCCGGGCAGGATCTGCATCAGCACCAGATGGCACAGATGCGCGGCGAGCCGCTGCGGAAACGGCGCGAGCGATGCGAGCGCGCTGCGTTCCTCGGCGCCGTGCAAGCCCTCGCGGCTGTTGTCGCTGACGAGCAGCACGCGCCACGGCTGCGGAAACGGCTGGCGCGACAGCAGCGGCGGCATGCTCTGGCGCAGATCGCCGGGCGGGCCGCCATCGAGCAGCAGGCCGCCGCACTCGAAGCCGAGTATGCCGATGCCGGAGCGCGCGCCGCGCCCGAGCAGGCTGGCGATCTCGGCGCTCGTCGCCGGCTGGCCGATGAGGCGCGTGAACGCGGCACCGACCGCGAGCGCCAGTTGTGTGCCTGAGCCGAGGCCGGTATGGGCGCGCGGCGCCTCCAGCACGTCGATCGCGAGGCTCGCCGGTCCGTAGGCAGCCTGCAGCCGCGCGAGACTCAGCGCAATTCGCGCGCGCTCGGCCTCGCTCGCCACACCGCCGATCTGCTCGCGTTCGGCGAGCCGCGCCTGAATCCGCGTGCCGTGCGTATCGATGACGAGCCCCAGGCTGCCGAACGCGCGCCCGAGCGACGCGTTCGGATCGAGAAAGCCCAGATGCAGCCGCGCGGGCGCATCGATCGTGATGGGGGCGCGTGGCGGCAGGCGGCGGAGCTGAAGCGGCATCTCGTGTGTCCTCAGGTGTCCTTGCGGGTGCGCGAAACCGGGTTCGGCCGCGGGGTGTGCGCGACGCGTCGTGTCGCGTCGCGGGTTCCAGCGACAGTGCGCCCGGCGACGTCAAGCGAAAGCCGTACCAGGCGCGCGCAACGGCCGCCGCAGCGGATTCGGCCCACCGGAATCTCTAAACCGGCGCGCCGCGCGCCGCCCGGTTTCGCCGCTGCATGGACGCTGTGTGACGCCGAAGGCGCACTGTGTCACGCGCTGTTTCATGCGGCGGCAGGCGCGCGGGTCAACTGCCTTGCGCGGGTTTCGGCGCGTCGTACTTGATGTAGCGGAAGCGCTGATCGTCGGCCGGCGTGCCTTCCAGCGGGCCTTCCTCGAGGCCGGGCTGCCAGTGGACCACCGATTCGATCTTGGTTGCGAGCGCGAAGTCCTTGTCGGTGATGCCCTTGGCGGTGTGCGTTTTCAGCTTCACGATCACGAACGCATACGAGACCGTCAGATCGGGGTGATGCCACGCGGCTTCCGCGAGGTGCCCGACGGCGTTGACCACCATCAGCGTTCCCTTCCAGCCCTCGGTGCGGTATTTGCGCCGCAGCCAGCCATCTTCCAGATACCAGTGCTGCAACGGACCGACGAGGCGTTGCTGGATCTCTTCGTCGGTATAGACGTGCTCGGTGTTTGCCATGGCGGTTAGCTCCTCGAATGCGCGAATCGTTCGCCGAACGAAGCTTCGATGCAGGTGACAGGCCCGCGCTGCGGCGCGTGATTCGCAAAGGACACGATTCGTATCACGCAAGTGACACAGTATGTGCCGCATCGCGTGACGCAACCCCTTCAGCTTACCGCCGTGCAAGCATCGGCGTGCAACGCCCGAGTGCCGCGACAGGTCGCGCGTGCCGGGTCGGCGGGCCGGCGCACGCAAGAGCCGCAATATTGCCGCTATTCCGGCATGGAATATGCGTTGGCCGTTCATGCGTCGCGAAGCCTGACATCGAATCGGGATAGCGCGTTAATCGTTACCTGCAATCGAGAAGGCGCGCACGATGCGATGAGGTAGCGTGGGTCATTCGTGAGTTGAACAGCAGGACAATTCTGGAGGAGACATGAACTTACGCACTGTAGTTCTTGGGCTCGCGATCCTCGCATCCGCAGCCTTTAGCTCTCTGGCTGCGCAGGCCGATTCGCAGCTCGACGGATTGATGAAAAACCCGGCCAACTGGGCGGCCCAGGCGGGCGATTATGCAAATCACCGCTACAGCCCGCTCAAACAGATCAACGAGAACAACGTCGGCAAATTGCAGGTCGCATGGACCATGTCGACCGGCGTGCTACGCGGCCATGAAGGCGCGCCGCTCGTGATCGGCGACACGATGTATATCCACTCCCCGTTTCCGAACAAAGTCATTGCAGTCAACCTGAAGGATCAGACGTTCCTCTGGCAGTATCAGCCGAAGCAGGATGAACAGGTCGTCTCCGTGATGTGCTGCGACACCGTCAACCGCGGTCTCGCATACGGCGACGGCAAGATCTTCCTGCAGCAGGCCGACACCAAGCTCGTCGCGCTGAACGCGAAGACGGGCGAGGTCGTGTGGACCGCGCAGAACGGCAATCCGAAAGCCGGTGAAACCAACACCAACGCGCCGCACGTATTCGGCGACAAGGTGCTGACCGGCATTTCGGGCGGCGAGTTCGGCGTGCGCGGGCGTCTGATCGCGTACGACATCAAGACCGGCAAACCGGTCTGGACTGCGTACAGCACGGGTCCCGACAACGAAATGCTGCTCGACCCGCAAAAGACGATGACGTACTCGAACGGCCAGATGGTGCCGGTGGGCGCGGATTCGTCGGTGAAGTCCTGGAAGGGCGATCAGTGGAAGCTCGGCGGCGGCACCACGTGGGGCTGGTATGCGTGGGACCCGAAACTCAACCTTGTTTACTACGGTACTGGCAATCCGGGCACATGGAACCCGACGCAACGTCCGGGTGACAACAAATGGTCGATGTCGATCTTCGCGCGCGACCTGAATACCGGCACGGCCAAATGGGTCTACCAGATGACGCCCCACGACGAATGGGACTATGACGGCGTCAACGAAATGATCCTGTCCGACCTGACGATCAACGGCAAGAAGGTGCCCGCGATCGTGCACTTCGACCGTAACGGCTTCGGCTACACGCTGAACCGCGAAACCGGACAGCTGCTGGTCGCGCAGAAGTACGACCCGGCGGTGAACTGGGCCGATCGCGTCGATCTGCAAAGCGGCCTGCCGATTCGCAACGCGGCGTACTCGACACAGGCGGCCGGGTCCGACCACAACGTGAAGGGCATCTGCCCGGCGGCACTCGGTTCGAAGGACCAGCAACCGGCGGCGTTCGATCCGAAGACGAGCTTGTTCCTCGTGCCGACCAACCACGTCTGTATGGACTACGAGCCGTTCGATGTCGACTACGTGTCGGGACAGCCGTATGTCGGCGCCACGCTGTCGATGTATCCGGGCCCGAACGAGGGCAACGCGATGGGCAACTTCATCGCGTGGGATGCGAGCAAGGGCAAGATCATCTACTCGAAGCCTGAGAAGTTCTCGGTGTGGTCGGGTGTGCTGGCGACGGGCGGCGGCATCGCGTTCTACGGCACGCTGGAGGGCTACCTGAAGGCGGTTCGCATCTCGGACGGCAAGGAACTGTGGCGCTTCAAGACGCCGTCGGGAATCATCGGCAACGTCTTCACGTATGAGTATCAGGGCAAGCAGTACGTCGGCGTGTACTCGGGCATCGGCGGCTGGGCCGGCATCGGCATGGCGGCGGGTCTCGAGAAGCCGACCGAAGGCCTGGGCGCAGTCGGCGGCTACAAGGATCTCGCGAAGTACACCGCGCTCGGCGGCACGCTGTTCGTGTTCGCTATTCCTAACGAAAAGAGCTGAACGAACGGCTGAAATGAAAGGCTGAACCAGTGGGGCGGCTTGAACAGGCACGGCCGCCCCGTCAGCCTCGCCCAAAGCATTGAATTACCCCCAAATCGCGCCCGTTGGTGGATGCGTCGCTGAAACGCATCGGGGCGCGGCTTTTTCCCAGATGGAGACATGTGCATGAAAGGCAGATCTATCCTGTTGCTCACCGCGTTGCCCGTAGCGCTCGTCATGCTGCCCGTCGGATACGCGCAGAACAATCCTTCGATTGCGCAGGTCGCGTACAAGGTAGTCGACGGTAACAAGGTCGACAGTAATACGCTGCAGGGCTGGAAGACGTGGCGCGCGCTCGCTTGCGAACGCTGTCACGGCGCGCAGCAGCAGGGCATGGTCGGGCCGTCGCTGATCGACGCGTTCAAGACGCTGGACAAGAACGAATTTCATCGCACCGTGTTCGGCGGCCGGGTGGATAAGGGTATGCCCGATTTCAGCACGAGCCAGATGATGCAGAAGAACTGGGAAAATCTCTATGCGTATCTGAAAGGACGCTCCGATGGGCAGATCAAGCCGGGCGATCTGCATGCCATCGACTCGAATTAACGGCCGCGCCGTCATTCTTCCGGAGGCTCACGATGCGTGATAAGAGAAGCATGTCCGTGCATGTCAGCGTGATCGCGGCCGCGTTGTGTGGGGCGGCGCTCGCGAGCGCCGCGGTCCGGGCGGATGGCCCCGCGCTGCCGAACAACGACGGCGCGGACGGCGTGCTCAGGGTATGCGCGGACCCGAACAACATGCCGTTGTCGAACGACAAGGGCGAGGGCTATGAGAACCGCATCGCCGCCCAGATGGCGAGCGACTTCGGCTACAAGCTCGAATACACGTACTTTCCGCAGCGCATGGGCTTCGTGCGCCACACGTTGCGCGAGAAGGCGGAGGGCAGCGAGCGCTATCGCTGCGACCTGATCATCGGCGTGCCGAAGGGCTATGACATGACGTCGACGACGCAGCCGTATCTGCGCTCGACCTACGCGATGGTGCTGCCGAACCGCCCCGAATTCGCGAGCATCAAGACGCCCGACGACCTGCTGAAACTGCCGCCCGATCAGCTGCACAAGCTGCGTTTCGGAATCTTTTCGCAAACCCCGGCGGTGGACTGGCTGCTCGGCCACAACCTGATCGACCAGGCGGTGTCGTATCAGGTGCAAAGCGGCGATCCGGGCGTGTACCCTGGCCAGATGATCGAACACGATCTGCACGAGGGCAACGTCGACGTGGTGTTCCTGTGGGGGCCGATCGCCGGTTACTTCGCCAAGCGCGCCGGTGATTCGGTCAGGCTGGTGCCGTTCCCGCCGGGACCCGGCATCCGCTTCGACTACACGATCTCGATGGGCGTGCGCTACGGCGAGAAGGACTGGAAGGACAAGGTGGATCAATGGATCGGCGCGAATCACGACAAGATCGACAGCATCCTCGCGACCTACCAGGTGCCGATGCTCAAACCGGTCGACGCGCCGGCGGGCAAACCCGGCGACGCATCGCAATGACGCGCGCGCGCGGCGCCTGGCTGCGAGCGGCACGCGCCGCGCTGATGGGGACGCTGTGCGTGCTGTGCCTCGCGCCGGCCGCAAGCCGTGCGGCAAGCCCGGCGAGCGCCGCGTCGGCGGCGGGCGGCGACGACATCACGCCGGCGGAGCGGCTGATTTTTCTGACCGATCATTTGCACGGCGTCGCCGCGCAGACCGAGCTCGACTACGCGCTGATCGATTCGGAGCAGCCCTCGCGCAGCACCGATGTCGTCAAGGTGCTGGTGGTCAGCGAGAACAACGCGAAGGGCGACGCACAGGTGACCGACCACACCGGCAGCGTGAACCTGCCGATCGGCGGACTGCAATGCAATCCGGCGATCATTTATTTCCTCGAGCGCGACATCGCGGAGATGCAGGGTCTCACCGGCGGGCAGCGCCGCTATTTCCAGCAGCGTCTGCGTCTCGCGCTCGCCGCGGGGCCGCAGATCGAGAGCGTGCCGGGCGAGCTCGGCGGCAAGCCGGTCAGCGTGCGGCGCATCGTCGTGCAGCCTTATCTGAACGATCCGAACGCGGCGCGCTTCGCGCAATACACGGGCAAGCGCTACACCTTCCTGCTCGCCGACGGCGTGCCGGGCCAGGTCCTGCAGATTCGCACCGACGTACCGGGCCCCAACAACGACTTCGCGCATCCGGCGCATTCGGAGTCGTTGAGTTTTCAATCCGCGCTGAACAAGTTGCCATCGGGCAAGGTGCCGGCGAAGCCGTCGAATGCGCCGCGGGCGAGCCGTTGAGTTTCCGATGCAGAACGCGAGCTTCGCGACGAACCGGGTCAAGCTGAATTTCGTTCGCACGCTGACCCTGCGGCAGTTGCAGATCTTCGTCGTCGCGAGCCGCTATACGAGTTTCGCGCGCGCGGCCGAGGAGCTGCATCTGACGCAGCCGGCAGTGTCGATGCAGATTCATCAGCTCGAAGAGGCGGTCGGCCTGCGGCTGTTCGAGCGCGTCGCGCGCAAGCTCACGCTGACCGAAGCGGGCGAGGTGCTGACCCACCACGCGAGCCGCATTCTCGGCGAAATCAAGGACACCGAAGACGCGATGATGTCGCTGAAGCAGGCCGACAGCGGCTCGATCAACGTCGGCATCGTCAGCTCGGCGACCTACTTCGCGCCGAAACTGCTGGCGATGTACTCGCATCTATACCCGAAGGTCGACGTGCATTTCTCGGTCGGCAATCGCGACGCGCTGCTGCGCATGTTGCAGGACAACGCGATCGATCTCGCGATCATGGGCCGCCCGCCGCCCGAGCTCGATACGACGGCCGAGCCGCTCGCGAGCCATCCCCAGGTGGTGATCGCGCCGGTGCATCATCCGCTGTGCGGCGCGCGCCGCTTCGATCTGCAGGAGTTGCGCAACGACACCTTCCTGCTGCGCGAGCCGGGCTCGGGCACGCGCATGGCCGCCGAGGCGATGTTTCGGCAGCATCTGTTCACTCCCGCGAAAACCGTCACGCTCGGCAGCAACGAGACGATCAAGCAGGCGGTGATGGCCGGCATGGGCGTGAGCCTGATCTCGCTGCATACGCTGCAGCTGGAGTTGCGCACCGGCGAGATCGCGCTGCTCGACGTGCACGGCACGCCGATCGTACGAACGTGGCAGATCGTGCATCTGCGCACCAAGCAGCTTTCGCCGACCAGCGTGATGTTCCGGCAGTTCCTGCTCGAACATGCGGCGGTGCATCTGGAGCAGGAATATGCGCAGTTTGCAGGGGTGTTCGCGAAACGGCCGGTCGGGGCGGAGCGTTAGCGCGATGCGTGAGTTGCGTGCATGGCGTTCGTTTCACCAGGCCGCGTTCGTGCGTTGCGCGGCTGTGCTGTGCGTGGGCTTTGCCGGCTTCTTCGTGATCGGCGTCGTGCCGGCGCGCGCCGAGCCGGTGACGATCGCCGTGCTGAACTGCGGCCTGATCGACGATAACGCCGCCTACAACGATGCCGATACCAACCGCGTGCAAGCGGCGCGCATCGAGATGGTCAGCAATGCGGTGCGCGCGCAGCTCGATGCGAGCCAGCGTTATCGCGTGGCTGACAACGGCCGCGCGTCCGAGCTGATCGCGCGGCTCGGTGCGGCGCAGGACCTGACCACCTGCGACGGTTGCGCCCGCCAGGTCGGGCGTGCGCTGGGCGTCGAGCAGGTGGGCGTCTGCTGGGTGCAGAAAGTCAGCAACCTGATTCTCAATCTGAACCTCCGGGTCGAAGACGTCGCGAGCGGCAGGACGCTGTTCCAGCGCTCGGTCGACATACGCGGCAACACGGATCTGTCGTGGCGGCGCGGCGCGAGCGCGCTCGTCGGCTTGCTGATGAACGATGCGTGATAGGCCGCATCGATGGCACAGTCTGTACCCGGCTGTCGTGACAGGCTGCCAACTTTTCGCATTCGATTTAACTCTTGCGTCCCTCCTGTGCGATCGGCATAAACCGTGCTTGAACGGAAGGCTGGCGAGTCTTGAAGCGCGTCGACGTTCGGGCGTCGCGCAAATAAACGCCAGCCACCACGGAAGGGGATCGCAGCGATGGTTTCTGGCGAGCAGCTTCAGGACTGGCGTTCTCACGCCCAGCAGATCGAAAACGAAGTGGCGCGAGTCGTCGTCGGTCAGCAGCAAACGCTGAGGCTCATCAACGTCGCGCTGTTCGCACGCGGCCACGTGCTGCTCGAAGGCGGCGTCGGGGTGGGCAAGACGACCGTGTTGCGGGCGTTCGCGCGCGTGGTGGGCGGCGATTTCGAGCGCGTCGAAGGCACGATCGATCTGATGCCGGGCGACCTCGTCTATCACACCTATGTCGACGCCGACGGCAAGCCGCGCATCGAGCCGGGCCCGCTGCTGCGCCACGGCGAGCAGCTGACCACCTTCTTTTTCAACGAGATCAATCGCGCGCGCCCGCAGGTGCAATCGCTGCTGCTGCGCGCGATGGCCGAGCGTTCCGTGTGGGCGTTCGGCCGCGAGCATCGCTTTCCGCACATGACCGTGTACGCCGACCGCAACAAGGTCGAGAAGGAAGAGACCTTCGAGCTCGCGTCGGCGGCGCGCGACCGCTTCCTGTTCGAGCTGAACATGCCGACGCCGACCGACGAGGAGGCGCGGCGCAGCCTCGTGTTCGACACGAGGTTCCATGACGTCGACAGCCTGCTCGCGCAACTGACACCGTCGATCGTGCCGTGGGAACAGTTGAACCGGATCGGCGCGGCGATCCAGCAGGGCGTGCAGGCGAGCGAGACGATCGAGCGCTATGTGCACGACATCTGGCAGGCGACGGAAACGCCGGCGCGCTTCGGCATCGCGCTCGATGGCGTCGACATGGAGCAGCTGATTCTCGCCGGCGCGAGTCCGCGCGGCATGAGCGCGCTGTTGCGCGCGGCGCGCGTGGTCGCGTGGCTCGCCGGACGCACGCATCTGCTTCCGGAGGACATCCACGAAGTGCTGCTGCCGGCGCTGGGTCATCGCGTGTTCTTCACGCCGATTTACGAGCTGCGCCGCCAGGAGCTGGCCGAGGCGCTGATCGCGCGGATCGTCGCGAACGTCGCCGTGCCTCGCTGAACGCCGGCGCGCCTACACGATGAACGGCACCGCTGAATTCCACTATCGTCTGCCGATGCGCGCGGCCGGTGCGCGGCCCGGCTCGCATCCGGGCTCGAGCTTCGGCTCGGGCCAGCAGTTCGCGATGCACGGCCGGCTGTTCGACTATCCGGACCCGCGCCGGCTCGATCTGCGCGCGAGCTTGCGCGCGGCGCGCGACGAGTGGCTCGTGCGCGTGCATTTGCAGCGCGTCGCGGTGTCGGTGTTCGTGATCGTCGACGTGTCGGCGTCGATGCAATTCGGCACCCATAAGACCAAGCTGCAGGTCGTCGCTGATTTCGTCGAAGCGCTCGGCCATAGCGCGTTCCGGGTCGGCGACCGGCTCGGCATGCTGGCCTTCGATAGCGGCGAACGCGACGATCTGCTCATGCCGGCGCGCACGGGACGGGGCACCGGTTCGCTGCTCGCGAGCATGCTGCGCGAAGGCCTGAGTGATACGGCTTCTCGTCAGGCGAATGATCAGGCTGAACGTCAAGCCGATCGTCACGCTGAACGCGGAGCCGTCGAAGGATTGCGGCGTTGCGCGATCCGTATCGCCGGACGCCAGGCGCTCGTGTTCGTGGTGTCCGATTTCCACTGGCCGCTCGCGCGACTGTCGCCGGTGCTCGACATGCTGGTGCATGCGTGCGTGGTGCCGATGGTCGTATGGGACGCGGCCGAGACCACGCCGCCGCAGCACGCGTCGCTGCTGGCCGTCAACGATGCGGAGTCCGGCGAGGAGCGTCGCGTGTGGCTATCGCGCGGCGTGCGCGAGCGCTGGCGCGAAGGCGTCGCGCGCCGTCGCGACGAACTTGCCGCGGTGTTCGGCGCGCGCGGCATCCGGCCGTTCTTTGTCGAAGGCGCGTTCGATCCGGAAGCGATGTCGCGCTACTTTCTGGAGCTGACGGTATGAGCGCGCGCGGGCTGCGCGGTGGCTGCGCGCGTCGGGCGGCGCTGCGCGTGCTGATCGCGTCGCTATGCGGCGGCGCCGCTTGCGCGACGGCCAGCGCCGCCGAGGTGGCCGCGCACGTTCAGGAGCCGCGCGCGTTCGGCTATGTGCTTGGCGATGTGCTGACGCAGCGCGTGCTGCTGGAGGCCGACGGTCGCGACATCGGCGCGGTCACGCCGCCTTCGGTCGGACGCACGGGCGTGTGGCTCGAACGCCGGCCCGTGACGCTCGAAACCGATGCGAACGGCCGCAAGTGGATGGTGATCGGCTATCAGGTCGTCAATGCGCCGCAGACGCTCACGCAGATCACGTTGCCCGCGTTGACGCTGACGTCCGCGGCGGGCACGCAGCTGCAGGTCGCCGAATGGCCGGCGAGCATCGGCCCGCTGACGCCGCAAACCGTGTTCGCCGCGGGGGACTTGCAGCCGCTGCGGCCCGACCGGCAGGCGCCGATGCTGGCCACGTCCGGCTGGCGCCGGCAGATCGCGTGGGCGCTCGGCCTGCTGCTCGCGACGCTGCTCGTGTGGGCGAGCTGGTGGTGGGCGCGCAACCGGCGCGAGGCGGCCCGGCTGCCGTTCGCGCGGGCGTGGCGGCAGATGCAACGGCTGCCGGAGACGCCCGCCGCTTCATCGAACGATGCGTGGGTCTGCCTGCATCGCGCGCTGAACGAAACCGCCGGCCAGGTCGTGCATGCGGCTTCGCTATCCGCGTTGCTCGCGCGTGCGCCGTATCTGCAACCGCTGCGCGCGCAGCTCGAACGTTTCTATCTGGCCTCGGCCGAGCGCTTTTTCACGCCGGCGCCGCACGCCGTCGAGAATGCCGGCGAGCTTTCGCTGCACGCGCTGTGCCGTGCGCTGTATCGGGCGGAGAGGCGCCATCAGCGATGACCATGAGCCTCGATTTCGCCCTTCCGTGGATGCTGGTGCTGCTGCCGCTCGCCGCTCTGCCGCTGCTGCGGCGGCGCAGCGACACGCTGGTGTTTTCGAACGTCGCATGGCTGCCCGCTGACGACCTCGGGCGCATGGCGGGCTGGCTCGTCCGCGGTGGCGCGGCGCTGGCGATCGCGGCGATCGTCGTCGGGCTGGCTGGGCCGGGGCGCTCGCAGTTGCAGGTGCTGCGCACCGGCAGCGGCGCACAGATCCTGATCCTGATGGACCGCAGCCAGAGCATGGACGAGCCGATGGGCAGCAAGGGCGTCGAGGCGCCGCGCGGCGACTCCAAGAACCACGTGGCGCGCGAGGCGCTGACGCGCTTCGTCGAGCAACGGCCGAACGACCGCCTCGCGTTCATGATGTTCGGCACCAACCCCGTGCTGGCGATGCCGTTCACCTACAACCATCGCGTGATCGAGGCCGCGGTCGCGGCCACGGCGATCGGCCGCGGCATGCCGGACACCGAGCTCGATCGCGGCATGCTCGCGGCGATCGCGCAGTTCGATGGGCGCTTGTCGTCGGGCCGCCGCGCGATCGTGCTCGTCTCCGACGGCGGCGCGTTGCTCGACGAAACGATGCAACGGCGCATCGAGGAGGGACTGCGACGCAACCGGATCGCGCTGTACTTCATCTACCTGCGCAGCAGTGTCTTCAGTCCCGATCTGAACGCGGCGCAGCCCGCCAGCGGAAGCTCGGCCGAAGCGCAGCTGCATCGCTTCTTTCTGACGCTGAAGACGCCTTACAGGCTGTTTCAGGCCGAAGACCCGAAGGCGATGATGGCGGCGATCGCGGAGATCAACCGGCAGCAGAACGCAACGACGACGTTCGTCGAGCGTCTGCCTCGCCAGGATCTGAGTCCGTACTGTTTCGCGCTCGCGCTGTTCTGTGCGGCGCTGCTGGTGCTGTTGCACCGGTTGCAGGTGAGGAGCTGGGCATGAAGCGCACGCTGATCCACACGCTGTTCGGCACCGTGGCGATCTGTTGCGCCGCGTGGGCCGCGTATGGCTTCGTTCGTCTGCAGCACGCGGAGCGCGTCAATCAGGCCATTGTCGCGACGAACGCCGCCGCGCGTGACCAGCAAGCCGGCGGCGACGCGCGCGAGGTTCAGCTGGCCCGTGCGATAGCGCTGTCGAAAGCGGGCTCCTACGACGCGGCGGCGCGGCTCTATAACGGTCTGCTCCCCGAGGGCAGCCCGCCTGACGAAGTCGGCCGCGCGGCGCTGTTCGATCTCGGCAACCTGTACCTGCGCGAAGGCAGCGGTGACGACGCGCAGACGGTCAGGTCTCTGGCGATGATCGGCGAGGCCAAGGCGCGCTACCGGCTCGCGCTGCGCGCGGCGCCCGACGATTGGGACGCGCGCTACAACCTCGAGCGCGCGCTGTGGCTCGCGCCGGAAACGCCGTCCGCGCTTGCCGGACCCGACGTGAAAGAGCAGCACAACGTCACAGTGCGCGACGCGCGCAGCCAGGACCTGCCATGAGCGGCGTTCAGCGCGAGCGTGGCTTCGCAAAATGGCGTCACGCGTTGACGCCGCTCGCGCTCGTCGCTTTGATCGCGGCGGTCGCGATGCCGGACGTCACGTTGCCGCGCCACACGTTTAACTACATCGTCACGTTCGACATCACGCAAAGCATGGATGTCGAGGACGTGGTGCTCGACGGCGCCCCGGTCAGCCGGCTCAAGTTCGCGCAGGCCGCGATGCGCGATGCGCTCGAGCGTTTGCCGTGCGGCTCGAAGGTCGGCTGGAGCGTGTTCACCGGGCAGCGGGTGTTGCTGCTGATGGCGCCGGTCGAAGTCTGCGGCAACTACGACGCGCTGCTGGTGTCGCTCGACGGCATCGACGGGCGCATGCGCTGGACCAACTGGAGCCGCATTGCCGAAGGCGGTGTGTATTCGGCCGTGCGCGTCGCGAAGGACGTCGGCGGCGGCGCGGCCATCGCGTTCGTCACCGATGGGCAGGAGGCGCCGCCGCTGTTGGCGTCGCGCCCGCTGATGGAAGGCATCAATGCGGCGCGGATCAGCGGCTGGCTGATCGGCGTCGGCGGCGACCAGCCAGCGGCCATTCCGAAGACCGATGCCGACGGCAACCGGATCGGCGTCTGGCAGGCCGACGACGTGATCCAGGCGTCGCCTACGCCCGGCTCCGGGGTGGCGGCGCAATCGCACGAGGAGTTGTCCGAATTGCGCGGTGAGTACCTCGCTTCGCTGGCTCGGCAGACGGGCCTCGACTACCGGCGTCTGCTGAACGTGACTTCGTTCGGCGATGCGCTGGTCGAAGCGCGCTTCGCCCGCCGCGAACCCGTGCCGACCGATCTGCGCTGGTGTCCCGCGCTGCTCGCGTTGCTGCTGCTCGTCGCGCGCTTCATGCCCGACGCCGTTCTCGCATGGTCGCGCGCGTGGCGAAAGCGCATTCAAACAATCGTTTTGCATATCGCGCCGGCATTCAATGGCCGGTCGACACGCGCCGACTGACTACCGCGAGTGCGACCGTTGACGCTGCAACGGTTGAAGATGCAGGTATCCGATCTGACCACCTAGTTGCTCGCCAAACCTCGCAAGAGTTGCCGGGATTGTTCGACTCGGGACGCTTGCGCCAGAAGCTTTTGCCGGTCTTCGCCACACGCGCGAGATAGCTCACACATTGACCTACCGGTACGCAAATCACTGACTACAATGTCTGAATGCAAGCGACGCTGCCAGGCGCGCGGTTCGAGTGACGCGCCGTGTCATGTGAGGTTTCAATTCCTTCATGGAGGCATGCCGATGACGTGCCAAAACGAGAGGATTGTCGGAGTGGTACTCGTCTTGATGAGCGGCTACGCGTTTGCGGGAGGCCCCTTCGGCGATGTGCCGCAAGCGATGATTGTCGCCAATATCGTCGCGTCGCCCGTCGAAGTCGTGCCGCCCATTCCCGAGCCACGGCGCTACTTCGAGCAGCAGCGGCAGCAGCGTTATGCGATGGAGTATCAAGGGGATCGGGGCAAGCCGTTCTACGCGCAAATGGAGAATTACTATAGCGTGGACCTTGCGCGCGATGTCCAGCTCGGCACCGCGAAAGCCCCGGTGTCGTCCGGACCGGCGTTCGCACCGTTGTCCGAACCGGGCGCAAATGCTGCCGCGCAGAGTGCTTCGAATTCTCTGCGTATGGGTCCATCTACCGCGCCGCAAATATCCATCGTTCAGATGAACGGTTCAGTGTTGTCGATTGGCCAGTCACCGCAGCGACGCTTGTCCTTGACGGTCGACAACTGGGTGTTCTCCGGCACCGCGCGCGTCGCGATACTGCATTCTCACGATACGGGCGCGACGCTGATCGTCAAACGCCGCTACTGAGTGATGTCGCGCGGGTTCCCGGGCCGCGCACGTCACGTCGACGAAAAGCGCTCGCGATACACCTGCGGCGCCACGCGCAGCTGACGCACGAAGCTGCAGCGCATCGTTTCCTCGCTGCCGAATCCACATCGCGCCGCGATCCGTTTGATCGACCAGGATGTCTCGCTGAGCAAGCGTTGTGCCGCTTCGATGCGTAGCTGCTCGACCGCGCGCGCGGGCGTGCGGCCCGTCTGCGCCTTGTAGTGGCGCATGAAGCTGCGCTCGCTCATATGCAGCCGTTGCGCGAGCGCGGGCACTGACAGGTCGGCTGCGAGATGCGACGTCATCCATGCATGCAATTCGCCGAAACGGTCGTCGGCATGTTGCAGCGACAGCGCCGCGCTGAATTGCGACTGCCCACCCGGCCGCTTCAGAAACACGACGAGCTCGCGTGCGACCTCGAGCGCCAACGCGCGGCCGTGATCTTCTTCGAGCATCGCTAGCGCGAGGTCGATGCCGGCGGTGACGCCCGCCGATGTCCAGATATCGCCGTCGCGAATGAAAATCGGATCGGCTTCGACTTGCAGTTGCGGATAGGCCTGCGCGAGTTCGTCGCAACGCGCCCAATGCGTGGCGACGCGCCGGCCGTCGAGCAAGCCTGCCTCGGCGAGCAGGAACGCGCCCGAGCAGACCGACGCGACGCGTCTGCAATGCGGCGCGTGGCGCTGCGTCCAGCGGATCAGGCGTTGATCGGCCGATGCCTGGCGAACGCCCCGGCCGCCCGCAACGATCAGCGTATCGGGCGGCGTCTTCACCGAGCGCAGTGATGCGGCAAGCACCATGAGTCCCGACGACGATATGACGGGCCCGGCTGAGGCAGCCACGACGCGGGGTGCGTAGAGCTTGCCGAGCCCGCGCTGCGCGACGAGCTCATTGGCGGACGCAAATACCTGCAGCGGACCGCTCACGTCGAGCAGTTGCATGTTCGGGAAGGCGAGCAGCACGATAGAGCGGAGAGCGCTGGACATGTGAGCGAATGGGTGGCAGAAATCAAGGGGACAATCGAAGTTTTGCCAAACACTACGCGCATAGAATCGATCCGTCCAGCTGGACGAAATGGCAGATGGCGTAGTTCGGCTTCTCCTTCAATGCGACCCCTGCGTCGTGAAGATCGGCGCGGACCCCGTTGTCACCGGCTACGTTGACCGCGTTGCGGGTCGTTGAGTGCGACGACACACACGCTATCCGTATCGGGGCGCGGCAAGTGCGAGGACGTGGCGGACTGCGCCGTGCAGTTCGATTCGTTCCAATTCGCGAACATGGCTCCCGCCGACATAGCGCCAACTGTCACCGGAAGATGCGGCAGCGATTCTCGCTGACTCTACGGAAGGCATAAACGCGAAACTGGCGGCTATGGATGCTTCATGGACGCAACACTAACCAGTTTCGATCCCTGACGATAAAGGCGGCTCAGTGCCGCCTTTTTTTGTCCCGCGCCAGCAGGAATATGCAATAGAAATTGAGATAACCGACACCATCGTAAATAGTTGTCAAAACGGGCTTATCCCGAATTAATGCGGTTGACGGTGGTCCGATTCGATGATTAATTCGCGAGGAATCGCCTGAAAACTCTTGAGGAGAGTAATGGAGCAACTGAAACAGCAAAGCAGTGGGAAGGATTGGACGGTCGAGGAAGAATGCGACCTTTGCCGTATCACCTATTCGATCTACTCAAACTTCCCGCCAATGCCGCACGCACAGGCCCTGAACGCCGAAACCGGCGAGTTCTTTCCGTTTGACAGGGTTCGCAAGATGAAATCCGGTTACGCCATGGCCGAAGCTTTGGGTTACGCATGGGCGTGCAACTGTCGTGGACGCGCACAGATGCGTTTCGATGAGCAGTTCACGCTTCGAGACGACAACGCACAACCGCTCGCGAATGTCCGCTATCGCGTGCGTACTGGCTCGACCGTGCTAGCTAGCGGCGTAACGGATTGGAGTGGGCGCACGCACCGGATAGTGACGAATGGTAGCCGGGCGTTAAGGCTTGAGGTGGCCCATTGAACAGTAGGTGAGTATGTTTGATCGACTCCTGGCGGATGGGGACCGCACTTCCACGGGCAGCGTTACGTCGCTCGATGAGGCTGGCTGCGCGCTCGCGGACTTACGACTACCAGATCGTCGTTGACGGCGAACTGATGTAACAGGAACGACAAACGCGCTCGGGCAAACCGAGCGTGTCACTACATCACAAGCATCAAACTGAATTTCGAAAAATAGATATGTCAGAGAATACAGAATGGACCGTTGTTCACGACACGGCAGTAACAAACACAAACCCTGATTCGAACATCGCTGTTACTCTCGATCCGACGCCGATTTGTTCGAATATGAGTAACAAAGAGTTTCGCGATTCAATCATTAAATCGCGAGACGAGGCCGTTGATTTGATTAAAGCACGAATCGCAGCATTAGCGAAATGGGATGCAAGCGAGCAGGATCGTGCAAAAAAATGGTTCGGCCGAGCCGACGAAGCTACGTATGGCATATTGCAAGTAGGATTACCAAGGCTTCTACAAGTTATGCAGAATTTAAAGCCAGAAAATATCGTTCGCTGGGACAAGCAAAAACAACGTAACGTCACTTGCACCGTCTTTCCAGATAACGGCGCAACCGATGCTTCGGTCTGTAAGCCCGACTCAGCAAGGCGCATCATTGCGATATACCCACATTTTTGCACTTCGCCACGTTCGCAACTGTGGCACGGTTGCCAAGTCTTGACGCTGATTCACGAATGCACCCATTTCACTGATGTATTCGATTCAACCGATGATATGTACGGTGTCACCATTGGACTTTCATTCTGGGCGCAAGATAATCCAGCCAAAGCTATCCGGAATGCAGACAGTTTGGCGTGTTACGTAGGATTCAAGGACTAAGGACATTTCGTGCTACAAAAGAATTTTCACTTCCTGAGAGTCTGCTATCTCATGGTGTTTTACTTTGTTTCCACCGCAGGTAGCGCAACTGCCTGCACCATTTCAGAGGATATGACAAGTAGCCTGCCTCTCAATTCGACGGAAATTTCAAATATAGATCGCATTAAGATTGCGAACTTGGTGCTTGCTGCGAGGCAATGGCCGAACGTCGAAATTAGAGGAATTGTCTACGCAGGCGGGTATGTGAAGGAGAACAGCCCGAAGGATATAGCAGAAAAGCGCGCAGGGATCCTTAAAAGCTATCTGGTTCAACTTGGCATAAAAGAAGGAAATATTTGGGTTGATACGAGACTCATCAAGGAACCCGATATTGATGACAAAGGCAACGCGACGCTCGATCAGATATCAGTAACGCTGGTCCCGATATGTGAAGGCGGCTGCGAACGACTATGCGACGATCCGCGCATAACGCCGACGAGCAAGGCCGTCAAATAGAAATTCGCTCTCGCTTCGGCGGCGGGGGTTTTTACCTTCGGCGCGTCGACGCAGCAGATCGCGCGCAGTTGCTTTTGTCAAGGCGAGCAGCACGATGAAGCGGGGGAGCGCTGGACATGTGAGAAACGGTGGCAGAAATCAAGTGGCAATGGCGTCGCACTAAGACTCGGTTTTTCTGTTTAATCGCAGGAATGCTATTTCCTTTTTTTGCGGCGGCAAAATCAAATTATGATTTTTCGGTGACACTTTCAAATTCTGATTGTCTGCAACATTTGGGAGGCGGCTATGGAGACGTCGAATGCTATTCGGGATTGCAAAAAAAACTGGTGACCGACAGTCAAATCTTATATAAAAAACTGCGTGCAACCATACCAAAAGGCAATATTCATGCGAAATTGCTGGACAAATACATGGCGACGCAGAATGCATCTGTCAAGTATTGCGAATTGCCGCGCAATGCGGGGGCGGAGTGGGAAACCGAGCACGGGGGCTCCATGTTTCCGGCCTTGCAGGCGGAGTGCATCTACAATCTACGAAAGGCACAAAACGAATTCTTAAAGGGCTTGCTTGATATGGCGGAAGGAAAATAACGAATGCATGGTGGGATCAGGGGCAAGACTCGTGGCCGCTGCGTACCAGTCGCAAGGCATTGAATCCCTTTCTGAACCGCGTCTTTCCATACTATGCGTCGTTTTTCGGCGGCCGAGCAGCACGATAGAACGCGGAGCGCTGGACATGTGAGCCAACGCGTGGCAGAAAACAAGGGACCAAGGGCAGTCTTGCCAAACACTACGCGCATAGAATCGATCCGTCCAGCTGGAAGAAATGACAGATGGCGTGTTTCGATTTCTCCTTCGATAAGGTATCCCTATGAGCCTCCAAATCGGTTTTCTGGTGTTTCCGAAAGTACAGCAACTCGATCTGACCGGCCCGCATGACGTGCTCGCATCGTTGCCGGAAGCCACGATGCATCTGGTCTGGAAGACGCGGGAGCCGGTGGTGTCGAGCAACGGCCTCGTGCTGACGCCGAGCGCGACGTACGAAAGCTGCCCGGCGCTCGACGTGATCTGTGTGCCAGGCGGGAGCGGCGTGACCGCGCTGTTGCAAGACGAGCAGACGATCGACTTCGTTCGCCGGCAGGCCGCGAGCGCGCGCTACGTGACGTCGGTCTGCACCGGCGCATTGCTACTGGGCGCGGCCGGATTGCTGCGCGGGCGGCGCGCGACGACTCACTGGGCGTTTCACTCGTTGCTGGAGCCGCTCGGCGCGATTCCGACGCATGCGCGTGTAGTCCGCGACGGCAATCTGATTACCGGCGGCGGCGTGACGGCTGGCATCGATTTCGGGTTGACCGTGGCTGCCGAATTGGCGGGCGTCGAAGAAGCGCAGGCGATCCAGCTCGAACTCGAATACGCGCCCGCGCCGCCGTTCGACGCGGGCCATCCGGCGTCGGCGCCGCAAGCGGTGGTGGAGCTGGTTCGGCAGAGGTCGGCGGAAAGTCTGGCGGCGCGGCGTCGCGTCGTGATGGAGATCGCAGAGAGAAGCTAAACCTTGCTTGCGCGTGCGGGCATTCCATTAAACTGTGAGGGTCCACCCGTTTCCGCCAGTCGGATTGATGCGATGAAGTACTGCAAATTGTCCCGGGGGCACTCCCCATGCGCGTAGGCAAGCCCGTCAAGGCACTGCCGCAGCCGTCATGCGACTACTGCGGCAATCGTGCTTTGCTCGCGCGTTACGGCGACGAGTCCTACCCGTATCGCAGCGATCAAGGCCCGCTGTGGATCTGCACCGCCTGTCAGGCGTGGATCGGCGTGTATTCGCGCAGCAAGCACAACCTGCCGCTCGGCCGCCTCGCCGACGCGGCGTTGCGCGAGTCGAAGAGCGAGCTGCACGACGCGCTCGAACCGCTCGTCGCCGCGAAGGTGCGCCGCGATGGCGTGAACGCCTTCGAAGCCCGCGCGAAAGCGATCCGGTGGGTCGCGACCGAGCTCGGCTTCGATCCGGTTCCGGCGAGCATTCACGCGTTCACGCCCGAGCAGTGCGAACAGGCGCTGCGTTATGTCGAGGCTTTCGTTGAAGCGCGGCGTGCGCGATAGCGCGACTTTCCGCGGGCCGCTACATCTCCAGCAAAACATCGCGCAGCGCATCCAACGACGCATCGCGCGGATTCCTCGGCCGTTGTAACGCAATCGGCAGTTCGCGCGCGATGCGGCTCGGGCTGCCAACGCCCGCCGGGGACAACAGCAGCACGCGATCGGACAGACTCAGCGCTTCGTCGAGATCGTGCGTGACGAGCAGCACCGTCGTGCCGCGCGCATGCTTCAACGCGAGCAGCAACTGCTGCAGCCGCGCGCGCGTGATCGCATCGACGGCGCTGAACGGTTCGTCGAGCAGCAGCAGTTCAGGTTCGTTGAACAGACCTCGCGCGAGCGCGACGCGCTGCGCCATGCCGCCGGACAGTTGCTTCGGCAGCGCGTCGCGCACGCCAGCGAGGCCCACCTCGGCGAGCAGCGCATCGACGCGCGGATCGTCTCCCGCGTGT
This sequence comes from Paraburkholderia sp. BR14320, assembly GCF_040948665.1. Taxonomy (NCBI): domain Bacteria; kingdom Pseudomonadati; phylum Pseudomonadota; class Betaproteobacteria; order Burkholderiales; family Burkholderiaceae; genus Paraburkholderia; species Paraburkholderia sp. BR14320. The sequence goes on from NZ_JBFPKG010000037.1 coordinate 51,912, forward strand.
GGCCCCGCGGCAAAGGCGATGTTGTCGGCCACGCTGAGCCATGGCAGCAGGCGCGGTTCCTGAAAGATCATGCCGACGCGCGGCGACGGCGCGAGCAAAGGCACGCCGTCGATCAGCACGGTACCCGTGGTTGCGCGATCGAGTCCCGCCACCGCGCGCAGCAGTGTGCTTTTACCGCAGCCGCTAGGACCGACCAGACTGACGATCTCGCCGCGCGACAGCGCGAACGATACCTTGTCGAACACGTTGCGCTCGCCAAAGCGCCGCGTCAGTCCACGTACTTCGAGTAACGGAGCAAGTGCCCGATTCATCGCGCGGCCTCCGACGTCTGGTGCGCATCGCGCCACGACAGCGCGCGTAGCTCGATCGCTTTCAGCATGCCGTCGCTCAGTTTGCCGAGCAACGCGAGCAGCAGGATCGCGCCGAACACCAGATCCGGCCGGCCGGTTTCACGTCCATCGCTGAGCAGATAACCGAGCCCGCGCGTCGCCGCGATCAGTTCAGCGGCCACCATGAACATCCAGGCGAGGCTGAGCCCGGTGCGCAGCCCGGTGAAAATCTGCGGCATCGACGCGGGCAGCAGTATGCGCGTGAACAGCGCGCGCCGGCTCAGCCGGTTCAATTCGCCGAATTCGATCAGCTTGCGGTCGACGCCGTGAATGCCGGCCACCACGCTCAACTGCACGGGGAAAAACGCGCCGATCGCGATCAGCGTGATCTTCGGCGCTTCGTCGATGCCCATCCATAGCAGCAGGATCGGCACCCACGCAAGCGACGGAATCGCGCGCAAGGCCTGAAACATGGGGTCGAGCAACGCATCGACGCGCCGGCTCAGGCCCATCGCCGCACCGATCAGCAGCGCGAGCACGGCGCCGATCGCAAAGCCGCCGTACACGCGGATCACGCTCGCGCCGATATGGCGCGCGAGCCGCGCCGCGCCGAGATCCCATAGCGTCTGCGCGATCGCGCTCGGCGCGGGGACCAGATGCATCGGCAGGATCGACGCGCGCACCAGCAGCTCGATGACAGCCAGGAACACGACCGGCAGCGCGAGACCGGCATAGCGCCACAGTCGTAACGGGTCGATCGCGCGCGGCGGTTGGGCGAGTTCGCTACACGACGGACAGGACGAATCCCTCCGTGCGAGCGTGAAGTTCTTCGCGGTGCTCATCGGCAGGCTCGGGTCTGGTGCGTGCGGTTCATTTCGTGCCGTTGCTCGCCGTCGCAATCACCGGCTGCGCGACTTTAGCGTCGACCAGTGCATCGATGATCGCGTTCAGATCGGTGCCGCTCTTCACGAGTTGCTCGTCGACCAGGATCGGCGCAGCGGCTTTGAGCGCGGCAATCTGCCGGGCGCCAGGCTGAGGCTGGCTGAAGTCGTTGCGGCTCAACTGCAGTTTCGCGACCGGCAGCGAAACCTTGGATTCCTCCGCGACGATCCTGGCGGTGTCGTCAGGGTGAGCGGCGATCCAGACGCGGGCCTTTTCATAGACCTTCAGCACGCGCGCGAGCGCGTCCTGATGGTCGCGGATGAAGTCCTCGCGCGCATTCAGGAAGCCCCAGGTGTTGAAGTCGACGTTGCGATACAACAGCCGCGCGCCATCGTCGACCTGCGCGGCCGCCATGTGCGGATCGAGCCCGGCCCACGCGTCCACCTGGCCGTTGGCGAGCGCGGTGCGGCCATCGGGATGCTGCAGGTTGACGATCTCGACATCGTCGCGCGACAGCCCCGCCGTATGCAGCGCGCGCAACGTGAACAGGAACGGATCGGTGCCCTTGGTGGCCGCGATCTTCTTGCCCTTCAGATCGGCGAGGGTTTTGATCGGCGAGTCCTTGCGCACGACGAGGGCGGTCCACTCGGGCCGCGAATAGATGTACACCGCGCGAATCGGATTGCCGTTCGCCTTGCCGAGCACGGCGGCGAGGCCCGCGGTCGAGCCGATGTCGACCGCGCCGCTGTTCAGGTATTCGAGCGCGCGGTTGCTGCCGAGGCTGAGCACCCACTTCACTTGCGTGTGGTCGGCGGCGAACTCTTGTTCGAGCCAGCCGTTGCGCTTGATCACGAGGCTTTCCGGCGAATAGTACGCATAGTCGAGCTTCAGCTCGTCGAGCGGCGCGGCGTGGGCGGTGTGGGCTGCGCCGAAGATGCCGAGTGCAAGCGCGGCCGCGGCCGTTTTCAGCCAACCGCGTCTGCTGCGGTTGCGTTCGCCGCCGGGCTCGATTGCATTGCGCGCTGTCGTGAAGAATGAAAAGCCCCGGGTCGGTGTCATCGATTGTCCTTATGGTCGCGTGTGGTGGTCGTTCAATGTAACCAGGACGGTCGCGCGAGCGAACCAACAAATGCTCAGAATCAAAGCAGTTTTGGCGCTATGGCGGAGAGTCACGACGCAAAAGCAATGCTGCGTTCCAGTGATTAGCTATGCATGATTCGTTGGAACCGCGCCGGTCGAAAATGCCTATAGTCGGAGCCTTCTTCGTATCTCAAATCAACCCGAAGGCTTCCGATGAATCACTCTCTCCGTCAGTTGCGGCGTGCGCTGCGCGCCGCTGCCTTCGTCGCGGCGTCGGCCGGCATTGCCGCGTTTTCGCCGTTCGCTTCATCCGCGCACGCGCAAAGCCGCGAAGTCGTGATCGGCTATCAGGACATGGTCGTGCCGTGGCGTTACGCGCAAGCCACCGGCGCCGTCGAAAAAGCGACGGGCTACAAGGTCACGTATCGCAAGCTCGGCAGCGGCGCGGATGTGGTGCGCGCACTGGCGTCAGGCTCGATCCAGTTGGGCGAGGCGGGATCGAGCCCGATCGCGGCGGGCCTGTCGCAAGGCGTCGACCTGTCGCTGTTCTGGATTCTCGACAACATCAACGACGCGGAAGCGCTGGTCGCGCGCGACGGTTCGGGCGTCACGAAGATCACCGACCTGAAGGGCAAGACGATCGGCGTGCCGTATGTGTCGACGTCGCATTTTCATGCGCTGGTCGCGTTGCAGCAGGCGGGTGTCGATCCGTCGTCGGTGAAGATCCTGAACCTGCGTCCGCCTGAAGTCGCCGCCGCCTGGCAGCGCGGCAATATCGATGCGACCTACATCTGGGACCCGGTGCTCGCGAAGGTCAAGCAGAATGGCAAGGTGCTGATTACGTCGGGCGAAGTCGCGAAGGGAAGCGGCAAGGCAACCTTCGACGGCTTTGTCGCGTCGCGGCAGTTCGAGCGCGACAACGCGGCGTTCATGGCGGGTCTCGTCAAGGTGCTCGCCGATACGGACGCGCTGTATCGCGATCACAAGGCCGATTGGACCGCGGCTTCGCAGCAGGTGCAGGCGGTCGCGCAGGAGTCGGGCGCGGCACCGGCCGACGTGCCCGCGAGCCTCGCGCTGTACGCGTTCCCGAGCGCCGCGGAGCAGGCGTCGCCGACCTGGCTCGGCGGCGGCAAGCAGTCCGGTGCGGCGCAATCGCTCGCGGCCACGGCGGCGTTCCTGAAGACGCAGGGCACGATCCAGAACGTGTTGCCCGATTACTCGGCGGCCGTGAATCCGCGCTTCGCGCAGCAGGCCGCGCGATGAGCATGCTCGACATCCGCGGACTGCGCGTGAGCTACGCCGGTGCGAGCGAGCCCGCACTCGCGGGTGTCGATCTGCGCATCGAGCGCGGCGAGTTCGTGGTCGCGCTCGGGGCGTCGGGTTGCGGCAAAACCACGTTGCTCAACTGCATCGCCGGGTTCGTCGATCCGAGCGAGGGCGAGGTGCGGCTCAACGGCACGCCGATCGACGGACCCGGTGCCGAGCGCGGCGTCGTGTTTCAGAAGCATGCGCTGATGCCGTGGCTCGACGTGCTCGACAACGTCGCGCTCGGCTTGCGGTTTCGCGGCATCGCGCGTGCGCAGCGACACGAGATCGCGCGGCGCACGCTGGCGCTCGTCGGGCTCGAACGGCACGCGAACGCGAAGATCCATGCGCTGTCGGGCGGCATGCAGCAGCGCGTGGGTATTGCGCGCGCGTTGGCGAGCGATCCTGAGATATTGCTGATGGACGAGCCGATGGGCGCACTCGATGCGCTGACGCGCGAGACGGTGCAGGAACTCGTGCTCGACGTGTGGGCGCGCACCCACAAGACGGTGTTCTTCATCACGCACAGCGTCGAGGAAGCGCTGTTTCTCGCGACGCGTCTGGTACTGATGACACCGGGGCCCGGACGCATCGCCGAAGTCCATGAACTGCCGTTCGCACGCGAATATCTGGCGAGTCGCGATGCACGCGCGGTCAAGTCGTCGCCGGCTTTCATCGAGTGGCGCGAGCGTCTGACGCGGCGGCTGCACGATACATTGCGTGAGGCCGCCTGATGAGCGTGATCGAATCGTCGCAACAACACGCGCCGGCACGTCCTGACACAGCGCGTCGCTCGACCCGGCTACGCGGCGCGGCGCACGGCCGCAGACCTTATCGCGGCATGCCGGGTGAAGGCCCGAGCGCGTGGCTCAGTGTGACCTGCGTCGCGGTAGTTGCGCTGCTGTGGTGGACCGCGACTCATCTGCACTGGCTACCACCGCTGTTCCTGCCCGCACCGGACGCGGTCTGGCATGCGTTCGTCGATGCATGGCACGGTCGCATCCAGGGCGGCTTGCCGTTGTCGGAGCATCTGCTGTGGAGCGCGATCCGCGTGTTCGGCGCGTTCGCGCTCGCGAGCATCACCGCGATACCGGTCGGCATTCTGATGGGCGTGAGCCGCGTTGCGCGCGGACTGCTCGATCCGCCGCTGGAGTTCTACCGGCCGCTGCCGCCGCTCGCGTATCTGCCGCTCGTCGTGATCTGGTTCGGCATCGACGAGACCGCAAAGATCGTCGTGATCTGGCTCGCATGTTTCGCGCCGATCGCGATGGCCGCGCGTGCCGGCGTGCGCAGCGCGAGCGTCGAGCAAATCAACGCGGCGTGGTCGCTCGGCGCGAATTTCCGCCAGGTGGTATTGCACGTGGTGCTGCCCGCCGCGCTGCCCGAAATCCTGACCGGGCTGCGCATCGCGATCGGCTTCGGCTGGACCACGCTGGTTGCGGCCGAAATGGTCGCCGCCACTGCCGGACTCGGCCAGATGGTGCTCAACGCGTCGAGCTTCCTGCGCACCGATGTGGTCGTGATGGGGATCGTGCTGATCGGTCTGATCGCGTGGCTGTTCGATCTCGGCATGCGCGCGCTCGAACGCAGGCTGGTGCCGTGGAAAGGCAAGCAGTAAGCACCTGCCGCATATCTGAATCGCCGCTTAGCTCGTGACGATTAGTTGGTTCGCCATTGCGATGCGCGTTGTTACAGTCAGTGCGTCGTTGTCGTGAGGCAGTCGTGAATCACGTCGTACATAAAACATCCAAAACAAAGGCCTAACCATGAAAATCAGATTCGTTGGCGCAGCAGTGATGGGGTTGCTGCTCGCGATTTCCGGCACAGCGCACGCCGATCGTCTCGACGACATCAAGAAGGCGGGCGTGCTGCGCGTCGCCACCTTCGACAGCAACGCCCCGTTCGGTTTCGTCGATCCGAAGACCAATCAGATCGTCGGACTCGACGTCGACTATGCGCGGGCGGTCGCAAACAAGCTCGGCGTGAAGCTCGAAATCCAGCCGACCAATCCGGCGAACCGCATCGCGTTCCTGAAGTCGGGCAAGGTCGACCTCGTGTTCGCGAACTTCACGATTACCGACGAGCGTAAGAAGGAAGTCGATTTCAGCACGCCGTACTTCGCGTCAGGTACGCAGTTCATCGCAAAGAAGGGCGTACTGACGTCGCCGCAGCAGGTGAACAGCCTGCGCGTGGGTGCGGACAAGGGCACGACGAACGAACAGCAGGTGCGCGCGCAATTCCCCAACGCGACGATCGTCGCCTACGACGACACGCCGTTCGCGTTCGCCGCGCTGCGCGCCGGCAACGTGCAGGCGATCACGCAGGACGGCCCGAAGCTCGTCGCGCTGCTCGCGAACGTGCCCGACAAGGCGAATTACGAGATCCCGCCGTTCACGATTTCGAACGACTATGAAGGCGTCGGCGTGCCGAAGGGCGAGACGCGTCTGTTGAACGTCGTCGACGATACGCTGAAGGGCCTCGAAGCGAACGGCAGCGCCGCGAAGATCTACGACCGCTGGTTCGGACCGCAGAGCCGCGCGCCGTTGCCGCGTCTGTTCAAGATCGGCGATCCGCAGAAGAGCTGATCCGACGGAAACTTTAGAGCCGGCCTGCCGTGTGAAAACGGCGGGCCGCTTTTCATTGCGCAACGAAAGCGCTCGAGTAGAAGGGCAGAATGAACGGTTGGCTGGAACCGAAGTACCTTGGGTGGATCGCGCATGGCTTTCTGATGACGCTCATGTTGTCGGCCTGCGCGGGCGCGGCGGCGACGTTCGCCGGTTTCGGGCTCGCGCTCGCGCGTAATGCGCGCAACGGTATGCTCGCGCGTGCGGCCGCGCTATACATACTGGCGTTTCGCAATTCGCCGTTGCTCGTGCAATTGCTGTTCTGGTATTTCGGTGCTGCGACGCTTTTGCCGCAGCCGTGGATGGAATGGTTCAATGCGTCGCACACGGTGTCGCTATTTGGCTGGACGATTGCGTGGCCGTCGTTCGAATTCGTCGCGGGCTGGGTCGCGCTTACCTGCTATACGACCGCGTTCGTCGGCGAGGAATTTCGCGCGGGTATGCGCGGCGTCAAGGATGCGCAGCATCAGGCCGCCGCGGCGCTGGGGCTCACGCCGCTCGCGGCGTTCCGTTACGTGATTCTCCCGCAGGCGATCCGCATCGCGACACCGCCTCTTGCCGGGCAATACATGAACCTCGTGAAGAACTCGTCGCTGGCGATGACGATCGGGCTCGCGGAACTGTCGTATGTATCGCGGCAGGTCGATACGGAAACCTTCAAGACGTTTCAGGCATTCGGCGCGGCGACGGTGCTCTATATCGCGATCATCGCGGTTATCGAAGTGGTGTTGCTGGTGTGGAAACGCGGCGGTGCGCGGCGCGGCAACGCGCGGCTTTTGCAGGGAGGGCATTGATGAGCGAGCTCGAATGGCTGCCGACACTGCGCTATCTGCTGCTCGGCACGTTCCCCGATGGGCCGCTCGGCGGCGCGGCGCTGACGGTGGTGATGTCGATCGTCTCGGCGTTGCTGTCCGCTCTGGTCGGTCTCGCCGGCGGCATCGCATTGTCGATGACGCGCGGCGCCGCGCATCTGGCGCTCACGGCCATTGTCGGCTTCTTTCGCGCGATCCCGGTGCTGATGCTGATCTTCTGGACCTTCTTCCTGATGCCGATACTGCTGCACATCGACGTGCCCGGCCTCGCCACCGTGGTTTGCGCACTCGCGCTGATCGGTGGCGCGTATCTGTCGCATTCGGTGCAGGCAGGCATCGCGGCGGTCGGCGCGGGACAGGCGCAAGCGGCGGCGTCACTCGGAATGACGCGCTGGCAGGCGCTGCGATACGTGCAATTGCCGCAGGCGATACGGATCATGATGCCGTCGTTCGTCAATCAGTGGGTCACGCTGATCAAGGACACATCGCTCGCTTATATCGTCGGCGTGCCCGAATTTACGTTTCTCGCCAATCAGGTCAATAATCGGCTGATGGTGTATCCGGTGCAGATCTTTGTGTTCGTCGGCATCGTTTATCTGCTGCTGTGTTCGACGCTGCAGTACGGTGCGACGTGGTTGCTGAAGCGCCGCTTTCGTTCGGGTCATGCGGCGAACGGCGAAACGAAGATCAAATGGCAGTTTCCGTTTGGCGTCTAGCCGCAACGGCTAGAAGGCCGTTACTTGCGCGAGCGAAGCAATGAGTTCAACCCTTACGCCGAGCAACCCGATTCGCAGTGAAATCGATCTGGACGCTCAGGGCAAGCATGCGGGCTATCTGCGGCTGCCGCATTCCGTGCATCGGTCCGCGTATGGCTGGCTGCCGATTCCGATCGCTTCGATACGCAACGGCGCGGGCCCGGTCGTGCTGATCATGGCGGGCAATCACGGCGACGAGTACGAAGGACAGATCCTTGTGTCGACGCTGATCCGCGAAATCGACGCGGCTGAGGTTGCCGGTCAACTGATCCTGTTGCCGCAAGCGAATGCGCCGGCGGCCGAGGCGGGCCTTCGCACGTCGCCGCTCGACGACGGCAATCTCAACCGCACGTTTCCGGGCGATCCGCAAGGTTCTCCGACGCAGGTGATCGCGCATTACATCGAGCATGTGTTGCTCGCGCGCGCGGACTATCTGATCGATCTTCATTCCGGCGGCAGCTCGCTGCTTTATCGTGGCAACAACATGCTCGCGATCGATCCGCGCGACGACGCGGAGAATGAGCGGCTGCAACACGCATTACGCGCTTTCGGGTTGCCGAACGCCTTTTTGCATGCGGAAAACCCGGTGCATGCGGCGACGGCTGCGCGCCGGCAAGGGGCGCTGTCGATCACCGCTGAGCTCGGCGGCGGCGGAACCGTCGATGCGGCGTTACTCCGCGAAGCCCGCCACGGCCTGCTGCACTTTCTCGGCGCGATCGGCGCATTGAGCGGTCCACTCGTGCCGGAGGCGCCGCCTGCCGACACGCGTTTCCTGCGCGTCGCGGGCGCGCGTCACTACGTGTACGCGTACGACAACGGTCTTTTTGAGCCGCTGGTTGAACTCGGCGAGCGGGTGGTCGCAGGGCAGCCCGCGGCGCGCATTCATTTCCCGGACACACCGCTGAAAGCGCCGGTGACCTGTCATTTCGCGAGCGATGGCGAAGTCGTATGCAAGCGGGTGCCCGCGCTTGTCAGGCGAGGGGATTGCCTATTTCATCTCGCGGAGGAATGGGTCCGCTGAAGCGGGCGGGGCGCATTCGGATCGCTTGACGCTGTCTCGAGCGCGGCACGCACCTGGCGGTCGTGCGATAGCGAGTTGCACGCGCAAAGGCCGCTTCGCGTCGCCGGGCGGGCATTCGCGCGAAGATGCCAGCATTCTGCTGCTAATTGGAACAATGCCTTCGAATACTAGGGGTTAACCCTCGGGCGGAAGGCTCCTAGACTTTCGGTGTTGGTGCAGACACGTTGTCGCACCGCTAACGAAAGTCGATGGAGAATCATGAAGTCCCTCATACAAGCCGTTGCAGTTGCCGTTGCAGTCGTAGTGCCGGTTGCCTCGTTCGCCCAGTCGAATGGCCCGATTACCCGCGCCCAGGTGCGCGCGGAACTTGTTCAGCTTCAGAAGGCGGGTTATCGCGGTGGTGATGGGGATCAAGCGCACTATCCCGACGCGATCCAGGCCGCGGAAGCGAAGGTCGCCGCGCAGCAAGTTGCAACAAACGGTGGTTACGGCGGTGCCGCAAGCGGTTCGTCGGACGAAGGTCGGCCGGCAGTGTCGAAGGCTGACTGGGACGCGATGTACAACCATCCGTAACTTGACGGTGCTGAGCGCTCGAGCGCGTGTGCACGGTTTCGGATTTTGCAGGGCCCCTCCGCGCTCTACGTCGTCGCGGCATCGACGACGACCAGGGGGCGTCGTCGAGGTCGGGTTTAACGTCTGTATCCCGCGTTCATTGGCGCTCACGCACGTTAAAGAGACGGCTGCAACGGGTCTTGCATTTACTGCCTCGTGCGATACCACCGCCATAGCTTCATGATCGCCGCATAAGCCAGCGCCGCCACGATCAGTTCGATCGTCACCCAGACCACGAAATAGAAGTCCGTAGGGTCCCGCACGCCGAGCCAATCGGAAGCCGCCCAATATGCGTTCGACTCGCTTTCTGTCCACACATTGTTTGGCGGGACACAGCGAACCGACAGCAGAAACAACGAAATGAACAGCCCGATCTTGAACAGCCCTCGGAACCGCTTGCAATGCGTGCCTTTCTACTGGCTCAAAGCGACATCAATGGTCCTCATAACAAAACTGGATGGTATCCCCGTGATCCTTGCCGTCACACCAGTTTGATCGATGTCGGGTCCGCGGTCAGATAACCGACCGCCGAGCCGAAGCGGTTCCGGTAGTTCGCGCGTACGAGCGGATCGAGCGTGGCCTGCACTTTCGAATGCAGGGAAGTCCAGTCGCCCGCATGTTGGAAATTGCTCATGATGTAGGTCCAGCCATTGATTTCATCGACGGCATGCAATCCTGTCGACTCCGCACCGGCCGGACACGACAGCACGCGCGACAGCGCCTTCGTGTCGACGTTATATGCCCACAGGAAATTGTTGACATGCATGCCGCTGTCCTCACCGATGAACAGAGTACGCAGCTTTTCCGAGAACTTCAGGTTGTCCGGATTCGCGATCTTCTCCGGATTCGCGGTATTACCGAGGCTGTCCGCACTCGCCAGATCTTCGCCAACCAGTTCACCCGGCGCGGTCATATCGATGGGAACCCATTCGCTGTCGATCGCGGCGCCATCGAGATCGCGCTGCCCGCCCTTCATATTCAGCGCGTAGACGGCGCCCGATGAAATGCCCTTGTCGAGCGCGATATCGGTCGAATGGTCATTGCCCCGCACCATCGACGCCGTGATCTGCGACATCGCCGAATACAGGATCTTGTCTTTCGCGTTGACCGTCGTCCCTTCGAGTTTCGTAAAGCCCATGCTCGCGCCGCGCAGTGCGGCGTAGCGGTGCGTCTCCAGAAATGCGGCGGCTTTCTCCATGCCAGGCTTCAGGCGGACCCAGTTGAATTTGCCGCCGAAGTGAATCCGGGTGAACGTCGGATCGGCAGGCGGGTTCTTCTCGTCGGTGACGATGTCCATGATGTCCGTGATCGTCAGCGTATCGGCGAGCGCCTCGATTTCATCGCTGGTCGCGTGACCGATTCTGAGCCACGTCAGCGTAGCAGCGCCGGCACCCGCCGACGAGCGTTGCGCCCACTTCGCGACATACAGCGTGCCCGCCGACAGGTCGGCTTCTTTGTCCGCGATGAACATGAACAGGCCGCCGTTGGTCGCGTCATCGCCCATCAGCACGGTGCGCTTGTCGGGCATCACCTGAATCAGTTCATGCGAAATGCGGCCGAGGCAGTAATGCTTCTTGACCGTACCCGTGCCGTCAGGATGCACGGTCACTTCCGGCAGATGGCCATAGTGATACGGCCGCGCCGCCGATTTGCTGCCGTACAGGTTAAGGCTGTACGCCTGGAACTGCGTGTTCGTCGCGATGGTCGCGGCATCCGGTTCGTACTCTTCGCTCGACAGATGCGTATTCCACGGCGACAGGCTCGCGCCGCACGTGATCCACAATCCATGCGCGCTCGACGTATCGACGTTCGAATAGCTGACCAGCGTGAGCTTGCCGGTCGTCGGGTCCTGATCGAGCGTCAGCACGGCAATCGGCGACGGCAGCTTGCCGTACATGTCGCCCGCGGCTGTTTCCGTCTGGTCGCGCGTCGCGTATTCGAACTGCACCACAGCGAACACCGCGTTCCCCTTGACGCCCTTCACCACCGGCTTGTCGAGCCGGATCAGCGAGGTGCCGTCCGGGCAGTCGGAGAAAAACTGGCGCTCCTTGGCCGGTACCGACGTGTCCATGATCGGCTGGTTGTTGATGTCGAAATAACCGCCCGCCACGATCACGCCGCCCGTCGTGTTCGCTACCGTGTCGCCCGTCACGAAGAACGGCTGATACGCGAGTTTGTAGGTACGGCTGCTGCCGTCGCTGTACTGCGTGGTCAGCGTCGATCCGACCGTGGTCGCCGCCATCGCAGCAGGATTCGCGAGCGTAGGCGCTGCCATCCCGGCGAACGACGCTGCCGTGAAGGTCGCTTCCCTGGCGGCGGGCGTGTTGCTCCCCGCGAGGTCGTTACTCCCGCCGCAGCCCGTGAGAAGCGTCGTCCCGGCACACGCGCCGAGGGGCAGCATCGGCGCGCCTGCGATGATCCTGAGAGCCCTGCGGCGTGAGTAGTCGAATGATTGCACCATGTTCTCCTGGTTCCTTGTTGTGGGGTGTACCCGGGACTCAGGATCGGGATGACCATGGCGCGCCGGATTGACGCGTTACTTTATGGAATGAATATGAAACGTATTTGACAGCCGCTTGTAATGTTTTCGGCAAAGTGCTGTCACGGTGTGTCGACCGGAGATCGCGCCGCGTGCCGACGTAGGTCGCCGGAATTGCTGGCGCGTACGTTTGCACGCATCTCGACGTGACATGGGCGTTGCGCTACGCAATTGCAGCGCGTTTGTCGCGATCGCAGCCAATCGCGAGACCAGATAAAGATAGAGAAATTGCTTGGTTAGCGGCCACGCGGCTGCACGCTATCGTATGAGCTCCTGACTATCCGACGACCTCGCGTCGATCGTTCATGAGCACTCTCGTCGTTGATACCACGCCACTCGATCCCCGTGCGCAACCGCTGCTCGACGCGCTGCTGCACGAATACGCGACCCGCTACGAAGATTACCGAAAGGACGGCGGCGCGGCCGCCGCGCAGGAGATGGCGCGCTATCCGGCCGACCTGTTCGCACCGCCGCACGGCGCATTCATTCTGCTGATTCGCGACGGCGAGACGATCGGCGGCGGCGCGTTCAAGCGCTACGACGCGCGCACCGCGGAACTCAAACGCATCTGGACGCGCGACGATCTGCGCCGCCAGGGACTCGCGCGACAGGTCGTGCAGGAACTGGAAGCGCGTGCGCTCGCGCAGGGCTACTCGCGCATCTATCTGACTACCGGTTTCAAGCAGCCGGAAGCATGGGCGCTTTACGAACGCACCGGCTATACGAAGTTGTTCGATACCGCGTTACCTCCCGAAGTGCACGTGCATCTTCGCTTCGGCAAGAACCTGCTCGCGCCGCAACGCATCGACACGCTCGACGACCTGCGCGCGAAAGACGCCGATCTGGCAGTCCGCTAAACGCTGCACTCCTATCTCCTCACACTTCGACGGATATCACATGAAGACAGGTCTACAGTTGTCGTCGCTCGTATTGGCGGCCATGTTCTATGTCAGCGGCAACGCGCTTGCCGCGACCGGTTTCGATCTCAGTCCCGACCAGCACGGCCGCGTTCGCGCCGAACAGGATGCAGCCGCGACGAAGGCGGTGCCGGCGAACTTCCCGTTCGTCGCGAAAGACGAACTGACCGTCGGCATCGTCGTCGCGCATCCGCCGATCAGCACCTATGCCACCGATGCGAAGACCGTGGTCGGCTTCGATCCCGATCTCGCGCAACTCGTCGCGGACAGCCTCGGCCGCAAGCTCAATGTCGTGATCCTCGCGTGGCCGGACTGGCCGCTCGCGCTCGCTTCCGGCAAGGTCGACGCGGTGATCTCGAACGTGACGGTGACCGAGGAGCGCAAGGCGAAGTTCGACTTCTCGACCTACCGGCGCGACGAGGTCGGCTTCTTCGTGAAGACCGACAGCCCGATCAAATCGATTCGCGAACCCAAGGATGTCGCGGGACTGCGCGTGATTACCGACGCCGGCACGAACCAGGAAAAGATCCTGCTCGAATGGGACAAGCAGAACGTCGCGCATGGATTGAAGCCGATCCAGGTGCAGTACTACGACGACGATGCGGTCAAGTCGGTGGCGCTGCAATCGGGGCGTGCGGACGCGATCTTCAGCGTCAACGCGGCGCTGCTGTACGACTCGGCCACCCATGGCAAGACGCGCCAGGTGGGCACCGTCAGCGGTGGTTGGCCGCGTACCGCCGAAGTCGCGGTGACGACGCGCCGCGGCAGCGGTCTCGCCGCGCCGGTAACGATCGCGCTGAACGATCTGATCGGCAAAGGCCAGTATCGCGCGGTGCTCGAGCGCTGGAACCTCGGCTCCGAAGCGATCGACAAGGCCGCGACCAATCCGCCGGGATTGCCGAAATCCTGAGTGCGTCAGCGCTTTTTATCTTTCTTCGTCGATCTGCCATCCCATGACCTTTTCGCTATCGCTGCTGGATAAGAGTCCGATTGCCGCGGGTGCGAGCGCGGCCGAAGCGTTGCGCTTCACGGTGTCGCTCGCGAAGCGCGCCGAAGCGCTCGGCTTCAAGCGCTTCTGGATCGCCGAGCATCACGGCGCGCCCAACCTCGCGAGTTCGGCGCCGGAGATCGTCGTCGCGCATGTGCTCGCGCATACGTCGCGGATTCGCGTCGGCTCGGGCGGTGTGATGTTGCAGCACTACAGCCCGTTCAAGGTCGCGGAGACCTTCAGGCTGCTCGCGGCGCTCGCGCCCGGGCGCGTCGATCTCGGCATCGGCAAGGCGCCCGGCGGACTGCCGCAGACCACCCGCGCGCTGCAATGGCTGCACGACAGGAAGAACAAGCCCGGCTTCAACACGCAGCTCGCGCAACTCGATGCGTTTCTCGGCGCGGGCGTCGAACCGGACCATCCGCTCGCGGGCGCGCTCGCGTTTCCGGCTCCGCCGACGCTGCCTGAGCGCATTCTGCTTGGTGGCAGTCCGGATAGCGCGGCGCTCGCGGCCCGGCAGGGCTGGCAGTTCTGCTACGCCGGACACTTCAATGGCGATGAGGCGAACATCGAGCGCACCGTGCAGACGTACCGCGATGCGAGCGGCCGCGCGCCGCTGCTCGCGCTGTACGCGGTCGCCGCGGCGACGCGCGACGAAGCCGAGCGGCTCACCGGGCCGGTGCGCATCTACAGGCTGCAACTGGCCAGCGGCCAAAGCCTGAATCTGGCGACGGCCGAAGCCGCCGAAGAATACGCACGCCAGGCGGGCGCGAGCGGCTACACGATCGAAGAGCGCCATCCGCACGTCGTCAAGGGCACGTCCGACGATGTACGGGACCAGCTCGACGCATTGAGCCGCCGCTACGGCATCGACGAATTCGTCATCGATTCGCCGTTGCAACATTACCCGGCGCGCCTGCGCTCGGTCGAACTGCTCGGCAGCACGATCGAGCCGGCCTACGCGTGATCTCTCCAACGAACACTCAACGATTGGCGGACTATCCGATGAGCCATCGCAAACTCAATTTCGGCATCATGCTGCAGGGCGCCGGCAGCCATATGAATTCGTGGAAGCATCCGGCCGGGCCCGCCGATGCGAGCGTGAACCTGAAGTTCTTCGTCGATACGGTGCGCAAGGCCGAGGCACACGGCATCGCGTTCGCGTTCGTCGCCGATGGTCTGTACATCAACGAGAAATCGATTCCGCACTTTCTGAACCGCTTCGAACCGATCTCGATCCTGTCGGCGCTCGCGACGGTCACATCGAAGATCGGGCTCGCGGGCACCGTATCGACGTCGTACAGCGATCCGTTCACGGTCGCGCGCCAGTTCGCTTCGCTCGATCTGATCAGCGCCGGGCGCGCGGGCTGGAACGTCGTCACGACGCCGCTCGAAGGCACGGCGAAGAACTACGGCGGCTCGCATCCCGAGCATGCGCTGCGCTACGAGATCGCCGACGAATACCTGAGCGTCGCACAAGGCCTGTGGGATAGCTGGGACGACGACGCGTTCGTGCGCGACCGCGAGCGCGGGGTATTTTTCGAGCGCGACAAACTGCACACGCTCGATCACGAGGGCAAGTTCTTTCAGGTGGCTGGGCCGCTGAATATTCAGCGCTCGGCGCAGGGTCAGCCGGTGATTTTCCAGGCTGGCTCGTCGGATGCGGGCATCGCGCTCGCCGGCAAATACGCGGACGCGGTGTTCACGCATTCGGTGTCGATCGAGGAAACGCGCGCGTTCGCGCAGCGTGTGAAAGACAGCGCGGTCGAACATGGCAGAAGCCGCGACGACGTGAAGATTTTCCCCGGCATCAGCCCGATCGTCGGCGCGACACCCGAGGAAGCGGAAGCGAAATACCGCGCGATTCGCGAGCTATTGACGATCGACGAAGCGCTCGCGTACCTCGGCCGCTATTTCGATCACCACGACTTCACGCAGTATCCGCTCGACGAACCGTTCCCCGAGCTAGGGGAGATCGGCCGCAACAGTTTCCGTTCGACCACCGACCGCATCAAGGCGGAAGCGCGCAGGAAGGGCTCGACGTTGCGCGAGGTCGCGCTCGAAGTCGCGACGCCGCGCACGCATTTTCTCGGCACACCCGCGCAGATCGCGGACGAGTTGATCCGCTGGCTCGACGCCGGCGCGGCCGACGGTTTCATCCTCGGTTTCGCGGTGCAGGCGCAGGGTCTCGACGATTTCGTGCGCTACGTGGTCCCCGAACTCGAACGACGCGGGCGCTATGAGCGCACGTTGACTGGCTCGACGCTGCGCGATCATCTCGGCTTGCCGCGCAAGGCGAGCCGCTACGAGGCGTTAGCAAGGTTGGCAGACCCGGCAGACACGGCCAACGCGGCTGCCCTGGCCTGAGACCGCGGAGCAGACGACGATGAACGACACCGCTGAACTCGCGAATCCGCAACTCGCCGCCTCGCACGCCGAGACGTTGCGTGAGCGCGCCGACTATCGCATCGTGCCCGCGAAGAACCGCGCGCGGCTCGCCGGCACCGTGGCGGCCGTGGCGCTGATCGGCATCGTGCTCGAATCGGTCTTGGGCAATCCGCGCTGGGGCTGGAATGTTTTCGCTGAATGGTTTCTGTCCGAGCCGGTATTGTCCGGCCTCGGCCGCACGCTACTGTTGACCGCGCTCGGCGCGGCGTTCGGCTTCGCGCTCGGCATTCCGATCGCGCTCGCGCGCGTGTCGCGTTCGCCGCTGCTCGCGGGCTGCGCGTGGGCGTTCGTGTGGCTGTTCCGCTCGATCCCGCTGATCGTGCTGCTGTTGATCCTGAACAATCTCGGCTATCTGTACGAGACCGTTCACCTCGGCGTGCCGTTCACGAGCCTCGTCGTTTTCGATGTGCCGACCACCGAGCTGATCAGCCCGTTTCTCGCCGCGGTGCTCGGCCTGACGCTCAATCACGCGGCGTTTTCGGCGGAAGTGATTCGCGGCGGCATTCAGTCGGTCGACCACGGTCAGCTCGAAGCGGCCGCCGCGCTCGGCTTGCCGCGCGAGCGCCAGGCTCGGCGCATCGTGCTGCCGCAGGCGATGCGCGCGATCGTGCCCACCGCGTTCAACGATCTGATCGCGCTCGCTAAGGGCTCGTCGATGGTCTATGTGCTCGCGATGCCGGAGTTGTTCTACACGGTGCAGATCATCTATCGACGCAATCTGGAAGTGATTCCGCTGCTGATGGTCGCGACGGTCTGGTATCTGATCATTCTGACCGTGTTGTCGGCGATACAGGTTTATGTGGAGCGGCATTTCTCACGCGGCGTAAAACGTAGCGCGGTGCGGTCCGCTTTCCCTTTCGGCGGGCTGCTGAAAAGCGCGGGCATTCTGCGTGGCGGCGACGATGCGCACGTCGAGCCGCCTGGGGAAGCAAAAGACAATGCACGCGTAGGCGCTTCCCTGGATCAACGCTGGGCCGATCAACGCGACGGCGCGCGCATCACGATCCAGCAGGTATCGAAGAGCTTTGGCACGCTGAAGGTGCTCGACAACGTGTCGTTGACGTTGCGTCCCGGCAGCGTCACCGTGATTCTCGGTCAATCGGGCTCCGGCAAATCGACGCTGCTGCGCACGATCAATCATCTGGAGAGCGTGGACCGTGGCCTGATCGATATCGACGGCGAGCTGATCGGCTATCGACGCGACGGCGATACGCTGTACGAGCTGAAAGAGACAGAGATCCTGCGACGCCGCGTCGAGGTCGGCATGGTGTTTCAGAGCTTCAATCTGTTCCCGCATCTGACCGTGCTTGAGAACATCATCGAGGCGCCAGTCGCGTTGGGACGTCTGTCGCGCGCGGAAGCAGAGAGTCTTGCGCTCAGTCTGCTCGCGCGTGTCGGTCTCGAAGCGAAGGCGCATGCGTGGCCGCGTCAGTTGTCGGGCGGGCAGCAGCAGCGCGTGGCGATTGCGCGCGCGCTGGCGCTCAAGCCGAAGGTGCTGCTGTTCGACGAGCCGACCTCGGCGCTCGATCCCGAACTCGTCAACGAAGTGCTCGACGTGATCAAGGCGCTCGCGCGTTCCGGCACGACGATGGTGATCGTCACGCACGAGATCGGCTTTGCGCGCGAAGTGGCGGACACGATCGTGTTCATGGATCGCGGACGCGTGATCGAGTCGGGCCCGCCCGCGCAAGTATTGAACGAACCGCGCCATGCGCGCACGCGCGAGTTTCTGTCGCGCGTCCTGTGAATGCAGACTGATCCCTATCAATGACCAATCGACGTCAATTCATTCTCACCGGTACGGCGCTCGGCGCGCTGCTCGTGCGCAATGCGCTCGACCTGGCACACGCGGCGCAGGCGCCGCACGGCACCGTGGACCTGAGCCCTGAGCAGCCGGGACGCATTCGCGTGCCGAAGAATCCCGCAGCGATCGCGGCTATCGGCAATCACTACCGCTTTGCGAACGACGGCAACTTCACGGTCGCGATTTCGCCGCACCTGCCGCCGACCGCGACCTATGCGACCGATGCGCGTACCGTCGTCGGTTCCGATGCCGACTACGCGCAACTGATCGCCGATTCGCTCGGATTGAAGCTGAACCTCGTGCCGATCGCATGGGCCGACTGGCCGCTCGGCCTCACCTCGGGCAAGTACGACGCGGTGATCTCGAACGTCGGCGTGACCGAGCAGCGCAAGGAGAAGTTCGATTTCACGACCTATCGGCAAGGACTGCACGGCTTCTACGTGAAAACCGCGAGTCCGATCAGGAAGATCGCGCAGCCGCAGGATATTGCGGGTCTCCGGCTGATTACGACCTCGGGCACGAACCAGGAAAAGATCATCCTCGAATGGAACCGGCAGAACGTCGCGAAGGGCTTGAAGCCGGTCGAGTTCCAGTACTTCGACGATGACGCCGCGAGCCGCATCGCGTTGCTATCGGGCCGCGCCGACGTCGTATTCAACCCGAACGCGCCGCTTGCCTACGATGCGGCCACGACCGGCGCGATCCGCGAGGTGGGTACCCTGAACGCCGGCTGGCCGGCGCGCGCGGACGTGGCGATCGCCACGCGCAAGGGCAGCGGCTTGATGGATGCGCTGACGGTCGCGACGAACGGACTGATCGCGAATGGCGCCTATCAGCGCTCGCTCGCGCACTGGGGCATCGAGTCGGAAGCGTTGGCGCGCTCCGAAAGCAATCCGCCGGGTCTGCCGAAGTTCTGAGGCGTCGAAAGTCATTGCAGCATCGGGTTTATCACTCCAGCAGATAACCGTATCGGATTTGCTTCGTTGGCATCGCGCGCGCGGGCCGGTACATTCGTCGCACTGACCGCGCCGTTAGGCGCCCGCTGAATAGTTTCGACGAAGAGACGCCTGTGACGACCACCGCCGCTGCTTTTACCGCTCCCGCTGCCCCGGCGCAATCCTTCGAGATTCGCCCGTTCGATGCGCCGCTCGGCGCCGAAGTGCTCGGCCTCGACCTCGGCCAGCCGCTCGCCGACGACGATTTCGCGCGCATCCACCGTGCGCATCTGGCCCACCACGTTCTCGTGTTTCGCGACCAGCGCATCACGCCGGAGCAGCAGATCGCGTTCAGCCGCCGCTTTGGCCCGCTGCAGATTCACGTGCTGCATCAGTTTGGCCTGGCAGGCTATCCCGAGGTGCTGGTCGTATCGAACGTGATCGAGAACGGCAAGCCGATCGGTCTCGGCGACGCCGGCCACTACTGGCACTCGGACCTGTCGTACAAGGAAAAGCCGAGCCTCGGCTCGTTGCTGCACGCGCAGGAGTTGCCGGCCGAAGGCGGCGATACGCTATTCGCGAACATGCATCTGGCGTGGGATACCTTGCCCGCGCATCTGCGCAGCGCAGTGCAAGGGCGCAGCGCGGAGCACACCTACCTGGCCAAATACGCGGAGTTGCAGAAGCGCAGCCCGTGGCGGCCGAATCTGTCGGCCGAGCAGATCGCGCAGGTGAAGCCGGTCGTGCATCCGATCGTGCGCACGCATCCGGAGACGGGGCGCAAGGCGCTGTTCGTCAGCGAGCACTTCACGACGCGCGTGATCGGTGTGCCGGAAGACGAGAGCCGCGCGTTGCTCGACGAGCTGTTCGCGCACAGCGTGCGGCCCGAGCATCTGTACCGGCATCGATGGGCCGAGCACGACATGGTGTTCTGGGACAACCGCTCGTTGATGCATCTCGCCGCCGGCACGCCCGACCATCTGCGCCGCAAGCTGTATCGCACGACGATCGAGGGCGACGTGCCCCGCTGAGCGACGCTTTCCATCACAACGACACCCATCACACCGCACGCCGACTGGAGTTTCAATGCTGAGCCGATTTCACCCGACCGCCGCACGGCCGTCGTTTGTCCGCCGTTTGACGGCTGTACTGCTGAGTCTGTCGATGGGCGCCGTCGTCAGCGCTCCCGCGCATGCCGAGGGCGAGATCCGCGTGGCCGAGCAGTTCGGCATCGTGTATCTGCTGCTGAACGTGGCGCGCGATCAGCATTTCATCGAGAGCGAAGGGCGCAAGCAGGGTCTCGACATCAAGGTCGATTGGGTCAAGCTGTCGGGCGGCGCGGCGGTCAACGACGCGTTGCTGTCGGGCGCGGTCGATATCGCCGGCGCGGGCGTCGGCCCGCTGCTGACGATATGGGATCGCACGCACGGCAAGCAGAACGTGAAGGGCGTCGCGTCGCTCGGCAATCTGCCGTACTACCTGGTCAGCAATAATCCCGACGTGAAGACGATCGCGGACTTCACGCAGAAGGACCGCATCGCGCTGCCGGCGGTCAACGTGTCGGTGCAATCGCGCGTGCTGCAATACGCTGCGGCGAAGCGCTGGGGCGACAAGGAATACAACCGGCTCGACAAGTACACGCAGGCGTTGCCGCATCCGGACGCGGCCGCGGCGATCATCGCGGGCGGCACTGAAATCACCGGGCATTTCGGCAATCCGCCGTTCCAGGAGCAGGAACTGGCCGGCAATCCGAAGGCGCATATCGTGCTCAATTCGTACGATGTACTCGGCGGCCCGAGCTCGGCGACGGTCCTCTATGCGACCGAAAAATTCCGCCACGACAACCCGAAGACCTATCGCGCGTTCGTCGATGCGCTCGCCGATGCGGCGAAGTACATCTATGCGAATCCGCAGGGCGCGGCCGATATCTATATCCGCACCAATCAGTCGAAGATCGATCGCGACCTGCTCGTGAAAGTCATCACGAACCCGCAGGTGCAGTTCAAGATCGTGCCGCAGAACACGTTCGGGCTCGCGCAGTTCATGTATCGCATCGGCGCGATCAGGAACGAGCCGTCGTCGTGGAAGGACTATTTCTTCGACGATCCGGCGACGGCGGCGGGGAGCTGAGCATGACGTCGCGCGTTGTCGTGGCGCTGCGCGGTACGCGTCAATATTCGCCGGTTGATCCGGTTTACTCGCAGGGAGCGCTTTGATGGTGGCCAATCCCACGCTTCTCTTTCCCGATGACGCCGCACGGAACGCCGCGGCAACCAGCGGCAAACTGCTCGCGGTCGAGAACGTGAACCTCGAGTACCGCACGCGCGAGCGGATCGTGCGCGCGACGCACGACGTCAGCTTCGACGTCTACGGCGGCGACCGCTTCGTGCTGCTCGGGCCGTCCGGTTGCGGCAAGTCGACACTGCTGAAGGCGGTAGCCGGTTTCATCGAGCCGAGCGCGGGCAGCATTTCGCTCGACGGTCAGCGCGTGCGCGGACCGGGCGCCGATCGCATCGTCGTGTTTCAGGAGTTCGACCAGTTGCCGCCGTGGAAGACGGTCGTGCAGAACGTCGCGTTTCCGCTGCGCGTCGCGAAGAAGCTGTCGAAGGCCGAAGCTCATGAACGCGCGCTGCATTACCTCGATAAGGTCGGGCTCGCCGCGTTCGCGCACGCATATCCGCACACGTTGTCGGGCGGCATGAAACAGCGCGTCGCGATCGCGCGTGCGCTCGCGATGCAGCCGCGGGTGCTGCTGATGGACGAACCGTTCGCGGCGCTCGACGCGCTGACGCGCCGCAAGATGCAGGAAGAACTGCTGCGGCTATGGGAAGAGGTGAACTTCACGCTGCTGTTCGTCACGCATTCGATCGAAGAGGCGCTGGTGGTCGGCAACCGGATTCTGCTGCTGTCGCCGCATCCGGGCCGCGTGCGCGCGGAACTGAACAGCCATCAATATTCGCAGGACAGCTTCGGCCGCGCCGATTTTCAGCGCAGCGTCGCGCGGATTCATCACCTGCTGTTCGAACAGACGGAGACCGTGCAATGAGTACGCCTGTCACGTTGCTGCCGCCCGTGCGCGACGAATACGAACGTCCGCTCGAAGCACCCGGCGACCTCGCGATCGAAGCGCCGTTGCCCGCGGCCAGGCGGATCTTCGCGCACGGCTGGCTGCGTAAGACGCTGATCGCGCTCGTACTGATCGCCGCGTGGGAAATCGCCGCGCGCGTGATCAACAACGATCTGCTGCTGCCGACCTTCGGCGCTACCTTGACCGCATTCGTGCAAGGCGTGTGGTCCGGCGAACTGCTCACGAAGACGGCGGTATCGATGTCCGTGCTGCTGCGCGGCTATCTGCTCGGCGCCGCGTTTGCGTTCGTGCTGACATCGCTCGCGGTATCGACGCGCGTGGGCCGCGATCTGCTGTCGATGCTGACCGCGATGTTCAACCCG
The DNA here is from genome assembly GCF_040948665.1 of Paraburkholderia sp. BR14320. NCBI lineage: Bacteria > Pseudomonadati > Pseudomonadota > Betaproteobacteria > Burkholderiales > Burkholderiaceae > Paraburkholderia > Paraburkholderia sp. BR14320. The sequence goes on from NZ_JBFPKG010000037.1 coordinate 74,413, forward strand.
CTGCCGTCCATCGCGTTGCTGCCGCTCGCGTTGCTGTGGTTCGGGCTCGGCACCGGCAGCCTGCTGTTCGTGCTCGTGCATGCGGTGCTGTGGCCGCTCGCGCTCAATACCTATTCGGGCTTTCAGTCGGTGCCCGCGACGCTGAAGATGACCGGGCGCAATTACGGTCTGACGGGCCTGCGTCACGTGCTGTTGATCCTCGTGCCGGCGGCGCTGCCGTCGATCCTGGCCGGCCTGCGCGTGGGCTGGGCATTTGCATGGCGCACGCTGATCGCCGCGGAGCTCGTGTTCGGCGCGAGTTCGGGCAGCGGCGGGCTGGGCTGGTACATCTTCCAGAACCGCAACGAGCTGTATACGGATCGCGTGTTCGCGGGGCTCGCGGCCGTGATCGTGATCGGCCTGCTGGTCGAGCATCTCGTGTTCGATACGCTCGAACGCGTGACCGTGCGGCGCTGGGGCGTGCAGCAGTAACGCGTTGCGTCTACTGGAATTCGCGCTTCGCGGCGGCGGCGCGAGCGCTTGGGTGCGGTGCGCGTGGCCGTCGGATCGCATCCTACGTTCGGGTGCAAATATCCGGTTGCGTCCGTCGCTGTCGTGAACTACAAATGTAAGGCTACGCGCTGGCTCGATTTTTGGCGGGCCGGGCTTCCGTTCAAAACCGTTCAGAACGACAGGGAGAGTGCCGTCATGGGAATGCGCCCCGATCCTACCTTTCATGCATCGCCGAAACTCGCGATGGATGCGCCGGCGGAAGAATACGCGTACACGGTGCTGCTAAGTCCGGATTCCTCGCAGCCCGACGCGCTCGCCGTGATCGACGTGAAGCCCGGTTCGCCGACCTATAGCCAGGTGGTCCACACGGTGCCGGTGCCGAACAAGGGCGACGAATTCCATCACTTCGGCTGGAACGCGTGTTCGTCCGCGCTGTCGCCATTGACGGGCCACGCGTTTCTCGAGCGACGCTATCTGATCATTCCGGGTATGCGCTCGTCGCGCATCTATATCGTCGATACGAAACCGCATCCGACCCAGGCGAAGATTCACAAGATCATCGAGCCAGAGGAAATCTTCCGCAAGACCGGTTATTCGCGTCCGCACACCGTGCATTGCGGACCGGAGGGCATCTATGTGAGCACGCTCGGCGGTGGCGGCAAGGACGGCACCGACGGGCCGCCCGGAATCTTCATCATGGATTGCCAAACGTTCGAGGTGCTGGGACGCTGGGAAATCGAGCGCGGCGCACAAGAGAAGCATTACGACTTCTGGTGGAATCTGCCGCGCGATTACATGGTCTCGACCGAATGGGCGTTGCCGCCGCAATTCGAAAACGGCATCGTGCCTGAAGACCTGCTTTCGAACAAATACGGCCACCGCGTGCACTTCTGGGATCTGCGTGCAAGGCGCAACGTGCAGACGCTCGATCTCGGCGCGAACCATCAGATGGCGCTGGAAGTGCGGCCCGCGCACGATCCGAGCCGCGAGTACGGATTTATCGGCGTCGTGGTCGATACCACGAATCTGGAGGGGTCGATCTGGACCTGGTGGCGCGAAGGCGGCCACTTCCACATCGAAAAGACCGCGACCATTCCGCCGGAGCCCGCGCACGCCGACGAATTGCCGCCGTTGCTGCAAGGTTTCGGCGCGGTGCCGCCGCTCGTCACCGACATCGATCTTTCGATCGACGATAAATTCCTCTACGTCTCGTGCTGGGGCACCGGCGAGATGCGCCAGTACGACGTGACCGAACCGCGCAAGCCGAAATTGACGGGCTCCGTGCGCATCGGCGGAATCGAACGTTGCACGCCGCATCCGAACGGCAAGACCTTCGCCGGTGGCCCGCAGATGGTCGAGATCAGTCGCGATGGCAAGCGCGTCTACTGGACCAACTCGCTCTATTCGACGTGGGACGACCAGTTCTATCCGGATGGTGTGCCCGGCGTGCAAGTGATGGCGCATGCCGATCCGAATGGGGGTCTCAAACTCGCCGAAGATTACTTCGTCGAATTTCCCGCCGGCTATCGCGCGCACCAGATCCGACTCGAAGGCGGCGACTGCTCGACCGATTCTTTCTGTTATCCGTCGGTGGGCGTTTGAGCGGCGCGGTGTCGCCGCAAGCGGCACTGTGGCTCGCCGTCGTCGCGAGCGGCGTGTATCACGGGGTCAATCCGGCAATGGGGTGGCCGCTCGCGGTGTCGAACGCGCTGATGCAGCGGCGCTCGCAAGCGCTGGTCGTCGCGCTTCTCTATCTCGCGGCCGGGCACGCGCTCGCGATACTGCTGATGATGCTGCCATTCGCGATGCTTGCGAGCTTGCTTGCGTGGCAGCGTCAGATGCAGATCGGCGCGAGCGTGCTGGTGATCGGCTTCGGTCTGGTGTTGCTGATGCGCCGCCGCCATCCGCGCGTGCTGGCGCGAATTCCGCCGTCGCGGCTCGCGCTATGGTCGTTCGCGGTGGCGATCGCGCACGGGGCCGGCTTGATGCTGGTGCCGATCTATCTCGGTCTGTGCCGCGCCGACGCCATGGACAGCGCGCACAAAGCCGCCCAGACGCTGATCGAAACGAGTTTGCGCATGGCGCTGTCGGTCTCCGCGGTGCATGCAGCGACGATGACGATGGCCGGCGGCGTGCTCGCGTGGCTCGTTTATCGCTACCTCGGGCTCAGGTTCGTGTCGCGCAGCTGGTTCAATCTCGATGCGGTGTGGGCGTCGAGTCTGATTCTGGTAGGGGGTGTGTCGCTGGCGTTGAATGCGTCGGCAACGGGGGTTTCCGGGTGATTTCGACGAACGCGGGCACAGCGTATGCTGCGCAGTTTCGGTGCAGGAACGCCATTGCGTGCGGGTCCTGATTTTTCCTTTCGTCATCTACACCCGGAGAAGATCATGCCGCTGAAGAAAGGTACATCGAAAGAGACCGTGTCGCACAACATCAAGACCGAGACGAAGCATGGCAAGCCGCACAAGCAGGCTGTCGCGATCGCATTGAATCAGGCGCGCAAGTCGGGCGCGAAGATTCCGAAGAAGAGCGAGAAATAAGCTGCTTCGGCACGCGCGGTCTACCCATGACCGACAAACCGCAGAAAAAGCGCGCGCATGGCGACGCGCAATCGGAGCCAGCGGATGTCGAACCCGATCAGCATCCGGCGAAGCTCGGCGATTGCCGCCGTTGCGCGCTCTGGCGCAACGCGACTCAGGCCGTGCCCGGCGAAGGGCAGCGGCATGCGTCGATCGTGCTGGTCGGCGAGCAGCCCGGTGACATGGAAGATCTGCAGGGCAAGCCCTTCGTCGGGCCGGCCGGCGCGTTGCTCGATAGAGCGCTCGAACAAGCCGGCGTCAAGCGTAACGACGTATACGTGACGAACGCGGTCAAGCATTTCAAGTGGATTGCGCGCGGCAAGCGCCGCTTGCACAAAACGCCCGCTCAGCGCGAAGTCGAAGCGTGCAGCTACTGGCTCGAACAGGAACTCAACATGCCGGATGTGCGCGTGGTCGTCGCACTCGGGGCGACCGCGCTGAAAGCGGTTGTCGACGATCCGCACGCGCGTTTGCAGGATGCGTTCGACAAAACGCTCGAACGCGGCGAGCAGCGTGTGGTCGCGACGTACCATCCGTCGTATGCGCTGCGCGCGCCGGACCCTGAAACCCGCCGCGAGGTGTACGAGCGCATCGTCGCGGCGCTGCGCACCGCGCAGAAGCTGGCGCACGGCGGCAAGCGATCAGGGTAATGCTGGCGCTTGCGTCGCCTGGATTCCGAGGTCTTTCATCAATCGTTGCGCGTCGAACGGCGCCCGCGCTTTTACGTCATTGTCGAAGTAGCAGTAGACGTCTCGCGCGGCCCGGCGGCGCGGCGCGAGTTGCGGCGCGATCAATCGCGCGTCGGCCGGTTGTGAGCCGCCGCGCCATGCATCGATTCGCTCGGCCCATCGTTGCAAAGCTTCGTCCCCATATGAACCCGAGTATTTGGCTTCGCTGCCGTGCAGGCGGATGTAGACGAAGTCCGCCGTCAGATCTTCGGCGACGGGCCACGGTTCGGTGGAATCGGAAACGACGAGCGCGACGCCGTATTGCCGCAGCAAGGTCACGAACGCCGGATCGACGAAGCTCGCGTGGCGCACTTCGACCGCGTGACGCAACACCCGCTTGCGATCGATGTCGACGTAGGGCGTCTTGACGCGCTTATCGTGTTGACTGGCGAGCGCCGATGCGCTCGCGGTGTCGGGCGGCAACTCGCGCAGAAAGCGCTCCATTGCGCCGGGCTCGAATCGGAAGGACGGCGGAAATTGCCACAGGATCGGACCCAGCTTTTCGTTCAACGCGAGCAGGCCCTGCGCGAAGAAGTTCGCGATGCCGACGCGCGCGCTCGCATCGCGAAACCGCAGCATATGAGTCAGATAACGCGCGCCTTTGATGCCGAACACGAAGCCGTCAGGCGTTTGCGCATACCAGCGCCGCCAGCTATCGAGCGATTGAAGGCTGTAGTGCGTGCCGTTGATTTCTATCGTACCGAACAGCGCCGACGCGTACTGCAATTCCGCTGCATGTTTCAGATCCTCGGGGTAAAAGCTGCCGCGCCAACCTTGATAGCGCCAGCCGGAAATGCCGATACGCGCAACGCCGGACTTCTTCATTCGCGCGTCGAGTGTGGCGTGCGTCATTGAATCCGCGCGATTTCCTTCGCGACCGAGGCCGGGCTGTCGAAATTGTGATCGGGCAGCCGGTCGACCAGATCGACGATGTCGGTATTCGCGTGATTCTTGCGCGCCTGCGCGACCAGCTTTTCGCGCGTGGTCGGGTAATTCACGCCACTGAGTGCTTTTTCGATGTCAGCGGGATTCGGCTGGCCGGGGTGACGATGATCCTGCGAATGAGCGGGGTGCTGTGACATGGTTCCTCCTTGAGTGAGTACATCACGACTATGCGCCTATCGTTACTTGTCGCATATGTCGTGCCGCGGCTCGCGGGCTCGTTGAGGAATGCGGCTTGCGGTCAGCCGGAAACGCAGCGCCGCTGACACACGACCTTTCAAGGAGAAGGCTCATCATGAGCACGATGCTCGCTTATCGCATTCACAGCTTCGGCGGTCCCGAGGTGTTCAAGGCCGAGACGATCGAGATCCCCGAGCCAGGCGCCGGCCAGGTGCTGGTGCGCGTGCGCGCGGCCGGCGTCAATCCGGTCGACCTGAAAACACGCTCGGGCCAGTATCCGTTGATCCGCGAAGAACAGCTGCCCTATACGCTGGGGCGCGATTTTTCCGGTGTGGTCGAGCGGGTCGGCGAGGGCGCCGCGCAGTGGCGCGCGGGCGAGCAGGTGTATGGCTTCGTTGGCCAGGGGCAGGGCGCGTACGCGGAATTCGTCGTCGTGCCCGCGAGTGCGCTAGCGCACGCGCCGGAAAAACTGGACGCGGGGACCGCGGGCGCCGTGCCGCTCGCCGCGCTGACCGCGTGGCAGGGCCTGTTCGAGCACGGCTGCCTCGAAGCGGGTTGCCGCGTGCTGATTCACGCGGGCTCGGGCGGCGTTGGACATTTCGCCGTGCAGTTCGCCAAGCAGAAGGGCGCGGAGGTGTACGCGACGGCGTCCGGCGATGGCATCGAGTTCGTGCGCTCGCTCGGCGCGGATCGCGTGATCGACTATCACG
>NZ_JBFPKG010000380.1:0-252 GCF_040948665.1 Paraburkholderia sp. BR14320
TGAAGGCGCTTCAGGACCTTGGCCAGGCCCGGCGCGAGTGTGGTTCGCGGTGTCTTCGTCTTCTTCATCGCACAGCTCAAAAATTCGCTACCCAATTTTAACGTGGGCCTTACTGCAACAGAACCTGGTCAACCTGTGGTGTGCTGCCGGTGATTCCACCACCGGCCAATGCGGTCGCTCACAATCAACCGGCGACACGCTGGCACGACCATCTCGTTCGGTACATCAAGGACAAGGGCACCCATGCGTTCC
>NZ_JBFPKG010000381.1:0-252 GCF_040948665.1 Paraburkholderia sp. BR14320
TGAAGGCGCTTCAGGACCTTGGCCAGGCCCGGCGCGAGTGTGGTTCGCGGTGTCTTCGTCTTCTTCATCGCACAGCTCAAAAATTCGCTACCCAATTTTAACGTGGGCCTTACTGCAACAGAACCCGCGCCGATACAGCGCTTGATGCGCGAGATCTGCGACTCGACCAGCGCGCGCTGGCCATACCCGTATTTGTTGCGGAACGCATGGGTGCCCTTGTCCTTGATGTACCGAACGAGATGGTCGTGCCAG
>NZ_JBFPKG010000382.1:0-252 GCF_040948665.1 Paraburkholderia sp. BR14320
TGAAGGCGCTTCAGGACCTTGGCCAGGCCCGGCGCGAGTGTGGTTCGCGGTGTCTTCGTCTTCTTCATCGCACAGCTCAAAAATTCGCTACCCAATTTTAACGTGGGCCTTACTGCAACAGAACCTGCGATGGTACGTGGCCTATTCGCTGAGTTTGCGCAATCTTGCGGAAATGATGGACGAGCGTGGTATCGCGGTGGATCATTCGACGGTGTACCGCTGGGTCATCAAGCTGCTGCCGCTCTTCGAAAG
>NZ_JBFPKG010000383.1:0-252 GCF_040948665.1 Paraburkholderia sp. BR14320
AGCGGGCACGGCAGTTCGGAGAGGCGTTCACGGCTTGATTGGCTTATGCTGCCATTGAATAAGGAGAATCGACTTCATAACCGTAGGGCTTATGATAGCAATTCGACCGAATCTTGGCCGTACCCCATGCTGGCGAAGCGCATCATCTGTTTCGGCGAGCGCAACCTGGGCTTGGGTTCGAATCGCCGCGATCGGCGTGCGCAACTCATGAGCCGCATCCGCAGTGAACCGGCGCTCTGCTTCCCAGACTGT
>NZ_JBFPKG010000384.1:0-252 GCF_040948665.1 Paraburkholderia sp. BR14320
GTTCGCGATAATCACGCCCTCGCGCTGCTGCGATTCGATGTTGCGCGTCAGCAGTCGCGCGCCGATACAGCGCTTGATGCGCGAGATCTGCGACTCGACCAGCGCGCGCTGGCCATACCCGTATTTGGGGTACGGCCAAGATTCGGTCGAATTGCTATCATAAGCCCTACGGTTATGAAGTCGATTCTCCTTATTCAATGGCAGCATAAGCCAATCAAGCCGTGAACGCCTCTCCGAACTGCCGTGCCCGCT
>NZ_JBFPKG010000385.1:0-252 GCF_040948665.1 Paraburkholderia sp. BR14320
TGATCGGCAAGCCGCACGGCATCGTGCTCGTGACGGGTCCGACCGGCTCAGGCAAGACGACGACGCTGTATGCGTCGATGTCGCGACTGGAGACGGCAACCACCAACATCATGACGGTGGAAGACCCCGATCGAATACGACCTGTCCGGCATCGGCCAGACCCAGGTCAACGAGCGGATCGGCATGAGCTTCGCGCGCGCATTGCGCTCGATTCTGCGTCAGGACCCGGACATCATCATGATCGGTGAAATC
>NZ_JBFPKG010000386.1:0-251 GCF_040948665.1 Paraburkholderia sp. BR14320
TCCAGAACCATTCGCACAGCCCGCTCACGAACTTCAGGCGAGTACCTTGGGCACTTCTTCTTCGTGTTTTCCATAGCTCCATTTTCTCAAGAAGTGGAGCCTCCGGAAATCCCGGGGCGGTTCACCGCTACCGCCGGCCACGCCTGTTCGTCATGACGTTGAGGTATTCGCGACGCAGCTTCAGGCGCGTGGTCTGGAAGTCCAGCAAACAGGTCTGGGCGCAACTCCACGAAGAGGCCTTCCGGTACTTC
>NZ_JBFPKG010000387.1:0-251 GCF_040948665.1 Paraburkholderia sp. BR14320
AGCGCGAGGGCGTGATTATCGCGAACCTCGTGAATCTGTGGAACAGCTTCGGCAAGGCCGTTTGCGTCAAAAAGCTCTAGTTGCGTCCGCAACCAACTGCGGGCCTACCCTGCTGAACAAAGCCGGCAACACCGTTGATTTTCTGCTGCGAGCCCCACGGGACAAGGCTGCGGCCCGGGCCTATTTCGAAAAGGCAATCGACCAGAATGGCGAACCCGGGACCGTGACGATCGACAGGAGCGGATCGAATC
>NZ_JBFPKG010000388.1:0-250 GCF_040948665.1 Paraburkholderia sp. BR14320
CGCAGGCTGACCACGCCTCGGTCTGCGCAATACTGTAATACGCGCCGTCGGCGATCACGCAGTCGACGTTCGCGTCGACTGCCAGCATCGCATTCAGGCCCGCCTCGTCGGAAACGTTGTCCTCGGTGATCGCGATCTGGTGGACATTCATCTCCGGGTCGATCGACAGATGCATCTTGCGCCACGGCGTCTGGCTCGCGTCGCGCCCGTACTTTTGCCGATGCCATTCGCTGGCCCGGCCAAAGTTCAT
>NZ_JBFPKG010000389.1:0-250 GCF_040948665.1 Paraburkholderia sp. BR14320
GTCAACGCGCGCGTGACACGCGCTGACGGGCATGCTGAACGTGAAGCGGCCAAGATCATGATCAACGACGCGCGGCAAGCACTACAGGATGCGGGCGCAGAGATCACGTTGGGCGCGGACAAGGGTTCTGTTGCAGTAAGGCCCACGTTAAAATTGGGTAGCGAATTTTTGAGCTGTGCGATGAAGAAGACGAAGACACCGCGCACCACACTCGCGCCGGGCCTAGCCAAGGTCCTGAAGCGCCTTCACT
>NZ_JBFPKG010000038.1:0-79532 GCF_040948665.1 Paraburkholderia sp. BR14320
CACCAGCATCGTTGAAGGGATCAACAACACGATCAAGGTCATCAAGCGCAGAGCTTACGGGTACCGCGACGAGGAGTACTTCTTCCTCAAAATCCGCGCCGCGTTCCCCGGAAATCCTCGATGAACCGAAAAAAAGCCCCGCGTGCCAGGCATCGCGGGGCTTCTCAACGATTCACAGTCGACATTGCGCGCCACCGGCGCGCAATGTTCGCGTTACTCCGAGCGCTGCGGATTCAATTTGTCCGCATTCGAATAGAGTTTGTTGAGCGCCGAGAAATATGCCTTCGCGGACGCCGCGACGATATCCGGATCGGTGCCGGTGCCGTTGACGATGCGTCCGCTCTTCGACAACCGAACGGTCACTTCGCCCTGCGCCTGGGTGCCGGTCGTGATCGCGTTGACCGAGTACAGCAGCAGCTCGGAGCCGCTGCCCACTTCCGTTTCGATCGCGTTGAGCGTGGCGTCGACCGGGCCATTGCCGCGCGCTTCGCCGGTGAACTCTTTACCCTCTACCGAGAATACGACCTTCGCGTGCGGCTGCTCACCGGTTTCCGAATGCTGCGACATCGACAGGAATTTGTAGTGCTCCTTCTCGTGCGCTTCGGCCGATTCCTCGTTGACGATCGCGATGATGTCTTCGTCGAAAATCTCCGCCTTGCGATCCGCAAGTTCCTTGAAGCGCGCGAACGCGGTGTTCAGTTCGGCTTCGCTGTCGAGCGCGATGCCGAGCTCCTGCAGACGCTGTTTGAACGCATTGCGGCCCGACAGCTTGCCGAGCACGATCTTGTTCGCGGTCCAACCCACGTCTTCCGCACGCATGATTTCGTAGGTGTCGCGGGCCTTCAGCACGCCGTCCTGATGGATGCCCGACGCATGCGCGAATGCGTTCGCGCCGACCACGGCCTTGTTCGGCTGCACGACGAAGCCGGTGATCTGCGACACGAGCTTCGAGGCCGGCACGATTTGAGTCGTATCGAGACCGACGTCGAGTCCGAAGTAATCCTTGCGGGTCTTCACCGCCATCACGATTTCTTCGAGCGACGTGTTGCCCGCGCGCTCGCCGAGACCGTTGATCGTGCATTCGACCTGGCGCGCGCCGCCGATCTGCACGCCGGCGAGCGAATTCGCGACCGCCATGCCGAGGTCGTTGTGGCAATGCACGGAGAACACCGCCTTGTGCGAGTTCGGAATGCGCTCGCGCAGCGTCTTCACGAGTTGGCCATAGAGCTCCGGCACACCGTAGCCGACCGTGTCCGCGATGTTGATCGTGGTCGCGCCTTCGGCGATCACCGCTTCGAGCACGCGGCACAGAAAGTCCATATCCGAGCGGCTGCCGTCTTCCGGCGAGAATTCGACGTCGTCGGTAAACTTGCGCGCGAAACGCACCGCGAGCTTGGCCTGCTCGAATACCTGCTCGGGCGTCATGCGCAGCTTCTTTTCCATGTGCAGCGGCGACGTCGCGATGAACGTGTGGATGCGGAAATGATCGGCCGGCTTCAGTGCGTCTGCGGCCTTCTGAATGTCCTTGTCGTTCGCGCGCGCAAGCGAGCAGATCGTGCTGTCCTTCACCAGGCCGGCGATCGTATGGATCGCGTCGAAGTCGCCGTTCGAGCTGGCCGCGAAGCCCGCTTCGATCACGTCGACTTTCATCCGTTCGAGTTGCTTGGCGATGCGGATCTTCTCTTCCTTCGTCATCGACGCGCCGGGCGATTGCTCGCCGTCACGCAGCGTGGTGTCGAAAATGATCAGTTTGTCGGACATGTCGGGCCTCCTCGGGAGTCGTTCAGATGTGTGACCTGGTTTTGGAATAGGACGATGGGTGCGGCCGCTGGCAAGGTAAGGCGATCGCGATGATCGCGGCCGGCGCGGACGGAACGCAAAGACGCATAAGGGCGAGAACCAAGCATGATGGCGCGGCGCAGCGAACGATCTCGCCGACTCGGCAAAATCGGCCAGGTCAACGCACTGATCCGACGACTATAGCGGCATTCCAGCCACCACGCAATGCGCTCCGGCGCGGCCTGCCCCGCGCTCCGAAGCGGGCTCGTAACAGCATCAGCCAATGAAAAACGGCAGCGCGTGGGCTGCCGTTTTTCGTATGTCGCTGCGATGCAGCGAAGCTCAATTCGTCACCGGTCGTGCGACATCGAACGCGCCGGATTGGCCCGGCCGCGTATCGCCTGATAGGCCCAGAACACGTAGCCGGACAGACCGTACAGCACGAACAGACCGAACAGCATCAGCGGCGGATCGGACGACACGAGCACGAACGCGACCACGACCAGCAGGATCACGCCGAACGGCACGCGATGCCGCACGTCGAGCGCCTTGCCGCTGTAGAACGGTGCGTTCGACACCATCGTCACGCCCGCATAGATGGTCAGCACGAAGGCGACCCACGGCAGCCAGACGAGCTTCAGCGGCACGCGGTTGTCGGTGGCGAGCCACACGAAACCGGCGATCAGCGCCGCCGCGGCCGGGCTCGGCATGCCCTGGAAAAAACGCTTGTCGACCACGCCGATGTTCGTATTGAAGCGCGCGAGCCGCAGCGCCGCGCCCGAGCAATAGACGAACGCCGCGAGCCAGCCCCACCGGCCGAGGTCTTTCAGTATCCACTCGTACATCACGAGCGCGGGCGCAACACCGAACGACACCATGTCCGACAGGCTGTCGAACTGCTCGCCGAACGCGCTTTGCGTATGCGTCATGCGCGCGACGCGGCCGTCCATGCCATCGAGCACCATCGCGACGAAGATCGCGATCGCCGCGATCTCGAAGCGCACGTTCATCGCCTGCACGACGGCGAAGAAACCGCAGAACAGCGCGGCCGTGGTGAACGCGTTCGGCAGCAGGTAGATGCCGCGTTTTCTGAGGAACTGCTGACGCTGCGCGCGCCGGCTGTCGGCGGCCGGCGACTCCGTGACCACCGGCTTGTTGCGGCGAAACGGACGCGGCAGCGGTCCGCTGCTGCGAGGTCGACGCGGTTTGAATGCGGCCATTCGAACAACCTCCTGTATGCCGCTTTACAGCTCGGCGAGGATCGTGGACGACGCCGACACCTTCTCGCCGATCGATACGCGCGGACGGCTGCCCACCGGCAGATACACGTCGACGCGCGAACCGAAGCGGATGAATCCGTAACGCTGGCCGCGGGTCAGCGGCTCGCCGGCACGGACGTAGCAAAGAATGCGCCGTGCGATCAATCCGGCGATCTGCACCGAGGTGACCGTCTGGCCGCCGGCCATTTCGATCACCACCGCGTTGCGCTCGTTTTCGAGCGAGGCTTTATCGACCGCGGCGTTCAGATACGCGCCAGGAAAGTATTCGACCTTCGAGATCGCGCCGTCGACCGGCGAGCGCTGCGAGTGCACGTTGAACACGTTCATGAAGACGCTGATCTTCAGCGCTTCACGATTCGCATAAGGATCATGGGCGGTTTCTACCGCGACGATGCGACCGTCGGCGGGACACAGCACCGCGTTGGCCTGCGTCGGAATCGGACGCGCCGGGTCGCGGAAGAACTGCACGACGAAGATCAGGATCAGCCAGAAGAGCCACGCAAAGCCGAACCCCGCGAAGGCGTGAACCAGTAGTGCAACGACGGCCGCGATGGCGATGAACGGCCAGCCTTCTCGCGCGATGATCGGATGAGGGTAATTCATGGATGGCTTCTGTGTTTTTGTAAAACCGTAGGATAGCAAAAGCCGCCCAGGGTTCAGCACCCTTGGACGGCTTTTTGACTGGTCCGGCCGCCGCGCCGAAGCGCCGCGCCGGACCTGGTTACGTCGAGACGCTTAGTTCTTCGACTGGTCGACGAGCTTGTTCTTCGCGATCCACGGCATCATCGCGCGCAGCTTCGAGCCAACCTGCTCGATCTGGTGCTCGGCCGTCAGACGGCGACGCGATTGCAGCGTCGGTGCGCCAGCCTTGTTCTCGATGATGAAGCTCTTCGCGTATTCGCCGGTCTGGATGTCGGTCAGCACGGCCTTCATCGCCTTCTTCGTTTCGGCGGTCACGATGCGCGGACCCGTCACGTACTCGCCGTACTCGGCGTTGTTCGAGATCGAGTAGTTCATGTTTGCGATGCCGCCTTCGTAGATCAGGTCGACGATCAGCTTCAGTTCGTGCAGGCACTCGAAGTACGCCATTTCCGGCGCGTAACCCGCTTCGACCAGCGTTTCGAAGCCAGCCTTGATCAGGTCGACGGTACCGCCGCAAAGCACGGCCTGCTCGCCGAACAGGTCGGTTTCGGTTTCTTCGCGGAAGTTCGTTTCGATGATGCCGGCACGGCCGCCGCCGTTAGCCGCTGCGTACGACAAAGCGATGTCGCGCGCCGCGCCCGACTTGTCTTGCGCAACCGCGATCAGGTGCGGCACGCCGCCACCTTGCGAGTAGGTGCCGCGAACCGTGTGGCCCGGGGCCTTCGGCGCGATCATGATCACGTCGAGGTCAGCACGCGGGATCACCTGGCCGTAATGAACGTTGAAGCCGTGCGCGAACGCGAGCGCTGCGCCCTGCTTGATGTTTGCGTGGACTTCCTTCGCGTACACGTCGGCGATCTGCTCGTCCGGCAGCAGCATCATCACGACGTCCGCGCCCTTCACCGCTTCTGCGACTTCCTTGACTTGCAGGCCGGCGTTTTCAGCCTTGCTCCACGATGCGCCGCCCTTACGCAGACCGACCGTGATGTTCACGCCGCTTTCCTTCAGGTTCAGCGCGTGCGCATGGCCTTGCGAGCCATAGCCGATGATGGTGACCTGCTTGCCCTTGATGAGGGAGAGATCGGCGTCCTTGTCGTAGAAAACTTTCATGTCGGTTCCTTGGCTAGATTCGATGATTCAGAGAAATTCAGGTACTGCGAATGTTGTTATTGCAGCCGGGCGATGCCGCGTTGCCCGGCCTTTCGATCGGGACGTCAGACCTTCAGAATGCGCTCGCCGCGACCGATGCCCGAGCTGCCCGTGCGAACCGTCTCGAGAATCGCCGTGGAGTCGAGCCCCTCGATGAAGGCGTCGAGCTTGTCGCTCGCCCCCGTCAGTTCGATCGTGTAGGTCTTTTCGGTGACGTCGATGATGCGGCCGCGGAAAATGTCCGACATCCGCTTCATCTCCTCACGTTCCTTGCCGACCGCCCTCACCTTGATCAGCATCAACTCGCGTTCGATGTGGGCGCCCTCGGTAAGGTCGACCACTTTCACCACCTCGATCAGGCGGTTCAGATGCTTCGTGATCTGTTCGATCACGTCGTCGGAGCCAACGGAGACGATGGTCATGCGCGACAGCGAACGATCTTCGGTCGGAGCCACCGTCAAGGTTTCAATGTTGTAGCCGCGTGCCGAGAACAGACCCACCACGCGCGACAGCGCGCCCGGTTCGTTTTCCAGCAGGACTGAAATGATGTGTCTCATGTTTCGCTTCTTCCAGATGATGTGTCGATGTCTGCGAGCGGAGCGGCGCCGCCTCGTCTGCTCTCGCCTTTTGTGAAGGCGCGCATTACGAAGCCGGCGCTGGATTCAACCAAACGCCCCGTCGTTAAAGATCTTCCGAACCCATGAGCATCTCGGTGATGCCCTTGCCGGCCTGAACCATCGGCCAGACGTTTTCGGTCGGGTCGGTCTGGAAGTCGAGAAACACCGTGCGATCCTTCAGGCGCAGCGCTTCCTTCAGCGCCGGTTCCACATCGGCCGTCCGCTCGATGCGCATGCCCACGTGACCGTACGCTTCGGCGAGCTTCACGAAGTCCGGCAGCGCATCCATGTACGAATGCGAATAGCGCTTGCTGTATTCGATCTGCTGCCACTGGCGCACCATGCCCAGATAGCGGTTGTTCAGCGAAATAATCTTGATCGGCAGGTCGTACTGCTTGCAGGTCGACAGCTCCTGGATGCACATCTGGATCGAGCCTTCGCCCGTGATGCACAGCACGTCGTCGTCCGGATGGGCCATCTTCACGCCCATCGCGGCCGGCAAACCGAAGCCCATCGTGCCGAGGCCACCGGAGTTGATCCAGCGACGCGGCTTGTTGAACTTGTAGAACTGCGCGGCCCACATCTGATGCTGGCCGACGTCGGAGCACACGAACGCGTTGCCGTCGGTCAGTTCCCACGCCTTTTCGACCACGTACTGCGGCTTGATGATGTCGCTCTTGCGGTCAAACTTCAGGCAGTCTTTCGCGCGCCAGCCTTCGATGTCCTTCCACCACTCGGCGAGCGCCGCGGTGTCGGGGCCATGCTCGGCCGTCTGCAACTGCTCGATCAGTTCCTTCAGCACTTCCTTCACGTCGCCGACGATCGGAATGTCGACCTTAACGCGCTTCGAAATGGAAGAAGGATCGATGTCGATATGAATGATCTTGCGCGGCCGCGACGCGAAGTGGTTCGGGTCACCGATCACGCGGTCGTCGAAGCGCGCGCCGATGGCGATCAGCACGTCGCAGTGCTGCATTGCCATGTTGGCTTCGTACGTACCGTGCATGCCGAGCATGCCGAGGAATTTCTTGTCGCTCGAGCGGTAGCCGCCCAGGCCCATCAGCGTATTGGTGACCGGATAGCCGAGCAGATCGGCAAACTGGTTCAGCTCACGCGACGCGTCCGCGAGCACGATGCCGCCGCCGGTGTAGATATAGGGGCGCTTCGCCGACAGCAGCAGCGACACCGCCTTGCGGATCTGACCGGAGTGGCCCTTCGTGACGGGGTTGTATGAGCGCAGCGACACGCTCTTGATCGGCTCGTACTGGCACGGCGCCTTCGACACGTCCTTCGGAATGTCGATCAGCACCGGGCCGGGACGGCCGGTACGGGCGATGTAGAAGGCTTTCTTGACGGTGGCCGCGAGGTCGCGCACGTCCTTCACGAGGAAGTTGTGCTTCACGCAGGGACGCGTGATGCCGACCGTGTCACATTCCTGGAATGCATCCTGACCGATCGCGGCAGTCGGCACCTGGCCGCTGATCACGACCATTGGGATCGAATCCATATAGGCGGTGGCGATGCCGGTCACCGCATTGGTGACGCCGGGGCCGGAGGTCACGAGACACACGCCGACCTTGCCGGTGGAGCGGGCGTAGGCGTCGGCAGCGTGCACGGCAGCCTGCTCGTGGCGCACCAGCACGTGCTGGAACTTGTCCTGCTTGTACAGCTCGTCGTAAATGTAGAGTACCGAGCCGCCGGGATAGCCCCAGATGAATTCGACGTCTTCGTCGGCCAGTGCCTTCATGAGCACGGTGGCGCCGATAGAGTCTGCTTCGTGAGGGGGGGTCGTATCCGACGTGGAGAATTCCGCGCTGGGCATATTCATTGATTCACCTTTCGAATTTTCGGCAAAAAATTGATCGGGTGCTCTCTGCCGGGCTTGTGGCTCGGGTTCAAGCGGCGCGTCCAGTTGACAGGCGGGCTTCTTGGGCCACACCTCAATTGAGACAACTCACTTATGTTGCGAACCAGCGACGATAGCTGTTGGCGCGCTCGCGGTCAAGAAAATATTGCCATTAGTACACGCGCGGGAGCGCGCGATCGGGCGGAATGTCGACTGTCATGCAAATGCAAGGTTCAGCAGGTTTCACCCCAATCTGAGCAAAAGTTTGTTAGCATCCGCGGGTTTTACGACATTTTTCGACCGATTACGCGCACGCTTGCTGCGCCGACCCCACACGGATGGCATCAGACAAGGAACTCGCCGATTTTCTGGCGGGCGTCGAAAGGCGCGCGTTCAAGCAGACGGTCTACGCCGTGCGGGACGACGATGCGTCCCTCGACATCGTGCAGGACGCGATGATCAAGCTCGCCGAGAAATACGGCGACCGCCCGGCGGCAGAGCTGCCACTGCTGTTTCAGCGTATTCTGCAGAATGCGACACACGACTACTTCCGTCGTGCCAAAGTACGCAACACTTGGGTTAGTCTGTTCTCGTCGCTCGGCAACGCCGATGACGACGAATTCGATCCGCTGGAAACCTTCGAAGCGGAGGCGGGTTCGACTGGCGCCGAGAGCAACGAACAGAAGCTCGAGCGCGAGCAGGTCCTGCAGTTGATCGACGACGAGATCCAGAAATTACCGGCACGTCAACGGGAGGCGTTTCTCATGCGTTATTGGGAAGATATGGATGTCGCCGAGACTGCCGCCGCAATGGGCTGCTCCGAAGGCAGTGTGAAAACGCACTGCTCCCGGGCCACCCACACGCTTGCGCAAGCGCTCAAGGCGAAAGGAATCACGCTATGAGCTCCCTCGAAAACACAGAACTCGAGTTCGCGCGTCAACTGCGCCGCGCGCTCGACGAAAACACCGCCAGCCTCCCGCCCGCCACCGTCGACCGGCTCGCCGCCGCACGTCGCGCCGCGTTGGCGCGCAAAAAGCCTGAAGCCGTCAGCGCGCCGGTGTTCGTGCCTGCGTTCGCCGGCATGCCGGCGGGGCTGCCGCAGGGAGGCTTCGAGCCGCGCCGCCGCTGGTCGCTGCGCCGCTTCGCGCTCGCGTGGCCGCTCGCCGCGCTGGTGGTGAGCCTGATCGGCATCGCGTACTGGGAAGACCAGCAGCGCACCGCCGAACTCGCCGATATCGATGCCGCCATGCTTAGCGACGATCTGCCGCTCAATGCCTATCTCGACCACGGCTTCAACGCGTATCTTTCACGCGCACACTGAGCGGGAGATTCCTCGGGTGAGTTACAAGCGCGGCCTGGCCGTTGTTTTCGGATGCGCAATCGCGGCTCTGGTGTCCTTCGTCGCGACCTATCCGCGTTTTCATCCGAGCCCGTCCCCGGCGGGCCATCCGTCGCCTGACGTCAACGTCGCCGCGTCCACGCCCGCCCCCGCACTTTCCGTCGACTTGCCTGGCCTGCCCGGCAGCAACAGCCCGCTCGCGTGGTCGCGTCTAAGCGCCGCTGAGCATATCGCGCTCGCGCCCTTCGCATCGCAGTGGGATTCGTTCAGCGACGAACGCAAGCGAAAGTGGATCAAGATCGCGTCGCGATACGCAAAGATGTCGCCGGATGCGCAAAAGCGTCTGCATGAGCGCATGAGCGAATGGGTGCGCATGACGCCCGATCAGCGCCGCGTCGCGCGCGAGAACTACCAGGTTTCGAAGGAATTGCCGCGCGAAGCGCGCCAGAATGCATGGAAGGCGTACCAACAACTGCCCGAGGAAACCAAGGAGCGGCTCGCCGCCAGTGAGCGCAAGCGCCGCCCCAGCGTCGTGAGCGCGCCGCCGTCGGCTCGCAATGAGATCAAGGGCATCGACCGGTTCGTGAACGCGCGCGAGCACGGCGCGGCCGCCAGCGCTGCCGCGGCGGCGAGCGCCGCGCCGGCCGCCTCCGCACCGGCCGCGGCCTCGCTGCCGGCTACCCCCGCGATTCCGGCGGCGGGCAGCTTCGTGCCGGCGACGCCCGTGCCGGTGTCGCCGGCCGAAGCGCCGGCGATTTTCCACGGCTCCTGATTCCCGACTCGAGCCCATTACGTGTCCCAGCCGCTCGTCACTCCCACCCTGCCCGCCGCCGCGCCCGGCGGCACGGCGCCCACCGTCCGGCGACGGCTGGCGGCGCTGCTCTACGAAGCGGTCATTCTGTTCGGCGTGGTGTTTCTCGCCGGCTATCTGTTCAGCACGCTGACGCAGCAGCGGAACGGGCTCGCGCATCACAACCTGCTCGCCGGCTGGATTGGCCTCGTGGTTGGCGTGTATTTCGTCTGGTTCTGGACGCATGGCGGCCAGACGCTGCCGATGAAAACCTGGCGGTTACGGGTTGTCGGCGCTGATGGCCAGCCGATTTCCATTGGACGGGCGATTGGGCGGTACTTGCTCGCCTGGTTGTGGTTTTTGCCGCCGTTGGCGGTGCATCCGCTTCTTGGGTTGCGGGTGCCGCAGACGCTTGTCGTTGCGGGGGTCTGGTTCGTGGTGTGGGCCGCGAGTGGGCGGTTTGATTCGCAGCGGCAGTTTTTTCATGATCGGCTCGCGGGGACGCGGGTGGTCCAGGTTGTGCGCTAGCGCGCGTGCTGAATGCGTTGCCGCCTTTGGCGGGGTTAGGCTTTTTTGTCGTTGTTCTGGCTTCTTTGGCCTTTCCTTGCTGACTTGTCGGTCTATTGGCGTTGCACAGGCGCAACGCTAATAGACAAAGCAAGGAAAGGCCAAAAAAGCCAGAACAACGAAAAAACAGGCCCCGCCAAGGCTGCTCCGTAATAAGAACTTCTCGTGACTGTCATGGCAGAGTCACTCGCGCCTGGCCCAATACGGGCACCGCCACTCGACGCGTGAGCCATGGACCCCAATACGTCCGCGACTTCCCTGTTTCGTCAAACCGGACCGAGCGTCGACCCCGTCGCGTTCCGGCCCGCCCCGGGTTCTACTCATCACGGCTTGCCGCTGCCGGCGACGCCATCGCTCGACGCCCACGCCGATCATTCCGATGACGGCCACGACGATCCGCATCGCTATCGCACGATCTGGCTCTCGGATATCCATCTCGGCTCGAGCGGCTGCCAGGCGGGTTATCTGCTCGACTTCCTGCGCCACAACGAATCGGAGTACCTGTACCTCGTCGGCGACATCATCGACGGCTGGCAGTTGAAGAAAGGCTGGTACTGGCCGCAGGCCCACAACGACGTCGTCCAGAAAGTGCTGCGCAAGGCGCGCAAAGGCACCCAGGTCATCTACGTGCCCGGCAATCACGACGAAGCCGCGCGCCAGTTCTGCGACCTCGCGTTCGGCGACATCCACGTGCGCGGCGAAGCGTTCCACACGACGCTCGCCGGCAAGCGGCTGTGGATCGTGCACGGCGATCTGTTCGACGGCGTGATCCAGCATGCGAAGTGGCTCGCCTATCTCGGCGACACGCTGTACACGATGATCCTCGTGCTGAACCGCTGGTTCAACCGCATTCGCAGCAAGCTCGGCTTCCCGTACTGGTCACTGTCGCAATACCTGAAGCATCAGGTCAAGAACGCGGTCAACTTCATCTCGTCGTTCGAAACCGTGATGACCGACGAAGCGCGTCGCCGCGGCTGTGACGGTGTGGTCTGCGGGCACATCCACAAGGCCGAGATGCGCGAGATCGACGGCGTGCTCTATTGCAACGATGGCGATTGGGTCGAGAGTCTGTCGGCGCTCGTCGAGACCTATGAAGGCGAACTCAAGGTGATCTTCTGGACCGCGCTGCGCGCGCCCCAGGCGCGTGCGCAAAAAGCCCGCGCCACCGCCTGAGCACTTCCACTGTCCACTTCCACAGGGCCCGCAGCGATGAACAACGCGATGAAGATCATGATCGTCACCGACGCATGGGAGCCGCAGGTCAACGGCGTCGTGCGCACGCTGAAGAACACCCGGCGCGAACTGGCCGCGCTCGGCCACCAGGTCGATCTGCTGACACCGCTCGAATTCCGCACCATCCCGTGCCCGACTTATCCGGAGATACGCCTGTCGCTGCTGCCGCGCCGCCGGCTGCGCGAGCGCATCGACCGTTTCGCGCCCGATGCGTTGCACATCGCCACCGAAGGTCCGCTCGGCATGGCCGCGCGCGCGTATGCGCTGGAGCACAAGCTGCCGTTCACGACCGCGTATCACACGCGCTTTCCCGAGTACGTGCAGGCGCGCTTTCGCATCCCGCTCGCGGCGACCTACAAGTTTCTGCACTGGTTCCACAAGCCGTCGCTCGCGGTGATGGCGCCGACGCCCGTCGTCAAGCAGGACCTCGAAAAGTTCGGCTTCACCAACGTCGTGCTGTGGACGCGCGGCGTCGATCTCGAGATCTTCCGTCCGATGGACTCGAAGGTGCTCAACACCGCGCGGCCGATCTTCCTGTACGTGGGACGCGTGGCGGTCGAGAAGAACGTCGAGGCATTCTTGCAGCTCGATCTGCCCGGCTCGAAGTGGGTCGCGGGCGAAGGTCCGGCGCTCGCCGAGCTGAAGTCGCGCTACCCGCAGGTGAACTATCTGGGCGTGCTGTCGCAGGCCGAACTCGCGAAGGTCTACGCGGCCGCCGACGTCTTCGTGTTTCCGAGCCGCACCGACACGTTCGGGCTCGTGCTGCTCGAAGCGCTCGCATGCGGCACGCCGGTGGCCGCGTATCCGGTCACCGGCCCGATCGACGTGCTAGGCGACGGCGGCGCCGGTGCAATGCACGAGGATCTGCGCGAGGCCTGTCTCGAGGCACTGAAGATCGAGCGATCGCATGCGCGCGCGTGGGCCGAGCGCTTTTCGTGGGCAGCGGCGTCCGCACAATTCGCCGCGCATTTGAAGCCACTGCGCGGCACGGCGTATCGTGAGGAAAGCGCCGCTGCGTGATGCGGCGCGCGGAGCTATCCATGCGAAGCAGTCGATCCAGCGCCGAAGGCGCGTCGAACGGCGCACTGCGCGCCGTCGAGTCCAGCCGCGACACCGCGAGCATCGAACCGTTCGATGATGTCCGCGAGCCGGGTGTGAGCGGGCATGCGGACACCGTGCATCGGGTGGACGGCGCGAGGTCCATGAACGGCGGCCCCAGCGTCTCGGGCGGCGTGCAGCATGACGCCAGCCACGACACAACTCGCGACTCGAGCCACGACGTCCCCAACGAACCGCTCAGTCCCGACGACCCGCTCGCCCCGCTGCCCTTCAACCCCTACAAGGGCAACCGCGGCCCCACGCGCGCATGGCACGCGATGAAAAACTCGCTGGCCGGCTTTCGCGTCGCGATTCGCGAGGAAAGCGCGTTTCGTCAGGAACTCACGCTGGCCGCGATCCTGATTCCGTGCGGCCTCGTGGTACCCGTCGATCCCGTGTCGCGTGTGCTGCTGCTCGGCTCGGTGCTGCTCGTGCTGATCGTCGAGCTGCTCAATTCGAGCGTCGAAGCAGCCATCGACCGGATCTCGCTCGAACGTCACGAGCTGTCGCGGCGCGCGAAGGATCTCGGCAGCGCGGCCGTGATGGTCGCGCTCGGCATGTGTGTGATGACGTGGGGGGTGATCGTCGGGCCGCTGGTCGTCGGCTGGGTTCGCGCGTGGCTTTGAATCTCGACGCGGGTTGCAGCGCACGCTTGCCCCTGTCCGACATGGTTGAATATCCCCGCAGGCGGTTGGGTATTAGAACGCTCGGTTTATAATCGTTTAACGGTCTCACAGGAAAGGCGCTCGCGCAAACGTATCCGCGCATCGCCTCATCCTGCCCTTTCGGGGGGCCCGCCGCGTGTCGGCGGGTTCGGGAGAGCTCAATATACCAACCGCATCCGGGTGGAACACGCAGCGGCGGCACGCCGCCATGCGCCCAGCCCGGCATAACGAGGGCCGGACGACATGGAAGCCAAACCTCCCCGCCGCACGCGCGAACGGATTCTCGAACTGTCGTTGAAGCTGTTCAACGAAATCGGCGAGCCGAACGTCACGACGACGACGATCGCCGAGGAAATGGAAATCAGCCCAGGCAACCTGTACTACCACTTCCGCAACAAAGACGACATCATCAACAGCATCTTCAGCCAGTTCGAGCAGGAGATGGAGAAGCGTCTGCGTTTCCCCGACGACCATCGCGCGACCATCGACGAAATGTGGTCGTATCTGCAGTACATGGTCGATTTCACGTGGCGCTACCGCTTCCTGTACCGCGACCTGAACGACCTGCTCGCACGCAATCGCACGCTCGAGACGCACTTCAAGCAGATCATCAGCCACAAGGTGCGCTTCGCGAGCCAGTTCTGCGAGCAGCTCGTCGCCGATGGCGAAATGGTCGCGACGCCGCAGGAAATGCAGGTGATTGCGACCAACGTCGGCGTGATCGGCACGTACTGGCTGTCGTATCAGTTCGTGATGAATCCGCGCAAATACAACGAGCAGGAAGCGATCCGCGAGGAACTGCATCAGGTCAGCGTGCAGATCGTCTCGCTGATGGCGCCCTACCTGCGCGGCCGCTCGCGGCAGCTGTTCGACGACCTCGTATCGGGCATCCTGCCCAAGCGCGAGTTCTACGACTACCTGCCGCCGCGTGAAGGCGCCGCGCCTCGCAACGAATCGAAGGAAAGTTGAGTATGAAGTCGGTGTGTGTCTATTGCGGCTCTTCTATGGGAGCCAAACCGCTGTATGCGCAGGCGGCGCGCGCGTTCGGCCGCGCCCTCGTCGAGGCCGATCTCGCGCTCGTCTTTGGCGGCGGCAAAGTGGGACTGATGGGCGTGATCGCCGACACCGTGATGGCCGAAGGCGGCCGCGCGATCGGCGTGATTCCCGAGCTGCTCGTCAGCAAGGAAGTGGGTCATAACGGCCTGACCGAGCTGCACGTGGTGCCCGACATGCATCATCGCAAGAAGATGATGGCCGAGCTGTCCGATGCGTTCGTCGCGATGCCGGGCGGCGCGGGCACACTCGAGGAGCTGTTCGAGGTCTTTACGTGGGCGCAGCTCGGCTATCACGGCAAGCCGGTCGCGCTGCTGAACACGGGCGGCTTCTACGAACCGCTGATCCGCCTGCTTGAGCACACAGTCGACGAAGGCTTCCTGCGTAAGACCTATCTCGACATGCTGCAGATCGACGCCGATCCGCTCGCGTTGATCGGCAAGCTGCAACGTTACGCGCCGCCCGCTCGCGACAAATGGACGGCGGTCCAAAGCGACGCGATCTGAATCCGCGGCACGCCGCACACGCATCACCCCGACGACGAGGTTGCGATGACGAAAGCTGTTCTTATCACCGGCGGCAGCCGCGGCATTGGCCGAGCCACCGCGCGTCTGCTAGGCGCGCGCGGCTGGTATGTCGGCGTGAACTACGTGCGTGACCTCGCCGCCGCCCAGCAGACGGTCGCCGAGGTCGAACACGCGGGCGGCCGCGCGCTCCCGATCGCCGGCGATGTCGCGAACGAAGCCGACGTGATTCGCATGTTCGATATGCTGCAGCAATCCTTCGGCCGCATCGACGCGCTCGTCAACAACGCCGGCATCGTCGCGCCGTCGAGCCAGCTCGCCGATATGGACTTCGCGCGTCTGAAACGCGTGTTCGACGTCAACGTCCTCGGCGCCTATCTGTGCGCGCGCGAAGCGGCGCGGCGCATGTCGACTCAGCGCGGCGGCGCGGGCGGCGCGATCGTCAACGTTTCGTCGGCGGCGGCGCGGCTCGGTTCGCCGAACGAATACGTCGACTACGCCGGGTCGAAAGGCGCAATCGACACGATGACGATCGGCCTCGCAAAAGAACTCGGCCCGCAGGGCGTGCGCGTGAACGCGGTGCGTCCGGGTCTGATCGACACCGAGATCCATGCGAGCGGCGGCAAGCCCGAACGCGCCGCACAACTGGGCGCGACGACACCGCTCGGCCGCCCCGGCCGGGCCGACGAAGTCGCCGAGGCCATCGTATGGCTGCTCAGCGACGCGTCGTCGTACGTGACGGGCGCGCTGTTCGACGTCGCCGGCGGCCGCTGAGCGAACGTCGCGTTCAACGGGACACACAAGCCTCGAACGCATAGCGCGGTCCGCTACGGCCGCGCCTTTTTCCGCGCTCCCTCTCTCGTTCCACGA
Source organism: Paraburkholderia sp. BR14320 (assembly GCF_040948665.1). NCBI lineage: Bacteria > Pseudomonadati > Pseudomonadota > Betaproteobacteria > Burkholderiales > Burkholderiaceae > Paraburkholderia > Paraburkholderia sp. BR14320. The sequence goes on from NZ_JBFPKG010000038.1 coordinate 15,453, forward strand.
ATCCCCGTCGATTTGTCGTGAAACCGACATAGCCGCGCATCGAATGCGCGCCTTTCTGCACCTGTAATCTTCCGTAATAATGCGGCGCTACAATCGGTCGGATCGAATGCATTCGCAGGCGACGTAAGCAAAACATAAGTACGAGGCCAACGCCGACGCGTACGCTGACCAGAGACTTCCATGCAAGACAAGCAGTCCACGCGCTGGCGCGCGCACAATGCCAGCGCGACGGCCGTGACCTCGGCCGCTCCAGCAGGCCGTGCGCAAGAGGCCGCGCTTAGCGCCAGCACCGCGCACCCGTTCGCCGGCGCGCAGGCCCAGCCCGCAATTGGAGACACCGCGGCTTCGGCGCTCGCGATCCATAGCGTCGACACAGCGCAGACATCGGACTCAGCCGTTTCCGCCGACCGCGCCGCGCGCGGCCTGCAGCGTTGGCGCGCGCTCGCGGCGATTCGTCCGCTGCTGTGGTTCGTCGCGCTGGCGATCCTGTGCGCGTGGCTCGTCCCCGGCATTCTCGGCCACGAGCCATGGAAGCAGGACGAAACCTACACATTCGGCATCGTGCAGCACATGCTCGATACCGGCGACCTCGTCGTGCCGACCAATGCCGGCCAGCCCTTCGTCGAAAAGCCGCCGATCTACGACTGGGTCGCCACCGGCCTCGCGTGGATGTTCGGCCGCTATTTGCCGCTGCACGATGCGGCACGGCTCGCGAGCGCGCTGTTCGCGGGCCTGACGGTGTACTACACCGCGCGCGTCGCGCGTCGCGCGGTCGCTGCGTCGAGCTGGTTCGACCTGCGCGTGATCGGCACGCTCGCGCTGTTCGGCGGCACGCTCGTCGTCGTCAAGCACGTGCACGACATGATGACCGACGTCGCGCTGATGGCCGGCGCCGCGCTCGGCTTTTGCGGACTATTCGAACTCGTGCTGGTGCATCTGCGTGACGACCCGCGCGCGGCCTCTTATTTCCCGATGGATGCTCAGGCCGCCCGGCAGATCAAACCGCTCGATGCCCGCGCGCGGCGTCACGCGATCCTCAGCGGCGCGACGATGTTCGGCGCGGGCGTCGGCGTGTCGCTGCTCGCCAAGGGGCTGTTCGTGCCGCTCGTGTTCGGCGCCACCACCTGTGCTGCGCTGTTGCTCTATCCGGCTTGCCGCAGCCGCGGCTTCGCGGGCGCGCTGAGCCTCGCCGCGCTCGTCTGCGCGCCCTTCGCGCTGATCTGGCCAATCTGCTTCTACCTGCGCTCCGAGGCACTCTTCAAGGTGTGGCTGTGGGATAACAACGTCGGGCGCTTCTTCGGTTTTTCAGTCGCCGAGCTCGGCTCCGAAAACGAGAGTCACCTGTTCGTGCTGCGCACCGTGCTGAGCGTCGGCTTTCCGGTCGTGCCGCTCGCGCTGACCGCGCTCGCGGGTGGCGCATGGCGGCGCTGGCGCGATCCGTGCGTGGTGTTGCCGATGCTGTTCGCCGGCATCGGTTTCGCGGTGCTGCAAACTTCGGCGACGGTCCGCGAACTCTACATCCTGCCGTTCATCGCACCGCTCGCGCTGGTCGCGATGCAGGGCGTCGAACGCTTGCCGGCGCGCCTGCATACCGGCTGGGATATGACGAGCCGCGTGCTGTTCGGCAGCGCGGCCGCACTCGTGTGGATCGTCTGGTCCACCATGACGAACCCGGCGAGCAACCATGCGTCGCTGCATCTGCTCGGCCGCTGGCTGCCGCTCGACTGGGTGCTGCCGATTTCGCCCGCGCTGATCATCGGTGCACTCGTGCTGACGATCGGCTGGCTGTGGCTGCTGCCGTCGTTCAAGTACGCGGGCAAATGGCGCGGCGCGCTCAGCTGGTGCGCGGGCGCGATGCTCGTCTGGGGGCTCGTCAGCACGCTGCTGCTGCCGTGGCTCGACTACGCGAAAAGCTACCGCTCGGTGTTCCGCGACCTCGGCGCGAAGATGGATATCGAATGGAACGACGGCGACTGCATGGCGAGCTCCGGCCTCGGCGAATCCGAAGCGCCGATGCTCTTCTACTACACGGGCATCGTGCATCAGCCGAGCGAAGATCCGCGCACGACCGCCTGCACGTGGCTGATCGAGGAAAGCCACCGCGATAACGCGCGGCCGCCGGCCGGCGAATGGCGGCTGTTCTGGTCCGGCGCGCGGCCGGGTGATTCGGATGAGCTCTTGCGCGTGTTCGTGCGCACGCCGGTGGCGGGCAAGCTACGCGGCGACGAGTAAAGCCGCGCAACACGTCGCGCCGGCCGAGTGCTTCGCGTGCGCGTCCGCGCTGATTCAGAACCTCGAACCGGGCTCGCGCAGAAACGCGATCTCCTCATCGCTCGATTCACGTCCGAGCAACACGTTGCGATGCGGAAAGCGGCCAAACCGCTCGATCACTTTCGCGTGGCGCAGCGCGTGTTGATAGTAGCCGTCACCGCCCGGCTCCTGCGCCAGCTGTTTGAAGAGGCGCAGCGACTCCTGCTGGCTCGCGAGCGATTCAGCGTGCTCGAACGGCAGATACGCGAACGCCCGATGCTGCACGCCTGGCAACAGCCGATCGGCGCCGCTCGCGATCATTCGTTGCGCGGTTTGCAGCGCCTTGCTGTCGGTCGCGAACGCGCGCGGCGTCCCACGATGGCAGTTGCGGGAAAACTGGTCCAGCACGATCACGAGCGCCAACGCGCCCAACGGCGTGGCCTGCCATGCGTCGAGCTCCCCCGCGTTGGCCGCATCGATCAGGTTCCCGAAACGCTCGCGCAGCATCGCATCCACGGCGTCATTGCGCTTGAACCAGAGCTTGCGCTCGGTGCCGTGCTCCGGCGTGCCCGGCGCGCCGAACCAGCAGTCGAGAATCTCCCGTGCGCGCGGCTCGAGCGCCGCATAGTCGGCTTCGACCGAGTACGGTGCCGAGGCGGCGTGCGGCGGCGTGTCAGCCATTGCGGTTGCGCATCCAGTCGGCGGTTTCGAAGAACGAGCCGAGCAGCCGCTCGCGCAGCGGCTCCGGCAAGCCGATGTCCTCCATCGCCCACGCCATGCACCTCAACCACTGGTCGCGCTCGCTCGACGCGATCGCAAACGGCAGATGCCGCGCGCGCAAACGGGGATGGCCAAAGCGGCTGATGTAATGATCGGGACCGCCGAGCCAGCCGCACAAAAACCAGAACAGCTTGTCGCGCGAACCCTCGAGCGATGCCGGATGCAGCGCGCGAATCCCGGCGAAATCCGCCTCGAGATCCATCAGGTCGTAAAACTGGTCGACCAGTTCGCGCACGCGCGCCTCGCCGCCCACCAGTTCGAAGGCCGTCGGCTTGTCCGAGGACACTTCGTCGTTCAAATCGCTCATACCCTGCTCAACAGCAAATAAACATCACAAAGAAAGCTCACGCGTCGCGCAGCGATTGCAGCGCGGGCCGCGCCAACACATGCCGCAGACTCAGCCACCCGCCGACACCAGCACAGGCGATACCCGCGCAAATGCCCGCCGGCAGCAGCCACGGATCGAAGTCCAGATAGAACTCGAACACGTGCGTGGCCAGCAGCGAGCCGATGACCTGCGCGCCGACCGCCGCCATCAGGCCTGCTAGCGCACCGACCGCGACGAACTCGGCCACCTGCACCGCCCGCACCTGACGATGCGATGCGCCCAGCGCACGCAGCAGCGCGGATTCTCGCATACGCTCGTCGCGCGTACCGGCGAGCGCCGCGTACAGCACCAGCACGCCGGCCGCGAGCGTGAACGCGAACAGGAACTGCACCGCGCCGATCACCTGCTGCAACACGCGCTGCACCTGCGCGAGGATCGGGCCGGTGTCGATCGCGGTCAGATTGGGATACGCGGCGATCAGGCCGTCGATCGTCGACTGCTTATCCGCGGGCAGATGGAAGCTCGTGATGAATGTCGCCGGGAAGTCCTGCAACGAGACGGGCGGCATCAGTACGAAGAAATTGACCTTGAACGACCCCCAGTCGAGCTTGCGCACGCTCGTCACCGGCGCCTCGATGGTCAGTCCCGTCACGTCGAAGCGCAGTACGTCGCCGGGCTTCACGTTGATCAGCTTCGCGAGACCCTGCTCGATCGAAATCTGCGGCTTCGTCGTATCGCCGAACCAGCTGCCCGCGGCGATCCGGTTGTCGTCGGGCAGTTGCGTCGTGTACGACAGGTTGAACTCGCGGTCCACCAGACGCCTAGCGTCCGCGCCCTTGAACGAGTCCGGGTTGACTGCCTTGCCGTTGATCGCGACGAGCCGCCCGCGCACCATGGGCGACAACTCCACGCCAGCGATGCCGTGCGCGTCCAGATACTGCGTGACCGCGTCGCGCTGATCAGGCTGGATGTCGATGATGAACTCGTTGGGCGCATCGGGCGGCGTCGATTTGCGCCAGCCCTGCACGAGGTCGTTGCGCGTCATCGCGATCAGCAACAGGCACATCAGGCCGATGCCGAGCGCGGTGATTTGCAGCGCACTGGTGCTGCTGCGCCGCTCCAGCGACGCGAGCGCATAGCGCCAGCCGATGCCCGCATTGACGCGCTCGCTGCGCACCACGCGCGCCGCGCCCCACAGCGCGAGCCGCGCGATGCCTGCGAACACCAGCAAGCCGCCCGCGAATCCACCCGCGACGATGCCGCCGAGCTTCAATTCGCCGGCGGCGAGAATCAGCAACCCCGCGAACAGCACAATGCCGAACGCATAGGCGGCCCACGCGGTGCGCCCCTCCTCGCCCCATTCACGCCGCAGCACGCGCACCGGTGGAACGCGCGTGAGCGGCAACAGCGGCGGCAGCGCGAAGCCGAGCAGCAGCACGAGGCCGGCCGCAATGCCTTCGAACGCGGGCCACAGCGTCGGCTGCGGCAGCACCACGTCGATCAGGCCGCCGAGCCACGTCAGCAGCGCGAGATGCCCCAGATAACCGAGCGCCACGCCGAGCACCCCGCCGAGCAGGCCGAGCCCGACGAATTCGAGCGTGAACAGCGCCCGTAGCGCGGCCTGGCTCGCGCCGAGACAGCGCATCGCCGCGCAGCCGTCGAGATGCCGGCGCATGAAGCGGTGCGCGGCCATCGCGATCGCGACCGCTGCGAGCAGCGCGGTCAACAGCGACACGAGCGTCAGGAAATGGCCCGCGCGATCGAGCGTCTGACGCACCTGCGGCTGGCCGTCCTGCAGAGACTCGAGCGCGACGCCGCGCATCTTGCCGGCGTCGACGTGCTCGTGCGCAAACTGCGCGAAGCGCGCGACCGCGTCGTCGGAGCCGGCGACCAGCAACCGGTACGTGACCCGGCTGCCGTACGTGATCAGGCCGGTCGCCTGCACTTCGTCGGCGCGCAGCATCAGGCGTGGCGAAAAGTTGACGAACGAGAAGCCGCGATCGAGCTCGCGCGTGATCAGCGCGCCGACCGTGAAGCTGCGATTGCCGACCTTCACCGCATCGCCGACCTTCAGCTTCAGCGCGTCGAGCAATTCCTGGTCGACCCAGACGGTGCCCGGCGCCGGAATCGAAGTTGCCGGATGATCGGCCGCACCCGGCGCCGCCGCGATGCGCAGCGCGCCGCGCAACGGATAGCCCGGCGACACCGCCTTGACGGCGGCGAGCCGCGACGCCGGCTGCGCGCCGGTCGAGTTGATCATGCTGGGAAAGATCGCCGTGGTGGCGGTGCGCAGGCCCAGGGCGTGCGCCTCGGCCGCGAATTGCGGATCGACCGGATGATCGGCGCGCACGATGAAGTCGGCGGCGATCATGCGCCGCGCATCGCGCTCGAGCCCCTGATGCAGCCGGTCGCCCAGAAACCCGACGCTCGACAACGCCGCGACCGCCAGCACGAGCGCGAGCAGCAACATCGTCAGTTCGCCCGCGCGCCAGTCGCGCGCCGTCATCCGCATGGCCTGGCGCAACAGATCGATGCCGCCGAGCCGGCGCGCCGGTCTGGTGTCGGCGCGCGTTCTTGAACCCGCCTTAGATCCTGGTAGTGCTTCGCTCAATCGTGCCTGCTCCTCGCCAATCGCGACACCATGTGCGTGGCCATGCCGCGAAAACCGCCCTGCACGCCACGCCACAATCGCGGCAACGCCCACGCCGCGAGTAGCAGAAAGCCTACCATCAAGACCAGAAACGCGAGCGGCACGAATAGCGCAAGCAGTACCCCGCCGACCGCGAGGCCGTCCTCGGCGGTCGACGTGACGACGTTCGACACCGGTTCCGGCGACAGATTGATCAGCGCGCGGGTGCCCGCCTTCGCGAGATGCGCAGTGCCGGCGAGCGTGCCGCCCGCGAGCGCGGCGACGGTCAGCAGCGTCGGATCGGCGTGGCCGAGCGCGCCGGCGGCCAGCACGGCGCCGGCTGGAATGCGGATGAAGGTGTGGATCGCGTCCCACAGCGAATCGAACGCGGGGATCTTGTCGGCGAGGAATTCGGTGAGCGTCAGCACGGCCGCCGCGCCGATCACCCATGGCGACGACAGCGCGGACAAGGTGTCCGGCAAGTGAATCAGGCCAAGACGTTCCAATACGCCGGCCAAAAGGACCGTTAGATAGAGGCGCAGACCGCTGCCCCATGAAAGGCCCGCTGCAAGCGAAAGTGATTCAAGCATGGCCGCCTCCACGCGCTTTGTGCTTGCCTGACGGCTTCGGCGGGAACCAGCGGGGGTTCCGCGCCCAAGCCGTCAGGCTTGCCAAGCCGGCCGCGCCAGCCAGGCCGCGGGCAATCTCAACGTCGTTGCTGTCTCATTATAGCTACGATGATTCGCGGAACGTAGAGCGGCGAGGCCGCGCTGTGGCTTGCAGGCAATGGCGGCCGCGCGCCGGGCGGACGGGGCCGAGGGGTCAGTGCCCCGACGACAGCTTCAGCCCGACGAGGCCGATCACGATCAGCGACGCACTGGCGACGCGCGCGAGCGTCAACGCCTCGCCCATCATCACGACGCCGAAGATGAACGCGCCGACCGCGCCAATTCCTGTCCACACCGCATAGGCCGTGCCGAGCGGCAGTTGCCGCATCGCCAGCGCGAGCAGCGCGAAGCTGCCGAGCGCGGTCACGACCGTGAAGACGGACGGCCAGAAGCGGGTGAAACTTTCGGAAGTTTTGAGACCGGCCGCCCAGGCGACTTCGAGCAAACCGGCGATCAACAGAAGAAACCAGGACATTGAAACAGCTCCATGAAAAATGGGGCCGTCCCCGATGATCGACAAAAGCGTAAGGTCGTCCTTACGTCGGGAGATTATAACGGAGCAGCTTCGCGGACGAACTCACACCGCGCCCACCAGCCGATACCCGACGCCCGTCTCAGTGACGATATGCTCGGGCTGCGCCGGATCGCGCTCGAGCTTGCCGCGCAGATGCGCCATGTAGATGCGCAAATAGTGGTGACTCTCCACATGCGACGGCCCCCACACGTCGCGCAGCAGCTGCCGGTGCGTGAGCACGCGGCCGGCGTGGCGCACGAGCGTCGCGAGCAGCCGGTATTCGATCGGCGTCAAATGGACCGCGGCGCCGTCGCGCGTGACCTGGCGCAGCGCGAGGTCGACAGTGACCGCGCCGAAGCGCACCTGCGGCGATTCGTTCGCGCCGCCGTGATTGCGCCGCCGCAGATGCGCGCGGATGCGCGCGAGCAACTCGGACACGCCGAACGGCTTGGTCAGGTAGTCGTCGGCGCCGGCGTCGAGCGCGGCGACCTTTTCGCTTTCCTGGGTGCGCGCCGACAGCACGATCACCGGCAGTTCGCTCCAGCCGCGCAACTCGCGGATCACGTCGAGGCCGTCGGTGTCGGGCAGGCCCAGATCGACGATCACCAGATCGGGCTTGCGCGTCGCCGCTTCGACGAGCCCTTGCTTTCCGGTCTCGGCGTCGTACACGGCGATGCCCTCGCCTTCGAGCGCCGTGCGCACGAAGCGGCGAATCTGCTTTTCGTCTTCGATCAGAACGACGGTGATGCTCAGGTCACTCATGGGCGGGTCGGGTGAGCGGGTTGAGGTCGGCGGCGGTGTCGTCGGCGGCGCCTTCGTCTTCGAGCGTATCGAACGTTTCAGGAGCATCGGGCGGCGTCTTGACCGGCAGTGTGAACCAGAAGCGCGCGCCCTCGACGTGGCCATCCGCTGCCGTCCGGTTGAGCGCGCCGATTGTACCGCCGTGCGCCTCGACGATCGCGCGGCAGATCGCGAGCCCAAGGCCGATGCCCGGTTTCGCCGATTCCTTCTCGCCGCGCGTGAACTTCTCGAACACCCGCGCTTCCATGCCGGCGGGCAGGCCGGGGCCGTTGTCGTCGATCGTCACGCGCACGAACGGCGCGCCGTCCGCGTCGATCTGCTGCGCGCCGATCATGAGCGGCGTGCCCGACGCCGTGTATTTGGCCGCGTTCTCGAACAGGTTCGAGAACAGCCGCTCCATCAGCACCGCGTCGAGATGCAGCAGCGGCAGATCGGCGGGCAGCGTGACCTGCACCGGATGATCGGCGAGCACGCGCTTGCACGCGCGCAGCGCGGCGCCGACCGTCTCCTCGAGCAGCGTCCATTGCTGGTTCAGTTGCAGGCTGCCGGCCTGCAGGCGCGCCATGTCGAGCAGATTCGTGACGATGTCGGTCATGCGCAGCGCTTCTTCGTGGATTGCATCGACGAGTTCGTCGTTACGACGCGCGGCGGATTGCGGGTCGGTCGGCCCCTGCGCTCGCTGCCCCTGGGCGAGCATCGATGAAAACCCGACGATCGTCGTCAGCGGCGTGCGCAGATCGTGCGATATCGCCGACAGCAGCGAATTGCGAAGTCGTTCCGACTCCATGTTGACGAGCGCATCGCGCGCGATATCGACGTAATGCACGCGTTCGAGCGCGAGGGCGATCTGCGCGGCGAACGCATCGAGCATGCGCCGCTGTTCCGGCACGGTCAGCTCGCGCTCGTCACGCACGACGACCGCGAGCACGCCGCGTGTGCGCATCGGCGCCTTCAGCGGCAGGTACAGCGCCGCGGCGGCCGGCAGCGTGTCGGTGCCGTGGCCGGCCGGCTTCTGCTGATCGTAGACCCACTGGCCGACGTCGAGGTCGAGCGCGTCGCCTTCCAGCGTGATCGCCGGGTCCGGGTCCTCGATCTTCTGTTTGACCTGATCGGCGCTGTCCGGCAGCAGGATCGCGACTCGCGCGCCGAACACTTCGCTCAAGTGCCGGGTGCCGATGCCGACGATCTGCTCGGCCGCAAGCGCCGCGGCGAGCTCGCGCGCCATCTCGTACATCGCGCCGGTGCGCTGCTCGCGGCGTCGCGCGACGCTCGCCTCGCGGCGCAGGCTCGAAGTCAGATGGCTGATCACGAGCGATGTCAGCAGCATGCCGAAGAACGTCAGCAGGTACTGCGTATCGGACACCGACAGCGACATGCGCGGCGGCACGAAGAAAAAATCGAACGCGGCGACGCTCGCGAACGACAGCACGACACCCGGCCCGCGTCCGAGCTTCACCGCGGTGAAGATCACGCCGAGCAGGTACAGCATCACGAGGTTGGTCAGATCGATGCGGTCGATCAACTGGCTCGACAGCAGCGTGATCGCCGCGCCGATCGCAAGCGCGCACGCATACGCGCGCGGCGGCGAGCGACGCTCGCGCGCCGCGCTCAACGCTTCGCGCCACGCGTTCGCGGTCGTGTTCAACAGCCGCCGCTGTTCGCCGGCGTCGCGCTCCGACGACACGCGAATCAGCGTGAGATCGAGATCGCCGCTCTTCTCGGCGATGCGCTCACCAAGCGGCCGGCGCAGCCAGCGGCTAATGCCGGTGCGCGACGATGCGCCCGCCACCAGCTTCGATACGTTGCGCGCCTGCGCGTAACCGATCAACGCGTCGAGCGCATCCGCGGCGGCGAGCGTCGCGGTTTCGGCGCCGAGTTCGGCGGCGAGCTTCAGCGCGTTCAGCGTGCGTGCGCGGCGCGCGTCGGGCAGACGCTGCAACGCGGGCGTTTCGACATAGACCGCGAGCCAGTCGGCCTTCAGGCTCGCGGCGAGGCGCGCAGCAGAACGCACCAGCGCCGGCGCCTCGGGACCAGGACCTACGCACACCAGCAGCCGCTCGCGCGCCTGCCAGATACGCTGGATCGACCGGTCGGCGCGGTACTCGCGCATCTGCGCGTCGACGCGATCGGCGGTGCGGCGCAGCGCGAGTTCGCGCAGCGCGATCAGGTTGCCCTTGCGAAAGAAGTTGCGCACCGCGCGCTCGGCCTGCTGCGCCATGTACACCTTGCCGTCGCGCATGCGGTCGAGCAGTTCCTCGGCCGGCAGATCGACGAGCGTGACTTCGTCGGCATGATCGAACACGCGATCGGGCACGGTCTCCCAAACGCGGATGCCGGTGATCTGGCCAACCACGTCGTTCAGGCTCTCCAGGTGCTGCACGTTGACGGTCGTATAGACGTCGATGCCGGCGTCGAGCAGTTCGTAGACGTCCTGCCAGCGCTTCAGATGGCGCGCGCCCTGCACGTTCGAATGCGCGAGTTCGTCGACGAGGATCAATTGCGGCTTGCGCGCGAGCGCGGCGTCGAGATCGAACTCGCCGAGCTTGCGGCCGCGATAGTCGATATGCGCGAGCGGCAGCACGTCGAGTCCCGCGAGCAACGCGGCGGTTTCGCCGCGCCCATGCGTTTCGGCGATGCCGACCAGCACGTCGACACCCTCTTCCTTGCGGCGGCGCGCGGCCTGCAACATCGCATACGTCTTGCCGACACCTGCCGACGCGCCAAAGAAAATTTTCAGCCTGCCGCGCAGACGCTTTTCTTCGTCGCGCTGCAGCTTGTCGAGCAGTTCGTCAGGATCGGGGCGGTTCATGCTCAGTGATTGTCATAGTCGTGCGAGCGGCGGTGCCTGCATGTTGGCACGGCCCGCGCCGGCCCGCAAATGGCGCAGCGGCGCCACGCGGACGCCGCTGTTTTGCCGATGAACCGCAATCGCGGTTGATGAGTCGTCGTTTGCGTTTCGGGTCAACCGCGCTTCATTTCATCGAGCGCGAGATTGAGCTTGAGCACGTTCACGCGCGGCTCGCCGAGCACACCGAACTGGCGCCCCGTCGTATAACGCTCGACGAACACCTGCACGTCGCTCGGCGCGAGGTGGCGCGCCTGCGCGACCCGCTCCACCTGGTACGCGGCCGCGGCCGGACTGATCTCCGGATCGAGCCCGCTGCCCGACGACGTGACCAGATCGACCGGCACCGGCTTCGACATGTCGGTGCCCGCAGCCTTAAGCGCCGCGAGCCGACCCTTGATCTCGTCGAGCAGCGCCGGGTTGTTCGGCCCGAGGTTCGAGCCGCCCGAGCCCTGCGGGTTGTACGGCATCGGGCTCGTCGCCGATAGCCGGCCCCAGAAATACTGGGGCGCGTCGAACTGCTGGCCGATCAGCTGCGAGCCGACCACCTTGCCGTTCTGCTCGATCAGGCTGCCGTTGGCCTTGTCGTGGAACGCCGCCTGGCCGAACGCGGTCATCACCGCGGGATAAGCGAGTCCGGTGACCGCGGTCAGCACCGCGAAGATCACGATCAGCGGACGGAACAGATTTTTCATGATGGGTCTCTTTCCCTTTTCATCAATGCTGGTTACCGCGTAGCGACGCGCTGCGCGCTCAAACCCAGCCGAACACGGCGAGCACCATATCGATCAGCTTGATGCCGATGAACGGCACGATGATCCCGCCGAGGCCGTAGATCAGCAGATTGCGGCGCAGCAGGATCGCAGCTCCTAGCGCGCGATAGCGCACGCCCTTAAGCGCAAGAGGAATCAGCAGCACGATGATCAGCGCGTTGAAGATCACCGCCGACATGATCGCCGAGGTCGGTGTCGCCAGATGCATCACGTTCAGCGCATTCAGCGCCGGATACGTCGATGCGAACGCGGCCGGGATAATCGCGAAGTACTTGGCGACGTCGTTGGCGATCGAGAACGTGGTTAGCGAACCGCGCGTCATCAGCATCTGTTTGCCGATCTCGACGATCTCGATCAGCTTGGTCGGATTCGAATCGAGGTCGACCATGTTGCCGGCCTCTTTCGCCGCCTGCGTGCCGGTGTTCATCGCGACCGCGACGTCGGCCTGCGCAAGCGCGGGGGCGTCGTTGGTGCCGTCGCCGGTCATCGCGACCAGACGCCCTTCGGCCTGGTGCGCGCGGATCGTCGCGAGCTTCGTCTCCGGTGTCGCTTCGGCGAGGAAGTCGTCGACGCCTGCTTCGGCCGCGATCGCGGCGGCGGTCAGACGGTTGTCGCCCGTCACCATCACGGTCTTGATGCCCATCTTGCGCAGCTCGGCGAAGCGCTCCTTGATGCCGCCCTTCACGACGTCCTTCAGCTCGATCACGCCGAGCACGCGCGCGCCCTGCTCGCTCTTCTCGGCGACCACGAGCGGCGTGCTGCCGCGTCGCGCGACCTCGGCGACCGCGTTGCTGACTTCGTTCGGGAAACGGCCGCCGTTCGCTTCGACGTAGTGCTTGACCGCATCGGCCGCGCCCTTGCGGATTTCTCGGCCATGCGTTCCGGCGGGCGTTCCTTGCGGCGACAGATCGACCCCGCTCATGCGGGTCTGCGCGGTGAACGCGAGAAACACCGCGTGTAGCGAGGCCATGTCGCGCTGGCGGATATTGAAACGCTGCTTTGCGAGCACGACGATGCTGCGGCCTTCCGGCGTTTCGTCGGCGAGCGACGACAACTGCGCGGCATCGGCAAGCGCTTCTTCGGTGAGACCCGGCGCGGGCAGGAACTGCGACGCCTGGCGGTTGCCGAGCGTGATCGTGCCGGTCTTGTCGAGCAGCAGCACGTCGACGTCGCCGGCCGCTTCGACCGCGCGGCCCGAGGTCGCGATCACGTTCGCCTGCATCATGCGGCTCATGCCGGCTACGCCGATCGCCGACAGCAGGCCGCCGATCGTCGTCGGGATCAGACACACGAGCAACGCGACGAGCGCGGTGATCGTCACCACGTGGCCCGCCGAATTGGCCAGGTGAGCGGCTCCGACAGAGAAGATCGAGAACGGCAGCAGCGTCGCGGTGGCGAGCAGCATCACGATCGTCAACGCGACGAGCAGGATGGTCAGCGCGATTTCGTTCGGCGTCTTCTGACGCTTCGCGCCTTCGACCATCGCGATCATGCGATCGAGGAACGCCTCGCCCGGGTTCGCTGTGACGCGCACGACGATCCAGTCCGACAGCACGCGCGTGCCGCCCGTCACCGACGAAAAGTCGCCGCCCGACTCGCGGATCACCGGCGCCGATTCGCCGGTGATCGCCGATTCGTCGACCGATGCGACACCGTCGATCACTTCGCCGTCGGCCGGAATCACGTCGCCGGTCTCGACCAGCACGACGTCGCCTTTACGCAGATCGGTCGCGGTCGTGATGCGGATCGGCGACTTCGGATGCGGCTCGTTGAGCTTCTTGGCCATCACGTCTTTCTTCGCGCTGCGCAGCGACGCGGCCTGCGCTTTCGAGCGGCCTTCGGCGAGCGCCTCCGCGAAGTTCGCGAACAGCACCGTGAACCACAGCCATAGCGTGACCGCGAGAATGAAGCCCGCGGGCGCTTCGGCCTGACCGCCGAGCGCGGCGATCCACAGAATGGTCGTCAGAATGCTGCCGACGTACACGCAGAACATCACCGGGTTGCGAAACTGCGTGCGCGGCGTGAGCTTTTTGAAGGAGTCCACGATCGCCGGACGCAGCAGCGCCGGGTCGAACATGGACCGCGTAGCGTTATGTTCAGTCATTGAATCCTCGAATATCCTTGTGCGCTTGCAGGCTTGCCGCGTGCAAGCGCCGGTTCGGTCGTCGGGCGTCGTTGATCGCGGCCCCCGCGTCAACCGTCACTGCACGCCGATCATCATCAGATGCTCGACGCCGGGACCGAGCGCGAGCGCCGGGACGTAGGTCAGCGCGCCGACCAGCAGCACCGTGCCGAGCAGCAGCACGACGAACAGCGGTCCGTGCGTCGGCAGCGTGCCGCCGGTCACGCCGATGCGCTTCTTCGCGGCGAGCGAGCCGGCGATCGCGAGCACCGGCACGATCGTGCCGAAGCGGCCGAACCACATCGCGATCGCGGTGAGCCAGTTGTAGAACGGCGTATTCACCGAGAGACCCGCGAACGCGCTGCCGTTGTTGTTCGCGGCCGAGCTGAACGCGTAGAGGATTTCGGAGAAGCCGTGCGCGCCGGGGTTCGCGATACCCGCCTTGCCGGCGTCGGTCAGCACCGCGATCGAGGTGCCGACGAGCACCAGCAGCGGCGTGAGCAGCACGACGATCGACACCATCTTCATCTCGTACGCCTCGATCTTCTTGCCGACGTATTCAGGAGTGCGCCCGATCATCAGTCCCGCGACGAACACCGCGAGCAGCGCGAACACGAGCATCCCGTACATGCCGGAACCGACGCCGCCGAAGATCACTTCGCCGAGCTGCATCAGCAGCATCGGGTATAGGCCGCCGATCGGCGTCAACGAATCGTGCGTATTGGCGACCGCTCCGCACGAAGCCGCCGTGGTCGCGACCGTGAAGATGCCCGACTGCGCGATACCGAAGCGCGTTTCCTTGCCCTCCGCATTGCCGCCCGATTGCAGCGCGTTCGCCGACTGATCGACGTTGAGCGCGGTGAACGCGGGATTGCCGCTTTGCTCGGCGCTGATCTCGCCGAACACGCAGACGCCGAACGCGATCGTCATCGCCGCAAGCACCGCGACACCCTGGCGGCGATCGCCGATCACGCGGCCGAACACGAGCGCGAGCGCCGCCGGGATGATCAGGATCGAGAAGATCTGCACGAAGTTCGAGAACGGCGTCGGGTTTTCGTACGGATGCGCGGAGTTGCCGTTGAAGAAGCCGCCGCCGTTGGTGCCGAGCATCTTGATCGCTTCCTGCGACGCGACCGGTCCCATCGCGATGGTCTGCGTCTTCACGGGCGTGTCGACCGTTACCGGATTGCCCTTCGCGTCCTTCACCGGATTGCCTTGCGCGTCGAGCTTCGGCGCGGCGTAGGTGGTGGTCTGCAGCGTCGGCACGTCCTGATACGCCTTGAAGTTCTGGATCACACCCTGGCTCATCAGCAGTGCCGCGACGATCGCCGCCATCGGCAGCAGCACGTACATCGTCACGCGGGTGATATCGACCCAGAAGTTGCCGATGGTCTGCGCGGTATGCCGCGCGAAGCCGCGAATCAGCGCCATCACGACGACGATGCCGGTCGCCGCCGACAGGAAGTTCTGCACGGTCAGGCCGAGCATCTGCGTCAGATAGCTGACCGTTTGCTCAGGCGTGTAGTCCTGCCAGTTGGTATTCGACACGAAGCTGACAGCGGTGTTGAACGCGCTGTCGACCGACATCGCGCCGAACTGCTGCGGATTGCCGGGCAGCCACCCTTGCACGCGCAGCAGCACGTACAGGAACGCCACGCCGAGCACGTTGAACGCGACCGCGGCGATCGCGTAGTGCTTCCAGCCCATTTCCGCCGCTGGATCGACGCCCGCGATACGGTAAAGCAGCCGTTCAAGCGGCGCGCAGAAGCGCACCACGCGTGAGCTGCCGTCCATCACGGCGCCCAGATAGCTCGCCACCGGCACCGCGGCGGCCAGTAGCACGACGATAAAAAGACCCGCCTGCAGGACATCATTCGTGTTCATTCAATGTCCTCCGCGCGCAGCAGCGCATACACGAGATAAACGAACAGCAGCGCGGTGGACGCGCCGGCCAGCCACAGCATCCAGGTCATCAGCGTGCTCCCTGTCCGCGACGGAACTGCATCAGCTTCTCGCAGCCGCCAATCAGCGCAAAGGTCAGCACGGCAAACAGCGCCAGGCCACCGACATACAACACATCCATTTGTGTTCCCCATTTACGGATTTTGGATAGGTAGAACGGTATGCCGATCCGCCTAAAGGGCTGGTCAAAGATTGCGCGGTGCGCGTAAAAATCGCGTAAACGGACAAGGCCGTTTCATCTCGCGATGAAACGGCCCTGGTGGAGGTGAGGTAGCGCGGCCGGAGGCCGCGAAGTTTCTTTACGGCAGCAGGATCGTCGAGCCCGTCGTGCGGCGCCCTTCGAGGTCGGCATGCGCCTGCCCGACGTCCGGCAGCGCATAGCGCTGATTGATACTCGTCTTGACCTTGCCCGAGCTCAGCACGTCGAACAACTCGGCCGACATCGCCTCGTAATCGGCGCGTTTCGCGATATAGGTGAAGAGCGTCGGTCGTGTAAAGAACAGCGAACCGCGTCCCGCGAATTCCGACGAGTCGATCGGCGGCAGCGGACCCGACGCGTTGCCGAAGCTCACGAAGAGGCCGAGCGGCGCGAGGCAGTCGAGCGACTTTTCAAAGGTGTCCTTGCCGATCGAATCGTAGACGACCGGCACGCCCGCGCCGTTGGTGATCTCGCGTACGCGCTTCGTGAAATTCTCGCGCGTATAAACGATCGCGTGATCGCAGCCGTGCGCTTTGGCGATCTCGGCTTTCTCGTCGGAACCGACCGTGCCGATCACCGTCGCGCCGAGCGCCTTCGCCCACTGGCACACGAGCAGGCCGACGCCGCCCGCCGCGGCCTGAATCAGGATCGTGTCGCCGGCCTTCACCCGATACGTGCGGCGCAGCAGATACTGCGCGGTCAAGCCTTGCAGCATCACCGACGCGGCCTGCTCGTTGCTGATCGCGTCGGGCAGCTTGACGACCTGCGCGGCCGGCAGCACGCGCTCCTGCGCATAGGCGCCGGGCGGCCGCGCGACATACGCGACGCGGTCGCCCACCTTCAGACCGCTCACGCCCGAGCCGAGCGCGCTGACCTCGCCGGCCGCCTCCATGCCGAGCCCGCCCGGCAGCGGCAGCGGATACAGACCGGTGCGGAAATACACGTCGATGTAATTGAGGCCGACCGCCGTCTGGCGAATGCGGATCTCGCCCGCACCGGGCTCGCCCACCTCGACGTCGACCCATTTCATTACTTCGGGGCCGCCGGTTTTGTCGAATCGGATTGCCTTGGCCATCATGTCTCCTTGATCTGTAGAAATGTGGGTGCGGCGACGCGCGCGCTCACGCCTCGCCCGACATGCGCAACGTCAGCACGTCGAGCACCATGCGCGCGGTCGAAATATTCGTCGCGCACGGAATGTTGTGCACGTCGCACGCGCGCACCAGCGCGTTGATGTCCGGCTCGTGCGGCTGCGGCGTCATCGGGTCGCGCAGGAAAATCACCATGTCGACGCGGCCTTCGGCGAGCTGCGCGCCGATCTGCAGATCGCCGCCGTGCGGGCCCGACAACATGCGCTCGACCGTGAGGCCGTGCGCGTCGCTGATGCGTCCGCCGGTCGTGCCGGTCGCCACGATCTCGCAGCGCGCGAGCGTGTCGACGTATTCGCCGGCCAGTTTGACGATGTCGTCTTTCTTGTGATCGTGCGCGATCAGCGCAATGCGGGTGCTCATGACTTAAGACTCCTCAAACCGTTGTGAATATCGTTGTTGTGATGTCATGCGTGCCGTTCGCGCGCGGCGGCTCGGTACGTGCGTGCTCGGTACGTGCGTGCTCAGTACGTACCGGCTCAGTACGTCCCTGGATAAGCGCCGCCGTCGATCAGCCAGTTCTGCCCGGTGATGTAGCCAGCATGCGTGCTGCACAGGAACGCGCAGGCCCGGCCGAATTCTTCGCGATTGCCGAAGCGTCCGGCGGGGATCGTCTTCATGCGCTGCTTGCGCGCTTCGTCGATGGAAATGTTGTGCGTCTTCGCCTGCGCCTCGAACGTGACCGCGATGCGGTCGGTATCGAACAGACCCGGCAGCAGGTTGTTGATCGTCACGCCGGTCGGCGCGACCTTGCGCGCGAGACCCGCGACGAAACCGGTCAGCCCCGAGCGCGCGCCGTTCGACAGGCCCAGCACGTCGATCGGCGCCTTCACCGCCGAGCTCGTGATGTTGACGATGCGCCCGAAGCCGCGCGCGCTCATCGTGTCGATGGTCTGACGGATCAGCTCGATCGGCGTCAGCATGTTGGTTTCGAGCGCGCGAATCCAGTCGTCGTGCGTGAAGCTCCTAAAATCGCCCGGCGGCGGTCCGCCCGCGTTGTTGACGAGAATGTCCGGCTGCGGGCAGGCCGCGAGCGCGGCGGCGCGCCCTTCGGGCGTGGTGATGTCGCATGCGACTGTCTTCACCTCGACGCCGCTCTGCTTGCGGATCGCCTCGGCGGTCGCTTCGAGCGTTTCGGCGGTGCGCGCGACGATCGTCAGGTTGACGCCCTCGGCGGCGAGCGCTTCCGCGCAGCCGCGTCCCAGACCTTTGCTCGCCGCGCAAACCAGCGCGGTACGTCCTGCGATTCCCAAGTCCATGTGGATGCCCTCATTGCGAAGTTTCCCCAGATTCTAGAAGAATCGGTGCCGGACTGTGCCGCGTCGCTGCAATCTCAGGTATCGCCGGGCGCTACTCTTTCGGTAAACTTGCGCGGTGGCGCACATTTCCACCGTCCGTCCGGGCTTCGCGCGCGGACGGACGCAACGGATGGGCGCGCCGAACCGATCCACCTTGCCGCCGCGCGCGAGCCCGCCATGACCCAGGACAGCCGTTTCCCCAATCTTTTCATCCTCGATCACCCGCTGATCCAGCACAAGCTGTCGCACATGCGCGACCGGGACACGTCGACGCGCACGTTCCGCGAGTTGCTGCGCGAAATCACGCTGCTGATGGGCTACGAAATCACCCGCAACCTGCCGATGACGACGCGCCGCATCACCACGCCGCTGGTCGAGATCGACGCGCCGGTGATCGCCGGCAAAAAGCTCGCGATCGTGCCGGTGCTGCGCGCGGGCGTCGGCATGTCGGACGGCCTGCTCGAGCTGGTGCCGTCGGCGCGCGTCGGCCACATCGGCGTGTATCGCGCGGAGGATCATCGGCCGGTCGAATACCTGGTGCGGCTGCCGGATCTCGAAGATCGCGTGTTCATTCTCTGCGATCCGATGGTCGCGACCGGCTACTCGGCCGTGCACGCAGTCGATGTGCTCAAGCGCCGCAACGTGGCCGCCGAGAACATCCTGTTCCTCGCACTCGTCGCCGCGCCGGAAGGCGTCCAGGTATTCCAGGACGCGCACCCGGACGTCAAGCTGTTCGTCGCGTCGCTCGATTCGCATCTGAACGAGCATGCGTACATCGTGCCGGGTCTGGGCGACGCGGGCGACCGGTTGTTCGGCACGAAGAACTGACGCGCAGGGGCCGGCAGGGTGGCCCGGCAGTGCCGCTGCCCTGAGGGCGGACCGCTTTCGACCCCATCCGGCCGTCCGATGGCACATCCGCGCCGCCTTAATTCATTTTCGCTTCGATTTCATTGCATTTGCGGCCGGTTTCGCGCCGCGGCCCCCTCTGCCGCACCCTCGCGGCGTGATAAAATTCGAATCCGCTCGATGAGCGGCTCGACCCGCACGATCACTCGCACCACCGTCTGCAATTTCGACCGGCGCCCCGCGCCTTCATCAGGTCATGCGGCGCCTGGCCGCGCAAGCTGCCCCGCTTCCATCGCGCCGCCGCACTGCGGCCCCGCTTGGGCCGCGGCTCATGTATGAACCGGCTCGAACGCCTACCGGCGGGCAAGCTGGGAACGACGCGCGGGAACGGCTGGGCTGAGATCGGCGGCAGGAGCGGCCGCGCCGACGGGCGAACATGAGCAACGAGCACGAGCGGCCGGCAGCCTTTCACCTGACGGTTTGGGATCGGGACACGACACGCGAGGCGCAACCCGCGAGGCGCCCGACATCGCAACGACAATTGCACTATGCGTGCGCCCCGCTGGCGCGCGCGACGGAGAAAAGTATGGCGGGTCATTCGAAATGGGCCAACATCAAGCATAAGAAAGCAGCGGCCGATGCCAAGCGCGGCAAGGTCTGGACGCGGCTCATCAAGGAAATCCAGGTTGCGGCCCGTCTGGGCGGCGGCGAAATCGACTCGAACCCGCGTCTGCGGCTCGCCGTTGACAAGGCGTACGACGCCAACATGCCGAAGGACAACATCAACCGCGCGATCCAGCGCGGTGTCGGCGGCGCGGACGGCGCGAACTACGAGGAAATCCGCTACGAAGGCTACGGCATCGGCGGCGCGGCGGTGATCGTCGACACGATGACCGACAACCGCACCCGCACGGTCGCGGAAGTGCGTCACGCGTTCTCGAAGAACGGCGGCAACATGGGCACGGACGGCTCGGTGTCGTTCATGTTCGATCACGTCGGCCAGTTCCTGTTCGCGCCCGGCACCGCCGAAGACGCGCTGATGGAAGCCGCGCTCGAAGCGGGCGCCGACGACGTCCAGACGAACGAGGACGGCAGTATCGAAGTGCTGTGCCCGCCGCACGATTTTTCGAAGGTGAAGGCTGCTCTCGAAGCCGCGGGCTTCAAGGCCGAACTGGCCGAAGTCACGATGAAGCCGCAGACCGAAGTCGAATTCACCGGCGACGACGCCGTGAAAATGCAGAAGCTGCTCGACGCGCTGGAAAATCTGGACGACGTGCAGGAAGTCTATACAAACGCGTCGATCGCCGGCGAGTGATGGCGCGCCGGGCCTTCGCATCGTTTGCCCTTGCTGTTGATGGTTTATTGCACGGCCGAGCACAGCGCTCGGCCGTTTATGGTTTTTAAGTCTCGGGGATTCACATGAAGTTACTCGTCGTCGGTTCCGGCGGTCGCGAACATGCGCTGGCATGGAAGCTCGCGCAATCGCCGCGGGTCCAGCTCGTCTACGTCGCGCCCGGCAACGGCGGCACCGCTCAGGATGAGCGTCTGCTCAACGTCGACATCACCGATCCGGCCGCACTCGCCGATTTCGTCGAAAAAGAACAGATCGCGTTCACGCTGGTCGGGCCGGAAGCGCCGCTCGCGGCAGGCATCGTCAACCTGTTCCGCTCGCGCGGTCTGAAGATCTTCGGGCCGACCAAAGAAGCCGCTCAGCTCGAAAGCTCGAAAGATTTCGCCAAGGCGTTCATGAAGCGCCACGGCGTCCCGACGGCCGAGTACGAAACCTTCGCCGACGTCGCCGCCGCGCACGCGTATCTGGACGCCAAGGGCGCGCCCATCGTGATCAAGGCCGACGGCCTCGCCGCGGGCAAGGGCGTGGTGGTCGCGCAAACGCTGGAAGAAGCGCACGCCGCGGTCGACATGATGCTGTCGGACAACAAGCTCGGCGACGCCGGCGCGCGCGTCGTGATCGAGGAGTTCCTCGCCGGCGAGGAAGCGAGCTTCATCGTGATGGTCGACGGCAAGCACGTGCTCGCGCTCGCGTCGAGCCAGGATCACAAGCGTCTGCTCGACGGCGACCAGGGCCCGAACACGGGCGGCATGGGCGCCTACTCGCCCGCGCCGATCGTCACGCCGCAGCTGCATGCGCGCGTGATGCGCGAAATCATCCTGCCGACGGTGCGCGGCATGGAAAAGGAAGGCATCCGCTACACCGGTTTCCTGTACGCGGGCCTGATGATCGACGCACAAGGCAACCCGAAGACGCTCGAATTCAACTGCCGGATGGGCGACCCCGAAACGCAGCCGATCATGGCGCGTCTGAAGGGCGACTTTTCGAAAGTGGTCGAACACGCGATCGCCGGCACCCTCGACACCGTCGAGCTCGAATGGGACCGCCGCACCGCGCTCGGCGTCGTACTCGCCGCGCACAACTATCCGGACACGCCGAGGAAGGGCGACCGCATCAACGGCATTCCCGCCGAAACCGCGGATTCGGTCACGTTCCACGCCGGCACCACGCTAACGGACGGCAAGCTGACCACCTCGGGCGGGCGCGTGCTGTGTGTCGTCGGTCTGGCGGATTCGGTGCGCACCGCGCAGGCGGCCGCGTATCACACGATCAACCAGATCGCGTTCGACGGCATGCAATACCGCCGCGACATCGGCTATCGCGCGCTCAATCGCAAGCACGACGGCAAATAAGCGCTTCCGCCGGGCGCCGTGCGAGCGGCGCCCACGCGCGACAGCGCGCCGCGGGCGCGCGACGCGACGCGCGCTACACTGCATTTTTCGCGCTCGTCGCAACAGACGGACACGGAGCCCGCGGATCGACCGGAGCGGCAAGCCGCCTCGCCCATCCGCCTCCCGGCTTCCGTGCAAGCCGAATGCGCGATCCGGGCGTCCCGGCAGCCAACCCGGCGCGAACGCAGCCGTCGCCCTCTTTCGAAGAACCCGCGGCACGACGAGCGTGCCGCCCTCAGAACCTGCATTCATGAGCAATTCGAGCTACGACGCACAAGCCGTGCGCAGCTGGCTGCAAGGCCTGCAATCGCACATCGCCGACACGCTGGGCGCCTTCGACGGCACCGCTTTCGCGACCGACGCATGGCAGCGCGGCCCCGGCGAAAAGCTGCGCGGCGGCGGCGTCACGCGGATTCTCGAAGGCGGCCAGTTCTTCGAGCGCGCCGGCATCGGCTTCTCGGACGTCGCCGGCGACGCGCTGCCGGGCTCGGCGAGCGCCGCGCGGCCGCAATTGGCCGGGCGCGGTTTCGAGGCGATGGGCGTGTCGCTCGTGCTGCACCCGCTTAATCCGCACTGCCCGACCGTTCACATGAACGTGCGCCTGCTCATTGCGACCAGGGAAGGCGAAGAGCCGGTGTTCTGGTTCGGCGGCGGCATGGATCTGACGCCCTACTACGGCTACGAAGAGGACGCGCGGCATTTCCATCAGGTGTGCCGCGACGCGCTCGCGCCGTATGGCGCAGACCTGTACCCGAGCTTCAAGCGCTGGTGCGACGAGTATTTCTTCCTGAAGCACCGCAACGAGGCGCGCGGCATCGGCGGGATTTTCTTCGACGATTTCTCGGCGCCGGGCTTCGAGCAATCGTTCGCGATGCTCAAAAGCGTCGGCGAAGGCTTTCTCAAGGCGTACCTGCCGATCATCGAGCGGCGCCGCAATACGCCCTACGGCGAAGCCGAACGCGCGTTCCAGGCCTACCGGCGCGGGCGCTACGTCGAGTTCAATCTGGTCTTCGACCGTGGCACACTATTTGGGCTGCAGAGCGGCGGACGCACCGAATCGATCCTGATGTCGATGCCGCCCGTGGTGAACTGGCGCTACAACTGGCACCCCGAGCCGGGCACGCCGGAAGCTCGCTTGTACAGCGATTTCCTCGTGCCGCGCGAGTGGGTGTGACGCGCCACCCGTGTCGCTTACGGTCACGACAAAGGATCCTCACCTGAAGCCGAACGCTCACCCTGTCGCGCTGCCCCGCCGGATCGGTCTTCTGGGCGGCACTTTCGATCCGATCCACGACGGCCATCTCGCGCTCGCGCGGCGGTTCGCCGACGTGCTGCGGCTGACCGAACTGGTGCTGCTGCCGGCCGGCCAGCCGTGGCAGAAAGCCGACGTATCGCCCGCCGAACATCGACTCGCAATGACGCGCGCGGCGGCCGCGTCGCTCGCGATCCCCGGCGTGACGGTGCGCGTCGCAACCGACGAGATCGAGCATGAAGGCGCGACCTACACGGTCGACACGCTGCAACGCTGGCGCGAGCGCGAAGGCGACGACGCATCGATCACGCTGCTGATCGGCGCGGATCAATTAGTGCATCTCGACACTTGGCGCGACTGGCGGCGCCTGTTCGAGCTCGCGCACATCGGCGCGGCCACGCGGCCCGGCTTCGACCTCGCGTCGGTGGCCCCCGCGGTGGCCACGGAAATCGCCGCGCGCCGTGCGAAAGCCGAGGTGCTGCAGGCCACGCCCTGCGGCCATCTGCTGATCGACACGACGCTCGCGTTCAACGTTTCGGCCACCGACATTCGCGCGCATCTGCGCGAGCAGGTCAACCAGCGGCTCGTCCACGCGGGTGCGAGCGACGCCGCCCAGGATCAGGCCACGAGTCACGTCCCCGCCGCGGTGTGGGACTATATTCTTCAACATCATCTGTACCACCGGTAACTCCATGGATATTCGCAAACTGCAGCGCGTAATCGTCGACGCTCTCGAAGACGTCAAGGCGCAAGACATCAAAGTGTTCAACACCAGCCACCTGACCTCGCTGTTCGATCGCGTGATCGTCGCGAGCGGCACGTCGAACCGGCAAACCAAGGCGCTCGCGTCGAGCGTGCGCGAAGGCGTGAAGGAAGCCGGCGGCGAGATCGTCAGCACCGAGGGCGAGGACATCGGCGAATGGGTGCTGGTCGATTGCGGCGACGCGATCGTCCACATCCTGCAGCCGGCGCTGCGTCAGTACTACAACCTCGAGGAAATCTGGGGCGACAAGCCGGTGCGCATCAAGCTGTCTACGCCGAGTCCGTTCGGCGGCGCGCGTGCAAGCGAGCCCGACGACGAGGAAGACGAGGAAGCGCCCGCCGCGAAGCCAGCGCGCAAGACCACCGCGCGCCGCAAGTAAGCGAACCGTGTCAGGCGCACCGCCACTTTCCTTGCAATGAAACTGCATATCCTCGCCGTCGGCCACAAGATGCCGGACTGGATCGCGACCGGCTTCGACGAATACGCGAAGCGCATGCCGCCCGAGCTGCGCATCGAGCTGCGCGAGATCAAACCGGAGCAGCGCTCGTCGGGCCGTTCCGCCGAAAGCGTGATGGCCGCCGAGCGGCAGAAGATCGAAGCCGCGTTGCCGAAGAACGCGCGCATCGTCGCGCTCGACGAACGCGGCAAGGACTGGACCACGATGCAGCTTGCGGGCGCGTTGCCGGGCTGGCAACAGGACGGCCGCGACGTGGCCTTTCTGATCGGCGGCGCGGACGGTCTCGATCCCGAGCTGAAGGCGCGCGCCGATATGATGCTGCGCGTGTCGAGCCTCACGCTGCCGCACGCGATGGTGCGCGTGCTGCTGGCCGAGCAGCTTTACCGTGCGTGGAGCATCACGCAAAATCACCCGTATCATCGCGCGTGAGGGCTGGAGCCAGCGCGGCGACGCCTGGCAACCGTTCGTTGTTGATGGCACGTCGCGGGCGCTCCGCTCTCTACGTTTAAGCGTATTGCCACCACTTCATGCGATGATGCGCCCGACGCGCTGTGCATCTATGCCATGAATGGATTCAGCGCATCGATTGCGTCGCCGAATCTAGCTCGCCCCGCCCACTCTTCCAAGCCATCCGCTTTCACCTCCCGCACGCCATCCGTTCCCGCTCCATCGAGACCCGTTCATGCCCACGCCCTCCGCTTCGCTGCATCCGTTCGTCTACCTCGCCTCGCAAAGTCCGCGCCGCCAGGAGTTGCTGCAACAGCTCGGCGTGCGTTTCGAATTGCTGCTGCCGCGCCCCGACGAAGACGCCGAAGCGCTCGAAGCCGAACGGCCCGGCGAACACGCGCGCGACTACGTGCAGCGCGTATGCATCGCGAAAGCGCATGCGGCGCGCGCGCGTCTCGTGGCCGCTGGCCACGCGGTGCGGCCGATCCTCGTCGCCGACACCACCGTCACGATCGACGACGCGATTCTCGGCAAGCCCATCGATGCCGACGATGCGGTCGCGATGCTCACGCGCCTCGCGGGCCGCACGCACGAAGTGCTGACCGCGCTCGCCGTCATCGATGCCGACGGCGTGCTGCTGCCCGCGGCGTTGTCGGTGTCGAAGGTGCGTTTTGCTGCAGTGCACGCAGACGCGTTGCGTCGTTATGCGGCGAGCGGTGAGCCGCTCGGCAAGGCAGGAGCGTATGGCGTGCAGGGACGCGCGGCGGAGTTTATCGAGCATATAGACGGGTCCTATTCGGGTATCATGGGTTTGCCGCTCTTTGAAACCGCTGCCCTCCTGCGTGCAGCGTGCATCGACTTCTAGAACAACACCATGAATGAAGAAATCCTGATCAATGTCACGCCGCAGGAAACGCGCGTCGCGCTCGTTCAACAGGGCGCCGTCCAGGAACTTCATGTCGAACGAACGCTGTCGCGCGGGCGCGTCGGCAATGTCTATCTCGGCAAGGTCGTGCGCGTGCTGCCGGGCATGCAATCGGCGTTCATCGACATCGGCCTCGAACGCGCCGCGTTCCTTCACGTCGCCGACATCTGGCATCCGCGCATCGCCGGCGAAGCACAACACCAGGCACCGCATCAGCCGATCGAAAAGATCGTCTTCGAAGGTCAGACGCTGATGGTGCAGGTCGTCAAGGACCCGATCGGCACGAAGGGCGCGCGGCTGTCCACGCAAGTGAGCATCGCCGGGCGCACGCTCGTTTATCTGCCGCAGGAACCGCACATCGGCATTTCGCAGAAGATCGAAAGCGAAGCCGAGCGCGAGGCCGTGCGCGCGCGCCTGACCGCCGTGCTGCCCGCCGACGAGAAAGGCGGCTACATCGTGCGCACGATCGCCGAGGATGCGACGAGCGAAGAACTCGCCGCCGACGTCGCGTATCTGCGCAAGACGTGGGCGACGATTCTGTCGCAGGCGCAGCGCATGCCGCCCACCAGCCTGCTCTACCAGGATCTGAATCTCGCGCAGCGCGTGCTGCGCGATTTCGTCAACGATGAAACGTCGCGCATTCAGGTCGATTCACGCGAGACGCATCAGATGCTCGCCGATTTCGCGACCGAGTTCACGCCGGCGGTATCGTCGAAGCTGCACCACTACACCGGCGAGCGGCCGCTATTCGATCTGTACAACATCGAGGCCGAGATTCAGCGCGCGCTGTCGCGTCGCGTGGACCTGAAGTCGGGCGGCTACCTCGTGATCGACCAGACCGAGGCGATGACGACGATCGATGTGAACACCGGCGGTTACGTCGGCGCGCGCAACTTCGACGACACGATCTTCAAGACCAACCTCGAGGCCGCGCATACGATCGCGCGGCAACTGCGGCTGCGCAACCTCGGCGGCGTGATCATCATCGATTTCATCGATATGGAAAACGTCGAGCATCGCGATCAGGTGCTAGGAGAATTGAAGAAGGCGTTGTCGCGCGATCGCACGCGGGTGACCGTCAACGGCTTCTCGCAGCTCGGGCTCGTCGAGATGACACGCAAGCGTACGCGTGAGTCGCTCGCGCATGTGCTGTGCGAACCGTGCCCGGTTTGCCAGGGCAAGGGGCAAGTGAAGACCGCGCGCACGGTGTGTTATGACGTGTTGCGCGAGATTTTGCGCGAGTCACGGCAGTTCAATCCGCGCGAGTTTCGCGTGGTCGCTTCGCAGCAGGTGATCGATCTGTTTCTCGAGGAAGAATCGCAGCATCTGGCGATGCTGATCGATTTCATCGGCAAGCCGGTGTCGTTGCAGGTGGAGTCGAATTTGAGTCAGGAGCAGTACGATATTGTGCTGATGTAGGTATTGGCCCCGGATCAGGCCGGATCATTAATACCGCGCAAAGAATCAATCTCGACTGTGCCGCCCATCGCGTCGGGCGGCTCGTCATTGTCACCACCGCCGGAGAGAATCGAAAGGTGGTCTGGGCGCAGTGCCTGGATCACCTTCTTGATTTTGTTGTCATATCGATGGTCATTCGGATCGAGGTGGGCAGTACGGCCGGATTTCCTGTTCGCCAGGAGCGCCGCCTGCACCCGAAGCTTGCCGCTTTGACACGACTGCGATCACATCGCCGCTTTCGACGGCGGACTGTAGCGCACGGATCAACTGCTCCGGCGCAGGACCACTCGCAGACCCGCGGCCGCGTACATTTCGCATGAAGCCGGTGAGCTGCGCTAGCTGGCGTGCGTCGCGGGTATACGTAGCAGAAGGCTGGAGACAGCGCGATAGAACCGAAAACAATCGATGACGTTCTTGTTCGCTGGTCGATCACGCGGAACCAATAAAGCGTCGCCATGCGCGCGTCGAAGCGCCCTGGAGTCCAGACAGATTCGGCATGAGCCAGCCCGCCGGTTTTGGAAGAACACCTTGGCGGTTGAGTGCGGAAATGCCTGTTGCAACGAGTCGAACGTATAAACTCAGCGCAACTTCCAGAGGGAGACATCTGATGCAGCTTCTCGATCACGTATCGATCGGCGTTCCCGACATCGACGCAGCCCGCCCTTTCTACGACGCCATCATGACAGCTCTCGGCGCGAGTAAAGTGTTCGACCGCCCCACCGCGTTAGGCTACGGCGAGCGTTGCACGATCGACGACACCTCATCGACCTATCTGGCCGTGTATCTCGATCCAAATGAAATAACGGAAAACAAACGTCACTGGTGCTTCAAAGCCCCGTCCCGCGCGCACGTCGATGCATTCTTCAAAGCGGGACTCTCGAGTGGCGGCAAATCCGACGGCCAACCTGGCGCGAGGCCCCACTATCACTCCGGCTACTACGCGGCATTTCTGATCGACCCGGCCGGCAATCGCGTCGAGGCCGTATGCCATGCCGCGAAACCCTAATCCCGAACATCTCCAGGCCTAAGCCGCCACCTCACATCCCGCCTGCTCCAACACGGCCTGCGCCCGGTCATGCAGATCACCGCCAGCCAACGACGCATCCGGCGACCTGACCCACGCAGCGATCCTTAACGTCGCGCCGCCATCGGCCGGATAATCCGCAACCGAAACCACCGGCGCAAGCGTCGAACCGCTCAGCACACGCGGCTCGTCGTTCACGAGTTTCTGCAGTTGCCCGATCGCCGCATCCACGTCCTTGCGCTGCGCGAGTTCCACATCGACCTCGATGCGCTGCGTGCCGCCACAACTGTAGTTGATCACCGGATTGCTCCAGATCTGGCTATTCGGCACGAACACGATGTTGCCGTCGCCGCGCTCGATCCGCGTCGTGAAGAGGCCCACCTCGCGCACGATGCCAGCCGCGGCGCCGCTGCCTTCGATCACGTCGCCGACGCGAAACGGTCGCAGCAACAGCAGCATCATGCCGGCCGCGATGTTCTGCAACGTACCTTGCAGCGCGAGGCCGATCGCGAGGCCAGCCGCGCCTAGCACGGCCAATACGCTCGCGGTCGCGATGCCGACTTCGCCGAGCGCCGCGATGAAGGCGAGCACGCGCACTGCCCACGTCCCCATCGCGGCGAGCATCGGCGCGATGGTCGGGTCCGCGTGCGTGCGTGCGAGCGCCTTCGCGATCATCGCACCGACGCGGTTCGACAACCACCAGCCGACCACGAGGATCAGCACGGCAATCGCGATATGAACGACGTCGTGTGTCAGCGTGACGAGCAGTGACGGCTGAAGATGAAAGAAACGGTAGAGGGAGTCGTTCATCGTCGGCGTGATTCGCTTGATCGATACCGATGCAGAGCAAGCACGACGCGTTCCTGTCCATCCGTCGCAAGATGCGGTACGCGGCTTGCTAACCGCACGTCGATCTCGACGGCGTCACGGAGATGCGCTCGTGCATCTCAAAGATTGAAATGAACAGTGCGCTTCAGTGCTGCGCGTCGCGCTCGGCGCGATTCGCAAACTACACGCCGCGAGGCAGCGCTGCCTCGATGAACACCGCGCACAACGCTTCCATGCCCTTCGCGTCCTCCTCGTCGAAGCGCGCGACGACTGGGCTATCGACATCCCACACGCCGATCAGCGTGCCGTCGGGCGCGACCAGCGGCACGACGATTTCCGATTGAGACGCCGAATCGCACGCGATATGACCGGGAAACTCGTGCACGTCGCGCACGACCTGGGTCTGACGGGTTTGCGCGGCCGTACCGCAGACGCCCTTGCCGAGTGCAATGCGTACGCACGCGGGCTTGCCCTGGAACGGGCCGACCACCAGTTCGCGGCCGTCGTGAAAGTAAAAGCCGGCCCAGTTCAGATCGCTCAACGAATGAAAGACGAACGACGCA
Organism: Paraburkholderia sp. BR14320; assembly: GCF_040948665.1. Taxonomy (NCBI): domain Bacteria; kingdom Pseudomonadati; phylum Pseudomonadota; class Betaproteobacteria; order Burkholderiales; family Burkholderiaceae; genus Paraburkholderia; species Paraburkholderia sp. BR14320. The sequence continues at coordinate 45,075 of NZ_JBFPKG010000038.1, forward strand.
AAGTTCGCGGCGTTGGCGATCCAGTCCGTTTCGCCGGCCAGGAGCGCGCGCGCCTGCGCAACCAGTTCTTCATATTGCGCGGCTTTCGGCAGATGCGAGGTGGAGGAAACTTCGAACATGACGGTGTCCGTGATCAGAGCGGGATGGTAAACGGCAAAGTTTAAAGCAAGCGCAATCCCCGCGCGCGGATGTCGACCGCGGTGACGCGCGGCTCTCGTCTACGGTCGCGCCCCTTCAGTTCTCAATTTGCCCTTTTTACGTTCTATCTTAATATAATAAATAACTTATTTCGCATTATTTTAATTCAAACTGATTTTTGCGAGTTATATTTTATTATATTACCCACTCTAGGCAGCAGTTAAAGCCGTGGTAACGCAGTACGAATTGACTCGGGCACAGTTCGGCGCTGCCGTGTCTTTTGCTTTTAACTCGTCACGCCAGAACAGACGCGACGCGCTAGGTCCCGCAAATACCGGAGACATAACAGCCGTTGCAGAAAAAATGATGCTCAATGTGATGATTGCCCCGCGCGATCGCAATGGCCGAAAGATCGGTCCTGAGAAGAGAAGTCGGGGACTAACGAGCCGCCGCCAACGAGAATCCGCGCCCTTCCGGCAGTCCGCACAATGACAGGCCACAAGTTTTTTGCATATGTGGCTCTCGCACTGACCGCCTCGGTAAGCGTGCGCGCGGCACAAACACCGCACGCGACAATGAATGATTTCGTCGGCAATTGGGTCGTGACCGATGTAGTTGACTACGCCGATATTTCTGGTGGCATCCCCGAAGCAAAACGGATTCTCGGCATGACGATCGCAATTACGCCGCACTCCATGAGCTTCGACAGTGAAACCTGCAAGCCGAACAAAGGTTTTACCGTCAAACGAATCGACACGCTTTCGGCGTTGAAGAATCAGTTCGGGCTTCGCGCGAATGAAACCGGATTGCCCGCTACAACCGTTGTCGTAGATAGCGACAATTGTTTTGCGGTTTTCCGAATGGACGCTCACAGGATCGTTTTTGGATGGGACGGCATCATCGTTCGCGCGCTGCCGGGATCAGTGAGAACTCGCTGAGTACCCGTCCCAGAGGCCCGGGCCTGCTACTGATCGACCCCGATAATCACGCTCGACGCCTTGAAAATCGCCGTCGCCGTCTTGCCGCTCGCGAGACCAAGACGCTCGACACTGTCGTTCGTGATGATCGCCGCGATCTGTGCGCCGCCTGCACCGATCGTCACTTCCGAATTGACCGCGCCCTTCGTCACGGCCGCGACGGTCCCTTCGATACAGTTGCGCGCCGACACCTGATGCTTCGCGACATCGACCATCACTATCACCGACGATGCCTTCACGAGCGCAAACGCCTGCTTGCCCGCCGCGAGCCCGAGCGACTTCGCGCTGCCGTGCGTGATGATCGCGACGATCTCGAGACCGTCCGACGTGCGCAGCGTGACTTCGTCGTTGACGGCGCCGTGCGTGACGTCGGTGATTTCGCCGCTGAACTGATTGCGTGCGCTGGTTTTCATAGCGTGCTCCCTGTCGATTGAAGCGCGTGGCAACGCGCCAGTGGACGGACAAAGCGAGTGTAGCGGATGCCGCGCGCGCCGCCCCGAACATCCGATGCGCCGCGGATATCGCCGACACCGTATCATCGTGGCCTTGCACCTCATACGCCGAATCTTTATGTCAGTCGCCGTTCTCTCCCGTCGTGCCTGCCGCACCGCCATGGTATGCGCCGCCGTCACGATGCTCGTCGCGTGCGGCACGCCAGCACCGCCGCATCGCACGCAAGCGTTCGTCGACAACGTCACGCTGTTTCCACTCGCCAATTACGACCAGAACGTCGATCACTGGCTCGAACCGAACAGCCCCGACTTCGACCGGCCGTTTCTCAGCGCTGCCGAGCAGCGCGCACATTTCGACGCGCTGTTCGCACGCTACTTCGGCACAGGCGAGAACGCGCCGTCGCCATGGAATCCCGCCTGGGTGACCGCACGCGTGTTTCGCGAGCAGGGCGAGGACATTGCCGCACTGCAACAGCGCCGCATCGACAAGTTCGACAACACCGGCAAGCATGGCAGCGTCATCGGTTACGGCGAAAACTTCCGGCCGCACGACAAGGCGTGGATCGAGGCGATCGCGCGCAACATCAACGTCGCGCAGTTCACGCAAGCGCCGGCGTATCAGCCCGAGCGGCGCGCGATCGCGACCGGCAACCTGATGGTGCGCGAGCTGCCGACCACCGATCCGTCGTTCTATGACCGTCACCTGGCCGGCGAAGGCTATCCGTTCGACAACCTGCAGATCTCGGCGGTCCGGCCCGGTACGCCTCTCTATGTGCTCGGCAGCAGCGTCGACGGTGCATGGCATTACGTGCAGACGCCTGACGTGCAGGGCTGGGTGCGCAGCGACGGCGTCGCGTTCGCCGACGATCGTTTCATCGATCAATGGCGCGCGGCGGCCGGCAAGTCGCTGGGGGCGGTGATCGTCGCATCGGCGGCGGTCAACGACAGCCGCGGCGTGTTCCGCTTCAACGCGCCGGCCGGGACGATGCTGCCTCTGCTGACGGGCGCCTCGGCATCGCCGGCGGCGAGCAGCACCAACGCGGGCACGCTTCAGTTCCTCGTTCCCGCGCGCGACGTCGACGGCCGCGCGCTGATCCGCACCGCGTCGCTCGACGCCACGCAGATCACGCCGATGCCGCTCGCCGCGACGCCGCGCCATCTCGCGATGCTGTTAAAGGCGCTGATCGGCCGGCCGTACGGCTGGGGCAATAGCGGCCTGTACAACGACTGTTCGTCGGAACTGCAAAGCATCTTCGCCGCGTTCGGCGTGTGGCTGCCGCGCCATTCGTCGACGCAGATGAGCGCCGGCCGCATGGTCGATCTGTCGGACTCGACGCCCGCCGAGCGGCTCGACTATCTGGCGCGGCATGGCGTGCCGCTGCGCACGCTGATCTACATCGGCGGCCACGTGATGCTGTACCTCGGCAACACGACGCGCAACGACGCCACGGTCCCCGTCGTCTATCAGGACGTATGGGGCCTGCGTCCGGCCGACAACAGCCGGCGCGCGGTGATCGGCGGCTCGGTAATCCTGCCGCTCGACGAGCGCATCCCCGAGGACGCGACGCTGCAGTCGCTCGCCGCGACGCGGACCTTCCAGATCAGCATCCTCGGCGCACCGGCCGGCAGCGCGGCGCCCACGTCCGCGCCACCAGCGGACGAGGAGAATCCGGCGGGGTAAATCGCGAGGGCGGGTCGCCCTCGCCCGGGCCCAAAAATATTTTTCCCGGAGTGTCGATCCAACGGTCACAAACTCGTCGTAACGTTGAAGACCCAGCTCACGCAGCCGGTCTTTCCACTGAGGAACCGTTACTTCAAGGAGTCACCGTCATGTCCAGCGCCGCAGTCAAACCGATCCCGGAAGGGATGCACTCGCTCACGCCGTACCTGATCTGCAAGAACGCCGCCGAAGCGATCGCGTTCTACACGAAAGCCTTCAACGCCGTCGAACAGGTCCGTCTGCCGGGCCCCGACGGCAAGGTGATGCACGCGACCCTGAAAATCGGCGACTCGATGCTGATGCTGACCGACGAATGGCCCGAGCACCAAACCTTCGGCCCGAACACGCTGAAGGGCACGCCGGTCACGATTCATCACTACGTACCGGACGTCGACGCGAGTTTCAAACAGGCGGTCGACGCCGGCGCGACCGTCACGATGCCCGTCACCGATATGTTCTGGGGCGACCGCTACGGCCAGGTCAAAGACCCGTTCGGCCACAGCTGGTCGCTCGCGACGCACAAGCGCGACCTGAGCACCGAGGAAATCCAGAAGGCGATGGCCGAGATGGATTGTTCGTCGCAAGAGAAGAAGTGAGCTGAAGGTGGGCGTCGGGCGAACGCACGCCCGGCCCCACCGACACCCGTCCCGAAGGAGCAACGTCATGCAGAAAATCGCGCCGTGCCTGTGGTTCGACGGCAATGCGGAAGAAGCCGCGGAGTTCTACACGTCGGTGTTTCCGGCCTCGCGCATCGCCACTACGCTGCACTCCACGGACGCCGGCCCTGGACCGGCAGGCGAGGTCGTCGCCATCACATTCGAAATCGAAGGCCAGGAGTTCATGGTGCTGAACGGTGGCCCGCAATATAAATTCACGCCGGCCATCTCGCTGATGGTTCACTGCGACTCGCAGGAAGAAAGCGACCACTACTGGTCGAAGCTGCTCGACGGCGGCGAGCCGGTGGCGTGCGGCTGGCTGCGGGACCGCTTCGGCGTGTCGTGGCAGATCACACCCAACGTTCTGCTGCGGATGCTGCGCGATCCGGATCGCGCAAAGGCAAGCCGCGTGATGGCGCAGATGATGAAGATGGTCAAGCTCGATATCGCGCCGCTGGAACAGGCGTATCGCGGCGAGTAGGACGGCGTCAGCAGCGAGCGCGCCGCCTTCCCCCGCTTGCGCGATCTTTTGATAGGATCGGTCTCGACCCCAACACGGCGAGACATCCACGGTGCGCGTCAACCATCAGGCGTTCTTCTGCTCGCTGTTCATCGCGCGTCTCGCCGATCAGATCCTGCTCTTTCTGGTGCCGCTCGTCGTCTATCAAACGACGCGCCAGGTCTCGTGGTCCGGCCTCGCGTTCTTTATCGAAACGCTGCCGCGCTACCTCGTGTTCCCATTCTTTGGCGCGCTGTGCGACCGCTTCCCACCGCTACGTCTGATGCGACTGAGCCAGGCAGTGCGCGCGCTCGCGTGCTTCGGCGGTATCGCCGCGTATGCGCTGTTCGGCGGCATCGGCTGGCTGATCGCGCTGTCGGCCGCGTGCGGTGTGCTGACGAGCCAGGGGCTCGTCGCGCGCGAGGTGATGCTGCCGCAGATCTTCAGCACGCAACAGATCCAGAAGGTGCTCGCGTATTCGCAACTGGCCGATCAGCTCGGCTTCGTGCTCGGGCCGATGCTCGCCGCGCTGCTGCTCGGTGTGTGGCGTTGGGAATGGGTGGTCGCCGCGACCGGCGTGCTGTTTCTGTTTGCCGACGCGGCGCTGTTCGTCTGGCAGCGACTGAGCGGTTTTCGCGCGCCCTCGCCCGGGTCCGCTCAATCGCTCGCGCCTGCCGCTCACTGGGGCACGCCGCTGCGCATCGCGCTCAATCACGTGTGGACGCTTCCGGGTTTGAAAAAGGTCATCATGCTCGCGGCCGCGGAGAACCTCGTGATCGGCGTCACGCTCGCGACATCGGCGGCGATGGTGACGGGCTTGCATGCGCAATCCAATCGCTACTACGCAGCTTTGCAAACGGCCGGCGCGGTCGCCACGGTGCTGGTGCTGCTGACGGTGGCGCGCGCCGGCTGGCCCGCGCGCGTGCTCGGTCTCGTCGCGTTCGTGACGATCTGCGCGGGCGGCGTGATCGCGGGCGCGAGCGCATCGCCGTGGGGCTATGCGTTGGGCTTTCTGCTGATCGTCGGCTTCGACAAGATGTTCAACGTCTACATTCGCAGCGCGCGTTTGCAGATCATTCCGCCCGAGGACTACGGCAAGACGATCGGCGTCGCGATTTTGCTGAACAATCTGACGCAGCCGCTCGCTGGCCTGCTGGTCGGCGTGTTCTCCGCTCGTACGCAAACGGGCCCACTGATCGTCGCGCTGTCGCTGACGATGGGCGGCATCGGCGCCGCGGTATCGATCGGCTCGGCGCTGCTGCGGCGCAAGCGCGCGTGGGCGCTCGAAGACTGACAGCGCTTCGACCCACGACGACACACGCGCCAAGTTACCCACAGATTTTGTTGGCAAATCTGTGCATAACTTCCCGGAAAAAGCCGCAAGCCTTTGATACGGCTGTCGTTTTTTCGTCTGCATCGAAGGTGCGGCAGCGCACGGAGTTTTACCGGGGTTCATGGTCGAACGGAAGCCATGATGCGTGACAGGTTGAAACGCAACCGGGAGCGCGCCCGCGCGCTGGACGGCGACGATCCGCGTGACCCAGCGAATAGTTTCAGCCGGCTTCACACACCAGTCAGCTAAGCCCGGCACACTGTAATTCATGACGAAAAGGCTACGTTCGCTTGCGGCGCAATTAGCCGTATTTCACGCGAAACATTCATGAGAAAGTAAAGCCACATGCATAGCGTAGTTTTTTTGTATCGGTGACAATGTGTCTACCAGACCTGAAATTACCGAGTGCGCGCGCGCAATTCCAATGTGAACTCAGGTTCACATTCAATCGAAAATGGTCAATTCAATAGACATAAATTGTCAAATGTGATTTTCAAAATTGAATTGATAAATCACATCTGTCAATTGCGTTCAGAATGAAGCACATTTAATCAAAATGCTTCGCGAGTCGAATACGGAAAGACGAGCCAATCATGAATTGCGGCGCGAAGCCGGCACCGCGCTACGCGAAGACGCGGGGGTTGCCGGCATTTCGACGGGACGGCGACGCGCGCTGAAGGCGCTGTCGTGGCTCGCAATCGCCACGTCCGCTGGCTGGGTCGCGAGCCGCCCGCCGTGGCGCACTTGGACCGCCGACTTCCGCACCGCGACCGGCGAACTGCACGACCTACTGCTCGCGGACGGCTCCCAGATCACGCTGGCCAGCGCGAGCGCGATCGACGTTGCGTTCAAAGCGAACGTTCGGCGCATTCATCTGCTTGAAGGGGAAATCATGGTGCGGCCCGTGAGCGATGTCCGCGGCGCCACGGGCACGCGGACGACTCATCCGCCTCTCCTCGTGCAGACGGCCGAAGGCGTCGTCGAAGCGCGTGGCGCGCAGTTCAGTGTGCAGCAACGGGATGGTTTCACGCGCGTGGCCGCGTTTCGCGGCGACGCGCTGGTGACGCCGACAGCAACCGCGGCGCTGATGCTGACGCAGGGCCAATGTTGCAGGTTCACGCGCGACGGCATCGCGGCACCGCTCACGCTCGACCCACGCGAGGCGATGTGGACACGTGGCCTGCTCTACGCGAACGACACGCGTATCGCGGACCTCGTCGATGAACTCGCGCGCTATCGCGCCGGCGTATTGCGCTGTACCGACGACGTCGCCGATCTGCGCGTGTCGGGCATTTATCAGCTCACCGATAGCGACGCGACGCTCGCGCTGCTGCAGCGGATCTACCCGATCCATCTGCGCTCGATCACGCCTTACTGGACTCTCGTCGAAGCGCTCGACAGCGCGAGAGTCTGACGCTCAAGCCGCCACGGCCTGCGGCAACGCGAACCCTTGCTCGCCCTGCTCGCCGCCGAGCGCATCGATCAGATCGCGCAGCATGCGGTCGAGTTCGGCCGTCATCAGCGCGACGTCGGAATCGAAGCGTTCGTCGTCGTTCTGCGCGGTCGGGTCGCTCGCTTCCTTGAGCACGTCGAGCGGCGCGATGCGCTTGATCGTCAGCGACGGCGTCAGCACGAACGACACGCGATCGTTCCACGTCATCGCCAGCCGCATGCATTGCTTGCCCGCCTCGATGTGGCGGCGCATGTCTTCGGCGTCGAGCGCGTGTCCGACATAGCGGACCGTCGCGTTGCCTTCGGCGGGCGAACGCAGCTCGGTGTCCTGATCGAGCGTGAAACCCGCCGGCGCGTCGCCGTCGAGCAGCCAGCCGGTCATCGCCGCGACCGGCGACTGCGCGACGCGCACCGTCATCAGCGGCAACTGGTCGATCGACTTGACGAGCAGACCGCGCACATCGTCGGCGAGCGCCTGCGACGCCGCGTCGATCACGAGCCAGCCATTCGTGCAATCGATCCACACGCGCGTATCGCGGCGGATGCTGAACGCGCGCGGGCGCAACTCGTCGGTGACCTGCTCCTTCAGGTCGCGCATCTGCTTGCGGCCCGGCTTGAAGCCCTGCTGCTCCTCGAGCTCGGCCGCGCGCTCGCGCGTGATCTGGGTGACCACCGACGCGGGCAGCAGCTTCTTCTCGGCCCGGAACGTCAGCAGCATCTGACCGTTCATTGCGTAGACGAGCGAGTCGCCGTCGCGCGGCGGCGCCCAGCCCTGGGCCTGCATCTCGACGCTCTGGCCGGGCGCGAACGCGTACGGCGCGAGCCACTTCTGCATCTGTTCAGGGGTGACGGACCACGGAGCGGGCAGACGGTGCAGCTGAAGGTTTTTGAACCACATGAGCGAAGTCGGATTTAGGCAAAGCGCAGCATTTTATCCGACGGGAACCAGCCGGGGCGTTCTGGCAGACGCGAACATGGAGGTGAGGTATTTTCAATTAAAAAATGAGAATCCTTCCATCGACAGGCCAATTATCAAACGCGACCGATGCCAGCAAACTGCGTTTCATCAACTCACTTCCAAGGAGCGCATCATGAGCAACGCTACGATTTCCCGTCTTGCCCGTCAGGCTCTCGTCGCCGTCAGCGTTGCCGGTGCGCTCGGCGCACAGGCTGCGGATTCCGCGCCAAGCGCCAACGACGCCACGCTGCCCACGCCGCACCATCTGGCCGTCGACAGCACTTCCCCGCAAGGCGCCGCAGTCGTGCTCGCTGCGCGCCGCTACGCCGGGTTCTGGAACACGGGCGACGAAGCGTATGCGCGGCTCGCGCTGTCGCCCGAGTTCATCGACCGGACGCTGCCGGACGGCCGCCCGCAGGGCCCGAACGGTCCGCTGGAAGCGTCGAAGGGATTCCGCGCGGCGGTGCCCGACCTGCACGCGGACATCGACGATCTCGTCGTCGCCGGCGACCGCGCGTCGGTGCATCTGCACTTTCGTGGCCACTTCACGGGCGAGTTTCAGAACCGGAAGGGCAACGGCCAGGCCGTCGACTTCCAGGCGTTCGATCTGTATCGCGTGCAGGATGGCCGGATCGTCGAAAACTGGCACCTCGAGGACAATCTGACGGTGCTGAAGCAGCTCGGCGCGATCAAACCGTAGTCCAAGCCGTCACGGTTTGGCCGTAGCCGCGCGCCCCGCGCGTTTTGGCGGCAAATCACCTAGACTTTTGGACAGGACAGACCCAGACGGAGGCGGTCATGGCCGACCAAACCGCAAGTTGGCAGACGGTGCAATACGAGGGCTTCGAGATACACGTGTCGCCCGTCGAGAAGGACCCGCCCGACCCGGCGCACGCCGCCGATTCGGCCGCGCATAAGAGCCGCTACACGTATCTCGGCTACGTCTGCCATCCGGGCGCCAATCCTCAGCTTCCCGGCCATGCGGTGCCGTTTCACGCGGACGGTGAAGAGAGCTTCGCGAGCCTCGACGACGCGCTATACGAAGCGGTGCACGTGGGGCGCAGCATTATCGACGGCACGCATCCGGACCTGACGGTGCTGCCGCTCGTGACAGGCGGCGTTTGACAGGCGTCGTACGTCGAGCATCCGCTGCTTTGCGGTTCGACGCCCGTCAGCCCAACGCGCGCTTGATGCGCGACTTCAGCAGCGCACGACGCAGCCGGCCGGTGCGCTCCGGCTCGCTGACCGCGAGCGCGCCGTCGATGGCGGTGCCGCGGCGCAGGTAATAGCGGTCGAACGTCGCCTGCGTCATTCCCCACTTGTTGAGAAACTGGCGGCGCCCGTCGTTCTTCACGATCTTGCCGGTGCTCTTCTGCTGGAAGTGATAGACGAGACTGTCGCCGACGCCGACGAACACGCGGCAGCCCGCGTCCCACAGCTTCATCGAGAAATCGTTGTCGCTGCTCATGCCGGGGCTCAGCTCGCTGCTGTAGCCGCCCAGCTTGAACCACCAGTCGCGATGCACGAGCGTCGGCGGCCACGTCGCGCCACGCCAGTCGGCACGCACGAGGCTGGGCGCGGCAGCGACCAGCTCGTCGGCGCGAAACACCTGCGCATCGCGGCCGAAGTCGCGCACGACCACGCATGGATTGCCCGAATCGACCGGCTCGATCATCGTGCCCGACAGCATGAACAGCCCGTCCGCCGGCATCTGCGCGAGACGCTTGACGAGCGCTTCATCCCAGCCGGGACAGCAGTACATGTCGTCGTTCATGTAGACGATGTAGTCCTGCGTCGCGCGCGCCGCCGCGATATTGACCGCGTGGCAGATGCCGATATTGCCTGGGGACGCCGTGTGCTCGATGCCCTCGTCGCGCACCCACGCGAGCGTGCCGTCCGAGCCGTCGTTCACGTGCACGATGATCTGGTGCGGATACGTCGAATGACGGCGCAGGCTTTTGATCACGAGGCGCAGATAAGGCAGGTTGTTCCAGGTCGGGATGATGATTGAGAACATCGAGTCGGTCCGTTGAGCTGGGCGCGGGGCGCGGCACGCGCCGCACGCCGGCCATGAATGTCGCGCGATTGTACCGCCCCCCGCCCGCACGCACGACAGGCGCCGCCCGCCGCCGCGCCGCATACCGCGGGCCGACGGAACCTTAGCGCGTGCGGCGGCAAGCATTCCGCAAGGAAGCGCATGGTTATAATCCGGATCGCTCTGCCGTCTTGAAAAACCTCAAATGGTCCGGCGTCCCCTGCAATTTCACCACCGGAACGGTAGTGTGCTCATCGATAACGTAGACCTATGATTTTTGCTTCCAGTCTCGTCTGGCTCACGTCGGCGCTGCTGTTTCTCGCGCCCGCGGTCAATCTCATGTGGCGCGGCGGCACCGGCTACTGCTTTTTCGCACTCGTCGCGCTCGCGCTCGGCGCGGCCATCGTCAACCGGCGCATGCCGGGCTATTTCTCCGCGTTGCGCACCTATCGCTGGTTCACGATCGGCATGCTCGCGTTCGTCGTCGGGATCGGCGCGCAGCAGCTGGTGCTCGGCTACTGGATGCCACGCGAACTCGACTCGGTCGCGCGCTTCGTGTTCGCGCTGCTGGTGTTCCTGCTGCTGCGCCAGTTGCCGTCGCGCAATCTGCGCATGATCGGCTGGGGCTGTGCGGCCGGCGCGCTCGCGGTCGGCGCATGGGCGATCATCAATCAGCCGCCCGGCGGCTGGACCGATGGGAACCGCCTGAACAACTCGTACACGAACGCGATTCCGTTCGGCGATACCGCGCTGCTGCTCGCGTTCCTGTCGGTATTCACGCTCGGCTGGGATAATCCGCGCGACTGGCGCGTGCTCGTGCCACGCGTGCTCGCGCTCGTGTCGGGCGGCTATGCGTCGTTTCTGTCGGGCTCGCGCGGCGGCTGGCTTGCGGTGCCGGTGTTCGTCATGCTGCTCGGCATGCAGTACCACTGGTTCACGCGGAAAAAGCGCCTGCTGGTCGCGACGCTCGTGATTGCGATCGGCGCGGGCGGCCTGTTGTCGACCGAACGGGTTCAGAAGCGCTTCGCCGAAGTGCCGAACGATGTATCGATGATGCACAAGGGCGAAGACTACACGGCCACCGGTCTGCGCCTGCAACTGTGGAACGCGTCGCGGATGATCGTCGAGCGGCATCCGGTGTGGGGCGTCGGCAAGGGCCATCTGGTCAACGAACTCGGCGCGATGGCCAAGCGCGGCGAGGTGAAGGCCGAGATCGTCAACGAACGCGCGCATAGCGACTTCTTCTCGACACTGGCCGAGATGGGCGCGGTCGGCGTGGTCTGTCTGCTGCTGTTCTACTACGGCATGACGGTGTATTTCTGGCGACACCGGCATGCGAGCGACCCGGCGATTCGCGCGGCGTCGTATTCGGGTCTCGCGGTCGCATCGAGCACGGTGATCTTCGGGCTCACGATCGACGTGCTGGTGCCGGTCATGGTGACGGTACTGCTCGCGCTGCTGGTGGCGACGCTGCTGGCGATGATCGATGCACGCAAGCGCGAGTTGCGCAGCGAAGCGCCGACCGCGCCCACACCCGCCGCGCTCGTGCGCGAGACGCAGCCGCGCGACTGATTCTGTTTTGACGAGAAGCGCCGACCCGAGCGCGGAGCGCCGCCGTCATCCTCGCGTGAACACCTCGTAAAGCGCCGCGACATGCGCGTCGACGCTCGGGTCGTACACGAGGCTGTCGCGCGGTACCGCGATGCGCGCAGCGCCGCTCTTCACGCGTTCGACCGCCTGCCCGATCGCGCGCTCGAAACTGCCGTCGGACTGCCGCGAAAACTCGATCTTCGCGGCGCCGGTCACGGTCTCCGCCGAGCCGACGTTCTCGGCGATCACGAGCGGCGTGCCGCACATCACCGACTCGACACCGACGAGCCCGAACGGCTCGTACGCCGACGCGACGACCGTGAAATCGGCGGCCGCGAACAGCTTCTCGATCTCCTTGCTGTAACCCGCGTAACGGATTGTGTCGCCGGTTTTCGGCACCGGGCGGCCCGCGACGACGAGGCAGACCGGCAGCGTCGTGCGCGAGAAAAACGCTTCGAGCAACGGATAGCCCTTGCGCTCGTGGCTCGTCGACGAGAACACGAACATCACGCGATCGTCGGGCACGCCGAGCTGGCGGCGCACGGCCGCGCGCGCGGCGGCGTCGAGCGGCTTGAAGCGCGCGGTGTCGACGGGCGGATAGAGCACGTCGATGCGCTGAGCCGGCACGTGATAGAAACGCTGCAACTCGCGGCTCATCAGTTGCGAATGCGCGACGATCGCACGCGCCCGCGTATAGACGCGCCGCTCGAGCTCGATCTGCCATTCGTCGCTGCGGCGCGCGGTGCGGCCCGCGGCTTCGAGCGAGCCCGGATGCGTGCCGCCGCACAACGCGACGTCGGCATGCGTCGAGTGATTGATCGAGAACACGCACGCCGGACGGTGCCGCTTCAAACGCTGCTTAAGACGCCAGTCGAACGCGAGGTTGCGCAGCTTGCGCGGCGCCCAGCGCACGTTGAGCGGCTGCGCATCGATCCACGCGGCCTCGGGAAGCGCGCGGTCGATCTCGCGCGCGAACAGCGTCGGGCGCAGACCGAGCCGATGCAGGCCGGCGATCACGTCGCGCGTGTAGCGCTCCGCGCCGCCGCTGTTCTTCAGCGCCTGCGCGGTCAGCGCGATATCGGTGAGGGGCCGGTGGTTCGGGTCGAGGGTCGGCTCTGACAAGGATCGGTCTCGGTGAGGCGCACGCGCGGACGAGGCCGTGGGTGCGCAGTTTCGGGGCAGTGGCAATTGTAAAGGATGGGTTTCGCCGGGTTCAGCTCGCGGTATTCGGGATTGCGGTGCGTCGCGCGGCGCGGCCGTCAGCGGCTAGAATCTAGGCCAATCGCCTTCTCACCGACTCCATGACAGATAGCCTGCCGCACCTCGCAACTCCTGCAACGGCCGACACCGACCGCCCCCTCGTCTCGATGCTCGTGGTCGCCTACAACCAGGCAGAGCAGATCGGCGACGCCGTGCGCAGCGCGCTCGCGCAAACCTACGAGCCGCTCGAAATCATCGTCTCCGACGACGCGTCCAGCGACGCGACCTACGCCGCTATCGAAGCGGCAATCGCCGGCTACAGCGGGCCGCATCGCGTGATCGCGCGGCGCAATACTGTAAACCAGGGCATCAGCGCGCACCTGTCGCAACTCGCGCAGTTGGCGCAAGGCGAGTTGCTGTTCGTCGCGGCCGGCGACGACATGTCCGCGCCCGAGCGCTGCGAGCGCGTCGTCGACTGCTGGCTCACGCATGGACGCCGCCCCGACCTGATCGCCACCGACCTGGCCGACATGGACGAAACAGGTCACGTGCACGAGCGCGTGAGCCCGACCGAGCTCGACCGCTATCGCAGCTTCGACGACTGGCTCGTCGCGCGTCCATGGCTGATCGGCGCCGCGCATACCTGGTCGCGACGCCTGATCGAGCGCTTCGGGCCGATGCTGCCGGGCGCCGCCGCCGAGGATCAGATCATGGTGCTGCGCGCGATCCTGTCGGGCGGCGCGATCAGCCTGCGCGAGCCGCTGGTGCGCTACCGGCGCGGCGGAGTCTCGCGCAAGCGCCGTTATCAGTCGGTCGATGAGCTGATCGCGCGGATGCGGCAGAGCAATCGCTACGGACTCGCGGAGCTCGCGCAGCTGCAGCGCGACGCTGAGATCGCCGGTGTCGGCGAACGCATGCGCGCGGCGATGGCGCCGAAGCTCGCGCGTGAGCAGTTCATCCACGCGATGTTCGAAGCGGGCAGCCTCGGCGAACGCATTGGCCTCGTGACGCGCAGCACCGGCGTGAAGCTCGGGCTTCGGATTCGGATGTTTCTGTACGCGAGTTGCCCGGTGGTTTATGCGCCGGGCATCTGGATCAAGCGGGTCGTGCGGGGCGGAAAGGCCTGAGGACGACGGTAAGGTCTGACCGCGCTTTGCGACTCGACGCGACGCGGCTCACGAAGAAACTCGGCGCGACATGCCCCGCCGCTGTCGCAAGCGTCGCGCGAGACTCGGCCTCCCTACTTCGACGCCGAAGCTCAGCACACTCGCGCGCAAGCGCCGCAGCATCTTCACCGAGCGCACGAAGGTCTCGCCGGTGTGACTGGTCATCACGAACTCGAACGCGCCGCGCCAGCTCGCGACACCACGCGAAAACGCATACATGTCGTAACGCGCATCGACGGGCAGCTCTGCGCCGAAGCGGCGCGCGAACACCCGCACCTGATCCGCGATGGCCTCGATCTGCCGCCGTCGGCTCGCGCCGCGCCGCCGTGCCGCCTCGGCGCCGCATTCATCACGCACCGCGCGCTGGTTGGTCGCGCTCGCGCCGACCGCGTTGGCGTCGTGCTGCCGATACTTCAGATGCGGCGCCGCGACGTGGCGAATTTCGCCGAACGACGCGACCACCATCGCGAGCCACCAGTCGTGCATCACGATGCCGGGCGGGAACGGCAGCGCGCGTTCGAGCGCCGCGCGGTTGACGAGCATCGCGCAGCCGGGCACATGGTTGCTCAGCAGAAAATCGCGCAAGCGCGTCGCGCAGCGCGACTTCGCGGTGATATCGAACAGCGAGCGCGACAGACGGCAAAGCGTCGAATCGACGAGCTCGATGTCGCAGAACGCGAGCGCCGGCGTCGCGGCGCCGTCGCCTGCACTTTCCGCGCGACGCACCTCGCGCATCAGGTCGGCGACTTTCTCGGGCGCCCAGACGTCGTCCTGGTCGGCGAGCGCGATGTAGTCGCCGCGGCAGCCGGCGAGCGCGCGTTCGAAATTGCCGACGATGCCCGCCCGGGTGCCATCGCCGACGAGCCGCACCGGCACGCGCCCCGTATATGACGCGAGTAGGTCGCGGGTGCCGTCGCAGGAGGCGTCGTCGGATACCACGACTTCGAGATGCGGCCAGGTCTGCGCTTCGAGCGAAGCCAACAGTTCGGGCAGATAAGTGCGACCGTTGTACGTCGCGAGTGCGATGGAGACGAGCGGCTTGCTCGGATCGTCGTCAAACATAGGCAGTCGATTTCCGCCAGGCGGACCGTGATTGCCCGCCGGCATGCGATGAGCGCCGAAAAAGCGCGATAAATTGAGACTTGAACACAACACCGGCCCAGACAATGGGCCGGGTAGGCGAATCAGCGGTTAGGGCCACAATGTGCCGGATCAAACCGGGCTTTGCTGGAACTGGATGCGATGCAGATGCGCGTACAAGCCGTCGTGTTCGAGCAGCTCGCGATGGCTGCCACGCTCGACGATCCGCCCCGCTTCCATCACGAGGATGCGGTCGGCGCGCTCGATGGTCGACAGACGGTGCGCGATCACGAGCGTCGTGCGGCCCTTCATCAGCGTTTCGAGCGCCGCCTGCACGTGGCGCTCGGACTCGGAATCGAGCGCCGACGTCGCTTCGTCGAGAATCAGGATCGGCGCGTCCTTGTAGATCGCGCGCGCGATCGCGAGACGCTGGCGCTGGCCGCCCGACAGCATCATGCCGTTGTCGCCGACGAGCGTCTCTATACCCTGCGGCATCGCCTGCACGGTGTCCCATAGGTTCGCCGCGCGCAACGCCGCCTTGACCTTCTCCGCATCGACCTCCTGGCCGTACGCGACGTTGTGCGCGATGGTGTCGTTGAACAGCACGACGTCCTGGCTCACCATCGCGATCTGGCTGCGCAGCGCATGCAGGTCGTACTCGGGCAGCGCGACGCCGTCGACCAGAATCGCACCGCCGGTCGGATCGAAGAAGCGCGGCAGCAGGTTCACGAGCGTGGTTTTGCCGCTGCCCGACGGACCCGCAAGCGCAACCATCTCGCCCGGGGCGACCTTGAACGACACCTGGTCGAGCGTGTGACGGTTGTGCGTGGAGCTGGTGCCGTAGGTGAACGACACGTCGCGGAACTCGACCTCACCGCGCGCGCGAGCGAGCGGCTTGCCGCCGCCCTTCGGCTCGGCGGGCTCGTCGATCAGACCGAAGATCAGCTCGGCCGCGGTCATACCGCGCTGCAACGGCTGGTTCACATCCATCAGATGCTTGAGCGGCGAAATGATCAGCAGCATCGACGTGACGAACGCGACGAAGCCGCCGACCGTCGTCTGATCCGACGACGACTGCACCACCGCGATCGTGATCACGACCGCGAGCGCGATCGACGCGAGGAACTGCGTCAACGGCTGCGCGAGGCCGCCGGACACCGTCATGCGCATCGCGTAGCCGCGCAGGCGCCGGCTCATCGAGTTGAAGCGGTCCATCTCGTACTGCTCGCCGTTATGCACCTTGACGACCTTGTAGCCGCCCACCGTCTCCTCGACGATGTACGACAGCTCGTTGGTGAGCAGCTGATGCTCGCGGTTCAGGCGCCGCAGCCGGCGATTGATCTTGCCGACCAGCCAACCGATGCCCGGCAGCAGCACCGCGACGATCAACGTCAGCCGCCAGTTCAGATAGAACAGATAGCCGAGCAGGAAGATCACCGTCAGCGAGTCGCGCACGAGCGTGACCATCACGCTCAGCAGCACGTTCAGGATCTGGTTGACCTCGAAGACGATCGCGTTGATCACCGTGCTCGCGGTTTCACGCTGGAAGAACGCGACGCTCGTGTGGATCATGCGGTCGAACATCTTCAGACGCAGTTCGAGCAGGATCTTGTTCGACACGTACGCGAGCAGATAGCCGGATGCGTACTGCGACACGCCGCGAATCAGCGCGAGGCCGATCACCGCGATCGGTACGAGCCACTTGGTCTTGTCGACCGCGTGCGAGCCGAAGCCCTTGTCTAGCAGTGGCTTGAGCAGTGCGGGAATGGCGGCGTCGGTGCCGGCGCTCACCGCCATCGCGACAATCGCGCCGACCACGACCCACAGCAGCGGCTTGATGAATGGCCACAGGCGCCGCAGGACGACGGCCGGCGACGACGCATCGCCTGAACCCATGGGTTTGCTTAACGTTGGCTTCGCGCTCAAGGAATCCTCTGGAAATGCGGAACGGCGAGCACGCGGCGCAGGGTTGGGCGGCCGCGTGGAATATCAAAAAAGAGCATTGTAATCGGTTGCAGATGACGGCCGGCGCCCGGCGCGCGACGGCATGCGCGCAACACCTTGGCGGACACGCGCTGTGGTGTAGGGCCGGATGGGATGTGTATACTCGCTGCTCGATTGCCGGGTCGCGGGACCCGCTCCGTCACTTCGTCCTCCACGCAACTCAGGTATGCAAGAAACCACTCTTGGCGTTGCCATCATCACCCGGAACGCGGCGGCGCGGCTCGCCGAATGCCTGCAGGCCGTGGCCTTCGCCGACCAGATCGTCGTGATCGACGGCGGCAGCACCGACGGCACCGCCGACATCGCTCGCGCGCACGGCGCACGCGTCATCGAACAAACGGACTGGCCGGGCTTCGGCCCGCAAAAGAACCGTGCGGTCGATGCACTGACCACCAACTGGATCCTGTCGCTCGACGCCGACGAAATCGTCACGCCGGAACTTGCCGCATCGATTCGCGCGACGCTCGCCGCACCCGCCGCCGACGTCTACGCGGTGGATCGTCTGTCGAGCTTCTGCGGCCATTGGGTCCATCACAGCGGCTGGTATCCGGACTGGATTCCGCGCCTTTTCAAACGCGGCACCGCGCGCTTCTCCGACGATCTCGTGCACGAGCGCCTCGTGTTCGATACGCCCGCGCAACGCCTGACCGGCAAGCTGATGCACTACTCGTACGAGGACTTCGAGGGGGTGCTGCGCAAGCTCGACGCGTATTCGACGGCCGGCGCGCGGCAGCGTTACGAGGCCGGCCAAAAAGGCAGCATTCGTCTTGCTATCGGGCGCGGCCTATGGGCGTTCGTACGGACTTATCTGCTGCGGCGCGGTTTTCTGGATGGCCGCGCCGGGCTGATGATCGCGCTGTTCAATGCGGAGACGGTGTACTACCGGTTTCTGAAGCTGGCGCGGCTCGAAAAAACCGGCGGGCGATAAGCCGAGCTCAGATTAGCCGGTACCCGCGGCACCGGCCGATCCACACCGCCGACCTCGCTCAATACACGATCTCGATCGAGCTTCCCGCAAACTCGCCGCGCAGCGCGGCGAGCAGTTCGTCGGTCGGCTTCACGCGCCACGCGTCGCCCAGACGCATTTCGCCTTGCGCATGCTCGCTGCGATAAACCACCTGCACCGCGAGCCCATTCGGAATCTGCACCGCCTGACGCTGACGGCCGCCATCGCCGCCGAAGCCGCCACGCCCACCGCCATTGCCGCCGCCGTTGCCACGTGTGGCGGCCGCCGGTGCGGCTTGCTCGTCCTTGCCGGCGGTGTGAGCTTCGAGCACCCGGCGCAATGCCTGCGCGTTAGCGTTGCCGTTCATCTGCACCTTCAGCGAGTCCGCGTAGCGGCAGCGTGCGCGGCCGAGATCCATCACCGTTTCGACGGTGAAGCGGATGCCGCCCGTAAACGCGTCGTTACGCGCCTGGCCCTGCACGATCAGCAGTTCGTCTTCCTTGAACAGCTGCTTGTGTTCTTCGAAGACCTCGTTGAAGACCGTCACTTCGCACTGACCGGTGCCGTCGTCGAGCAGCGCGATCAGCATCTTGCCGCGCTGGGTCATCTGCGTGCGCAGCGACACGATCACGCCCGCAACCAGCTTGTCGCGCCCTTCCTTCAGCTCGCCGATCTTCTGGCGCACGAAACGGCGCACTTCGTCCTTGTAGGCATCGAACAGATGGCCCGACAGGTAGAAACCGAGCGCGGCCTTTTCTTCCTGCAGCTTGCGCTTTTCCGGCCACTCGGGTTCGTCGACGAGTTCGTGGCCTTGCGACGGCGCGTCGCCCATGTCGAACAGACCCGCCTGCAGCGCATTGGCCGCTGCCTGCTCGGCCGCTTCCATCGCCAGCGACACCGAGGCGATCAGCTGCGCGCGGTTCGGATGCAATGTGTCGAACGCGCCGGCGCGAATCAGCGCTTCGATAGTGCGTCGATTGACGATGCGCCGGTCGACGCGATTGCAGAAATCGAAGATGTCGATGAAGCGGCCGTCCTCGCGCGCGCGCAGGATTTCTTCGATCGCGTTCTGGCCGCTCCCCTTGATCGCGCCCAGACCATAGCGGATCGTGCGCGAGCGCTTGCCGTCGGCTTCGGCGACCGGCTCGAAGCGATACGCGGACAGGTTCACGTCCGGCGGCAGCACGGCCATCTTGTTCGCGAGACAGTCTTCGAACAGGATCTTGACCTTGTCCGTGTCGTCCATCGCGAGCGACATGTTGGCCGCCATGAATTCGGCCGGATGGTGCGCCTTCAGCCACGCGGTGTAGTACGCGAGCAGCGCGTAGGCGGCCGCGTGCGACTTGTTGAAGCCGTAGCCCGCGAACTTCTCCATCAGGTCGAAGATTTCGTCGGACTTCTCGCGCGTGAGGCCGTTCCTGGCCGCGCCTTCCGCGAAAATCTCGCGGTGCTGGGCCATCTCCTCGGGCTTTTTCTTACCCATCGCGCGACGCAGCAGGTCGGCGCCGCCCAGCGAGTAGCCGCCAATGATCTGCGCCATCTGCATCACCTGCTCCTGGTAGACCATGATGCCGTAGGTCTCTTTCAGAACAGGTTCGACGCGCGGGTCGGGATATTCCACCACCTCGCGGCCGTGCTTACGCGCGCAGAAGCTCGGGATCAGGTCCATCGGACCCGGGCGGTACAACGCGACGAGCGCGATGATGTCTTCGAAGCGGTCGGGCTGCGCGTCCTTCAGCATGCCCTGCATGCCGCGGCTTTCCAGCTGGAACACGGCGACCGTGTTCGCTTTCTTCAGGATCGAGAACGACGCGGGGTCGTCGAGCGGCACCTGGCCTAGCGACCAGTCCTGCTTCGACGGATCGAGCCGGCGGATATAGCGCTCGGCCCAATCCAGAATGGTCAGCGTGGTCAGGCCCAGAAAGTCGAACTTCACGAGGCCGACCGCCTCGACGTCGTCCTTGTCGTACTGGCTGACGACGCCGCTGTCGTCGCCTTGCGTGTAAAGCGGGCAGAAATCGGTCAGCTTGCCGGGCGCGATCAGCACGCCGCCCGCGTGCATACCGACGTTACGCGTCAAGCCCTCTACGCGCTGCGCGAGTTCGAGCAGCTGGTGCACTTCGTCTTCGTTGTCGAAGCGCTCCTGCAATAGCGGCTCTTCCTTCATCGCGTCGGCGATGGTCACGTGCTTGCCCGGCTTGAACGGGATCAGTTTCGCGACGCCGTCCGTGAACATGTAGCCGAGATCGAGCACGCGGCCGATGTCGCGCACCGCCGCCTTCGCCGCCATCGTGCCGAACGTCGCGATCTGCGACACCGCGTTCGCACCGTACTTTTCCTTCACGTACTGGATCACGCGATCGCGGCCGTGCTGGCAGAAGTCGATATCGAAGTCGGGCATCGACACCCGCTCCGGATTCAGGAAACGTTCGAACAGCAGGTTGTAGCGCAGCGGATCGAGATCGGTCACGCCGAGCGCATAGGCGACCAGCGAACCCGCGCCCGAACCGCGGCCAGGACCGACCGGCACGCCGTTGTTCTTCGCCCAGTTGATGAAGTCTGCAACGATCAGGAAGTAGCCCGGAAAGCCCATCTTGATGATCGTGCCGCACTCGAATTCGAGGCGCTGGTAGTACGTCGCGCGCTGCGCGTCGCGCTCGGCCTCGTCCGGGTACAGCTGTTCGAGCCGCTTTTCGAGGCCTTCTTTCGACAGCTGCACCAGGTAGTCGTCGAGCGACATGCCGTCGGGCGTCGGAAAGAGCGGCAGCTTCGGCTTGCCGAGTTCGAGCGTCAGATTGCAGCGCCTCGCGATCTGCACCGTGTTCGCGAGCGCCGAAGGAATGTCCGCGAACAGCGTGGCCATTTCCTGTTGCGTGCGGAAGTACTGCTCGGCCGTGAAGCGCTTCTGGCGACGCGGATTCGCAAGAATATCGCCTTCGGAAATACACACGCGCGCTTCGTGCGCGGTGAAGTCGTCCGGCGTCATGAACTGCATCGGGTGCGTCGCGACGACCGGCAGTTTCAGCGATGCCGCGAGCGCGACCGCCTGCTGCACGTACTGCTCGCCGCCAGGCTGACCGTAGCGCTGCAGCTCGATATAAAAGCCGCCCGGAAACACCTTCGCCCAATGCCGTGCATTGCGCTTCGCCGCCTCTTCGTTGCCCGCCGCGAGCGCAAGACCGATGTCGCCCTGCTGTGCGCCCGACAGCGCGAGCAACCCTTCGCCCAACCCGGTTTCGAGCCAGCCGGCTTCGATTTCCGCACGGCCGCGATACTGGTTCGTCAGCGAGGCCTTGCTGAGCAATTCGCAAAGGTTCAGGTAACCGCGGCGGTCTTTGACCAGCAGCAGCAGACGGGAAGGCTTGTCGCGGTCGTCCGGATTGGTGATCCAGACGTCGCAGCCGGCAATGGGTTTGACCCCTTTGCCACGCGCTTCCTTGTAGAAACGGACGAGGCCGAACGCGTTGCCGAGGTCGGTGAGCGCGAGCGCGCCCTGACCGTCTTTGGCCGCCGCCGCGACGATGTCGTCGAGACGCACGATGCCGTCGGCAATCGAGAATTCGGAGTGAACGCGGAGATGGACGAAGCGGGGATCTGACATGGGCGACATTGTAACCCCACCCTTCCGCAGATTTCAGGTCAAAACGGCGCGTTGGCCATCCGGCCAGGACGAGGTCGGCGAGAGCGTTGTTTGCGCTAGCGCAACCCATTAGCCATTCGGCCAGGCCGGGGAAAATCCCCGGTTGAGGGATAATAGAGGTTTCGCCTGTTTCGGCCTCGCCATTCAACTGGCAAATACGCGGCAAACGCGCGCGAAACCGCGCGCCAAACCCCGGGTCTTATACGGGGGGCGCGACAGCGGCGGCACGGCCCGCCGCCCTTTGCCACGCTGGCCATCTTTACCGCAGAACACACATGAGTATCGTCAACCTCGCCGCGTATCAATTCGCGACCATCGAAGACACCGCCGCCTGGCGCCCATTCGTCACCGAACGCTGCAATGCGCTCGGCCTGCGCGGCACTATCCTGCTCGCGCCGGAAGGCATCAACCTGTTCATCGCCGGCACGCGCGAGAACACCGACGCGTTCATCGACTACATCCGCCACGACGCGCTGTTCGAAGGCAAGTTCGCGAATCTGCAGTTCAAGGAAAGCCTGTCGGACAAGCAGCCGTTTACGCGCATGCTGGTCAAGCTCAAGCGCGAAATCATCACGATGAAAAAGCCGGCGATCCGCCCCGAGCTCGGCCGCGCGCCGTTCGTCGACGCGCCCACACTGAAGACCTGGCTCGACCGCGGTCACGACGACGAAGGCCGTCCGGTCGTGATGCTCGACACGCGCAACGCGTTCGAAGTCGACGTCGGCACGTTCGACAACGCGCTCGACTATCGGATCACGAAGTTCAGCGAATTCCCCGAGGTGATCGAGAATAACCGCGCCGACCTCGAAGGCAAGACGGTCGTGTCGTTCTGCACGGGCGGCATCCGCTGCGAGAAGGCCGCGATCCATATGAAGGACGTCGGCATCGAGAACGTGTACCAGCTCGAAGGCGGCATCCTCAAATACTTCGAGGAAGTGGGCGGCGCGCATTATCACGGCGACTGCTTCGTGTTCGACTATCGCACCGCGCTGAATCCGCAACTCGAACCGACCGCGACCGCGCAATGCTTCGGCTGCCGCGCGGTAGTCACGCCCGAGCAACAGCAATCGCCGATGTACGTCGCGGGCAAGACCTGCCCGGCGTGCCATCCGGACAGCAAGGCCGCGTGCGCCGCGTAATGACAGCCGGGGTGCCTCGCGGCGCGGGCGCCCCGCCTGACGTCCCCACGCCATGACCTATCGCGGACGCTTCGCACCCTCGCCGACCGGCCCGCTGCATTTCGGCTCGCTGGTCAGCGCGCTCGCGAGCTGGCTCGACGCGCGCGCGCAGCGCGGCGCGTGGCTGGTGCGTGTCGAAGATATCGACGGACCGCGCACGGTGCCCGGTGCCGCCGAGGACATCCTCGCGACCCTCGAACGCTTCGGCATGCGCGCCGACGAAACGCCGGTCTGGCAAAGCCAGCGTATCGCGCACTATCAGCAGGCGCTTGAGCGGTTGAAATCGACCGGTCTCGTCTATCCGTGCGGCTGCACGCGCAAGGAAATCGCCGATTCGCTATTGCACGCGCACGCGCGCAACACCACGCTCGCCTACCCCGGCACCTGCCGCACCGGTCTGCACGGCAAGCCGGCGCGCGCGTGGCGCCTGCGCGTGCCCGACGGCGACGCGGCCGTGATCACGTTCGACGACCGCTGGCAGGGTCCGCAGACGCAAAACCTCGCGACCGAGGTCGGCGATTTCGTGCTGCGCCGCGCGGACGATCAATGGGCGTATCAGCTGGCGGTGGTGGTGGACGATGCCGACGCGGGCATCACGCACATCGTGCGCGGCGCGGATCTGATGGATTCGACGGCGCGGCAGATTTATCTGCAGCGTTGTCTGGGCGTGGCGACGCCCGAATATCTGCATGTGCCGGTCGTCACGAACGAGCACGGCGAGAAGCTGAGCAAACAGAACGGCGCGACCGCGCTCGATAGCGACAAGCCGCTCGAAGCATTAGGCGCGGCGGCACGGCATCTGGGACTGGAGCTGGGAAGCGAGCCGCGTGCGACGCTGGAGCAGTTCTACAGCGCCGCGACCGCGGCCTGGGCAAAACGGATGAACATTAGCGCATCGAGATGATGCTTATGCGTGGAGCCTGCTGCGTTCTCCGAAACATCAAAACGCGCGGCCCCACCGCTTTTGCGCTCGGGGCGTTGCACCCCGAGCTCTGAATCCGACAGCCCGCCTTACGACGACGAGGGCGTCTTCCTCGGCATTCCGAAGCCACCGAGCAACGCGGCCAGTTGCCGCTTCGGCGCTGCCTTTTGCGGCGCGGCCGTCTCCTCGACCTTGTGCGCCGATGCCGGCGACGGCTCGTACGGCTTCAGGAAGAAATCGTCGATCGGTTGCGCGCGATGATGATGCGGACGGTCATACGAACCCGACGCCCCGCCCGTGCGGCGGCGGCTGCGCTCGTCGCGCGATTCGCTGCGCTCGCGGCGCAGCGAACGATCATCGTGATGATGGCGCACCGGCGCCTCGACGGTCAGGCGCTGCAGGTCGAGCGGGCGCTTGATCAGCTTCTCGATGTCGGCCAGTTGCTTGCGCTCGTTCGGGCTGCACAGCGACAGCGCGTCGCCCGATGCGCCCGCGCGGCCCGTCCGGCCGATCCGGTGCACGTAGTCTTCGGCGTTGAACGGCAGGTCGAAGTTGATCACCGCCGGCAGTTCGGCGATGTCGAGACCGCGCGCGGCGACATCGGTCGCGACCAGCGCCTCGACTTCGCCGCGCTTGAATGCGTCGAGCGCCTGCATGCGCTCGCTTTGCGAGCGGTCGCCGTGAATCGCCGTCGCGACCACTCCATCCCGTTCGAGGCTGCGCGCTAGCCGGCTCGCGCCGATCTTGCTGTTGCAGAACACGATCACCTGCTTCAGGCCGCGCTCGCGGATCAGTTGCACGACCGCGCCGGTCTTGTCGCCCTCGGCGACTTCGTAGACGATCTGCGTGACATTGGTCGCGGTCGAGTTGCTGCGCGCGACTTCGATGGTCTGCGGGTTGCGCAGATAGGTTGCGGCGAGCTTCTTGATTTCGCCCGAGAACGTCGCGGAGAAGAGCAGCGTCTGGCGCTCTTTCGGCAGCAGGTTCAGGATGCGCTGCAGGTCGGGCAGGAAGCCCATGTCGAGCATGCGGTCGGCTTCGTCGAGCACGAGCATCTGCACCTGGCCCAGATTCGCGGTTTTCTGTTGCACGTGATCGAGCAGACGGCCCGGCGTCGCGATCAGGATTTCGACGCCGCGGCGCAGCTGCTCCGACTGCGGATTCATATCGACGCCGCCGAACACGACCGCGCTACGCAGTGTCGTGTGCTTCGCATAGGCCTGCACGTTCGCGGCCACCTGGTCGGCGAGTTCGCGGGTCGGCGTGAGGATCAGCGCACGCACCGGATGGCGTGCCGGCGACGCGCTCGTATTGGCTTGCGGCAGCAGACGCTGGATGATCGGCAGCGAGAAGCTCGCGGTCTTGCCGGTGCCGGTCTGCGCGGCGCCCATCACGTCACGACCCGCCAGCACGACCGGGATCGCCTTCGCCTGGATCGGCGTTGGCGACGTGTAGCCCGATTCCTTGATGGCCTTCAGGATGTCGGGCGCGAGGCCGAATTGATCAAAAGTCTCGGTGCTGGGCGTGACGGCTGTGTCGGACATGGTGGCTTTCGCTAAAAAGGCGCGTGGCGCGGATGCGCGCGGCAGCGGTCGGAGCCGCGGAGGGCATCAGGATGAAGGCGGAGCCACGTCGTTCCGCGCGAGACCCGTCTGAGTTCGGTTAATGCGGCCGGCTCCGGTTGGCGGAAACACCCGCCGAAAGCCCAGTATTGTAGCACTTCAGCAAAAACGCTCGCGAAGGCCGGCCGGCCGCTCGCGGCCGTTGCTCCGGTCGCAGCGTAGTGCGCACAGACGACAGTGGCATGACAGCCGCGCGCCTGGGCGGGCGGCGCGCGGCGTTCGTCAGCCGCCCCCCCCGCCCTGCCCGCGTCAGATCGACCGCTCACCACGTCTCGCGCATCACCATCAGCCGCAGCTCGGTCATATCCTCGATCGCGTAGCGCACGCCTTCGCGCCCAAGACCCGAATCCTTGACGCCGCCATACGGCATGTTGTCGACGCGAAACGATGGCACGTCGTTGATCACGACCCCGCCCACTTCGAGCGCATCCCAGGCGCGATGCGCATGCGCGAGCGAATCGGTGAACACGCCGGCCTGCAGGCCGAAGTCGCTGTCGTTGACCTGCGCGAGCGCCGCTTCGAAATCGTTGAAGCGCTCGAGGATAGCGACCGGCCCGAACGCCTCCTTGCGATACAGATCGGTGTCGCGCTTCACGCCTTCGAGCAGCGTCGCCTCAAACATCGCGCCGTCGACCTTGCCGCCCGCGACGATCTGCGCGCCCGCCTGCACCGCCCCCTCCATCCAGCCGGCGAGCCGCTTCGCCTCCGATTCGGAGATCATCGGCCCGACGAAGGTCTTTTCGTTCTTCGGATCGCCCATCACCAGCGACTTCGTCTTCGCGATCAGCTTCTCGCGCAGCGCGTCGTAGACGCTCGCATGAGCGAGAATGCGCTGCACGCCGATGCAGCTCTGCCCCGACTGATAGAACGCGCCGAACGCGAGCCGCTCGACCACGTAGTCGAGCTTGCCGCCCTGATCGCCGTCGACGATCGCCGCCGCGTTGCCGCCCAGCTCCAGAATCACCTTCTTCTTGCCGGCTTTGCGCTTCAGCTCCCAGCCGACCGCCGGCGACCCGGTGAACGACAGCAGCTTGAAGCGCTCGTCGGTCGTAAACAGGTCGGCGCCGTCGCGGTGCGCGGGCAAAATCGAGAACGCACCCTTCGGCAGATCGGTTTCCGCGAGAATTTCGCCCATGATCAGCGCGCCGACCGGCGTGCGGCTGGCCGGCTTCAGCACGAATGGCACGCCCGCCGCGATCGCGGGCGCGACCTTATGCGCAGTCAGGTTCAACGGAAAATTGAACGGCGAGATGAACGAGCACGGCCCGATCGGCACGCGCTTCACGTACGCGTGGTAACCGTTCGCGCGCGGCGAAATCTGCAGATTGATGATCTCGCCGTCGATTCGCACGCTCTCCTCGGCGGCGACCTTGAACGTATCGATCAGGCGCGTGACTTCGCCCTTCGAATCGTTGATCGGTTTGCCCGCCTCGATGCACAGCGCGAGCGCCAGTTCGTCATAGCGCTCCCGAAAGCGCTTCACGCAGTGTTCGAGCACTGCCTGGCGCTTGAACGGCGGGTACGTGCGCATTGCGGGCATCGCATCGACCGCGAGGCCGATCGCCTTGTCGATCGCGGCCGCGTCGGCCATCGCGACGCGGGTGGCGACTTCGCCGCTGAATTTGTCGGTGACTTCGAGGTCGGTGTTCGCGGCCACCGGCTCATTCGCGAGGTAGTACGGATAGGTCTTTTGCAACATGTCGCGTTCTCCTTGAATCGAATCAAAGCGTCGATGCATAGAGCCTCAAAGCCGCGCGGACAGTCGCTTGATCTCGCGATTGAGCACACGCTCGTTGTCCGAATAGTCGATCGGCACGTCGATCACGTGCACGCCGGGCGTCACGAAGCACTCGCGCAACAGCGGCGCGAACTGTTCGGCGGCCTCGACCCGATGCCCCTGAGCACCATAGCTCTGCGCGTAGGCGACGAAATCCGGGTTCGCAAGCGTCATGCCGTAGTCCGGGAAGTTCATGTTCTCCTGCTTCCAGCGGATCATGCCGAACGCGTCGTCGCGCAGGATCAGGATCACCAGGTCGAGCTTCATGCGTACCGCCGTTTCGAGCTCCTGCGAGTTCATCATGAAGCCGCCGTCGCCGCACACGGCGATCACCTTGCGCTCCGGATGTACGATCTTGCTCGCGATCGCCGACGGCAGGCCCGCGCCCATCGACGCCAGCGCGTTGTCGAGCAGCAGCGAATTCGGTTCGTGCGCGCGGTAGTAGCGCGCGAACCAGATCTTGTACATGCCGTTATCCAGACACACGATGCCGTCGACCGGCGTGGTCTCGTACACGTCGTTGACGATCCGCACCGGGTACATCGGGAAGCGGTCGTCGTGCTGGCCCTTCACCAGATGCGCTTCGAAGTGCTCTTTGATCTCCTTGAAGCGCGTGAAGTCCCAGTGTTCCTGACGCGTCTTCAGGCTCTCCTTGAGCTGCCACACCGCATTCGCGATATCGCCGACCACTTCGATCTGCGGGAAATACACCGGATCGACTTCGGCGCCGAGGAAGTTCACGTGGATCACGGTCTTCTCGCCCGCCTCGCCGCTGCGCATGAAAAACGGCGGCTTTTCGATCACGTCGTGACCGACGTTGATGATGCAATCCGCGTGCTCGATCGCGCGATGCACGAAGTCACCGTCGGAGAGCGTCGCGTTGCCGAGCCACATCGGATGCGATTCGTCGATCACACCCTTACCCATCTGCGTCGTGAAAAACGGAATGCCGATCTGGTCGACGAACTCGCGCAGCATCTTCGTCGTGGTCTTACGGTTGCCGCCCGCGCCGATCATCAGGAGCGGATGTTTCGCGGCGGTGATCGCCTCGACCGCGCGCGCGACCGCCTTCTCCTCGGCGACCGGACGGCGGCTGTAGCTCTTCGGAATCGGCTTGCCGTCGCCCTCCTCGTGCGCGACGTCCTCGGGCAATTCGAGGTGCGCGGCGCCCGGACGCTCCTCCTCGGCGCGGCGCACCGCCTCGCGCACCGCCGCCGGAATATTGCCGATCGACACGATCTGCCGCGTGTACTTGGTGAGCGGCTCCATCATCCGCACCACGTCGACGATCTGGAAGTGCCCCTGCTTGCTCGACTTGATCGGCTTCTGGCCGGTGACCATCAGCATCGGCATGCCGCCCAGCTGCGCGTACGCGGCCGCGGTCACGAAGTTGGTCGCGCCGGGGCCGAGCGTCGCCAGACATACTCCGGTGCGGCCGGTGAGCCGCCCGTAGGTGGCGGCCATGAAGCCGGCCGCCTGCTCGTGGCGCGTGAGGATCAGACGGATTTTCGAGCGGCGCAGCGACTCGAGCAGATCGAGATTTTCTTCACCGGGGATGCCGAACACATACTCGACACCTTCGGCTTCCAGCGATTTGACGAACAGGTCCGATGCTTTCATTGAGGGTCTCGCTTGATGACTCGGGGGACGGACAATCGAAGACGACGACGACGGCTGCGCGCGAAACACCGCATCGCGCGCGCGGCATGGCAAACGGCATGGCGAACGCCATGCTGGACAGCTTACTACTCGAACGGAAACGATGCGCGCGAGGGACAGGAAGCCGGACGCGGGAAGAAGCAGGCGGAGGCAGAGATCGAAGCCGCCACACGACGTGCAGGAATGCGCCGATCAATGAATCAGCGAATCACCGTGACGCAGTCGGAGAGAATCGGCGGCGCGTTCTCGCCGCTCGTCAGGTCGTATAGATTGGCGCGCGGACCCTTGGTCCACCACGTATAGCTGCCGGCCTGATACTTCACGCCGGACGCCGAGACCGTGCTGACGAACAGCATCGAGGTGCCTTTCACCGGCAGCACGGCGAAGCTCTGGCCGTTCTGCGCGTTCCAGTAGGTGATCTGCAGGATCTTGCCGGTCGCGCACGTGTATTTGCGCGTCTGGTGGTTCTTGCCTTCGATATGCTTGAACTGCAACGGCGCGGCCGAGGCGCCGCCGGAAGATGCCGCCAGCCAGGCCACCATCGATGCTGCCGCCGTGAGGAATGCAACACGCCATGTCTTCATCGAACACCTCGATTGTTGCGGGGGATCAGGCAAGGAAGGCATACCGGCCGCCACGCCGGTCACAGACGGGTTACTGGCGGGTTACAGGGCAGCTCATCGGCAATTCACGGACAGCTCAACGACGTTTCAAGGATCGATCACGTTGGCACACGCATCGGTCGGCGCGGCGGCGACGTGCCCGACTACCGGCACGATCTTCAGTCCCGCCGAAGCGACCCGGCACGGCGCCGCCGCGAGCCCGCAGCCGCTGATACAGGCACACAGCGCGAACGCCACGCCGAGTGCGCCGACCCGGCGAAGCGCGCCACGCCACGGATTGCTGCGCGATTCAAGCGCCATACGATCCTCTGCTCCGATCTCTTTGCTGCGCTAAGCCAGAAACGAATGCGGCCCACGCCGCGCGTCACCGCCTGACGGTTACTTCGCCGATACCGGCCGAACCGCCGCCGCGGCCTGCTTCGCACGCGAGCGCGCTTCGTCGATATTCTCGCCGGTCGCGAGCGCGACACCCATGCGGCGTTTGACGAAGCTCTCCGGCTTGCCGAACAGGCGCAGGTCCGAGTTGGGTACCGCGAGTGCCGCCGCGACGCCTTCGAACGCGATGCCGGCTTCGTCACGTCCACCGTAGATCACCGCCGACGCACCCGGCGCACGCAACGACGTATCGACCGGCAGGCCGAGAATCGCGCGCGCATGCAGTTCGAACTCCGAGAAGCGCTGCGAGCACAGCGTGACGAGCCCCGTGTCGTGCGGACGCGGGCTGACTTCCGAAAACCATACGTCGTCGCCGCGCACGAAAAGTTCCACGCCAAATAGGCCGCGGCCGCCGAGCGCCGCCGTCACCTTGTGCGCGATCTCGCGCGAACGCTCGAGCGCGAGCGGGCTCATCGGCTGCGGCTGCCACGATTCGACATAGTCGCCGGCGACCTGCACGTGGCCGATCGGGTCGCAGAAATATGTGCTGACCGTGCCGCTCGCCGGATCGATCGCGCGCACGGTGAGCTGCGTGATTTCATATTCGAAGTCGATGAAACCCTCGACGATCACGCGCCCGAAATTCACGCGGCCGCCCGCCATCGCGTACTGCCACGCAGGTTCGACGTCGGCGTCGCTGCGCAATACGGACTGCCCCTTGCCCGACGACGACATCACCGGCTTCACGACGCACGGATAGCCGACCTTCGCGATGCCCGCGCGCAGCTCGTCGAGCGAATCGGCGAATGCGTACGGCGAGGTCGCGAGGCCGAGCTCCTCGGCGGCGAGGCGGCGAATGCCTTCGCGGTTCATCGTCAGCTGGGTGGCGCGGGCGGTCGGGATCACCTCGGCGAGCGCCTCGGTTTCGATCGCGGCGAGCTCGTCGGTGGCGATCGCCTCGATTTCAGGGACGATCAGATGCGGGCGCTCCTGCTCGACCAGCGCGCGCAGCGCGGCGCGGTCGGTCATGTCGATCACGTGCGCGCGATGCGCGACCTGATGGCCCGGCGCGTTCGGGTAACGGTCGACGGCGATCACTTCGACGCCCAGCCGTTGCAGCGCGATGATCACTTCCTTGCCGAGCTCGCCGGCGCCGAGCAGCATCACGCGCGTCGCTGATTCAGAAAGGGGGGTGCCGATCCGTTGGCCGATCTGCATGGGAACTCCAGATAAAAAGTCGGGATGAGGGTGGGATTGGATAGACCGCGATGTTAACATGCGGCCCCCTTGCCGCGCGGCGCTCAGGGTGCGTTCAGGGTGCGCTCTGGGCGCCGTTCGCGAGGCCGTGGCGGTCGGGCGCAAGCGTGCCGCCGCGTCGACGTTCGCAGCCGCGGTCGCGTCACCGCGCGCATCGCTCGCGCTCGACAAGCTTAGTACGTTACCCTTACGCCTTCGCCAGTTTGAACAGGAACGACGCCATGCTCACCCGCTCCCGCCCGCGACGTCTTGCGCGCATCACTCCGTGCCTGCGCACGGCCGTCGCCGCGTTGAGCATCGCCGCGCTGCTCGGTGCCTGCGCGATCCCGAAGCATCCGGATTCGTCGGCGCCGCCGCCCGATCCGTTCAACCCCGCCGCCGTGCAACTGCTCGACGACAGCAGCTGGGTGCTGAGCTCGTGGAAGAACGCCGACGGCACGGTGCGCGAGGTGCCGTCGAAGGATCAGGAGCCGCTCACGCTCACGTTGTCGACCGAAGCCGGCCGACGCCATGCGAGCGGCTTTTCGGGCTGCAACCGTTTCATGGGTTCGTACATGCTGAAGGACGGCAAGCTGAGCTTCGGCACCCTCGCCGGCACGCGCAAGGCCTGCGTGTCGCCGGGCGGCGACATCGAAAAGCCGTTCCTCGAAGCGCTCGAGCGCATCGCGCGCACCGGCGTGCAGATGCGCGCGCCACAGCAGATGCAGCTGATCCTCGACAACGGCGACACGCTGATGTTCGATCGCAGCGACAAATGATGCGAGTTTGCGCCGCGTTCGAGACTCGCGCCGGCCTTCGAAGCCGCGCGCTGCGCCGTTTAAACTCGACGGGTTGCGCTTCTCGCGCGCTCCGTCATTCGTAGATGTCTGGTATGCACACGGTAGTTTTCGGCTGGTTCGGCGGGTCGGCCGTCTGGTTCATTCCTCTTTTGTGGCGCCTCGTGAAGTCGATGCTGCCGGGCGGCGCGGGTCTGCGCGGCCCCGGCACGATCCGGCTTTGGCTCGGCTTCGTCTGCGTGCTGATCGCGAGTTGCACGCTCGAGGGCTCGCTGATCGGCATCGCCGGCGTCAACGGTTTCGGTCATGCGCTGGCCGCGGGGCTTGGGCATCTGGTCGGCCATATCGCTACGCCGCTCGCCGCGCTCGCGCTGCTCCTGATCAGCCTGCCATGGCTCATCGACTTCCACTGGAGCGACGTCGCCGCGTGGGCCGACGGCGCGTTCGGCCTTGGTCTGTCGCGCGGACTCGCGAAACGCGACGAGGATGCGCGCCGCCACCGCACCGTCGAAGACAGCGCGTCGTCGCATGTTTCGCCCGCAACCAACACGATGGCGCCGCGCAACAGCAAGGGTCGCTACGCGCGGCCGACGGTATGGCGTCCGCCCGCGAGGGGGCGCGGCGCGGGCGCCGCCGCTGCGGGCGGTGCCGCGGCTGGCATCGCGGGTAGCAAGGAGGCTGCCGCCCGTGGCGCCGGCGCAAGCTGGCGCGCCGATGCGTCGGCTGGCTCGGCGCGTGGGCCGGCCAGGCAGATTGAGCCGGCGTTGCGCACCGGGTCGAGCGCGCCGCCGCGTCCGGCCGCGTCGATCGCAACGCAGGCGGCGCCGGTGGACAAAGCTCCGGACCGGTCCGCGGCACCATTCGTGCCGACCGAGCCGGTCGCGCCGGCCGGCTGGCTGCGCACGACAGAGCCGCGCGCGGCGACGGCGGCGGCGGGATCGCTGGGTGCATCCGCCGCAGCGGGCATGTCGGTTCGTGACGGCGCTGCGCAGGCCGGCCGGCGCGCGGTCGGCGAACAGCGCGTGGCCGCGCCGTTCGGCTCCAGCGCCGCGCTGGCGGCGTCGGCCGCCAATGCGTCCGGCGTGTCGGCGCGAGCGGCACAGGCGATGGCGGGCCGGTCCGCCGCGTCGGGCGCTGGGATCGGCATGACGGCGGGATCCATGAATGCTTCGGGCCGCGGCAGCCGTCCGTCGTCGCTGCCACGGCCGGCAGACGGTAGCGCGCCGCTCACTCGCGGCGCGACTCCGCGTCAGCCGTTCCCGGCGGCTCAGCGCGCCAACGGCGTCACATTGCCATCGACCGTGCGCCGCCCTACACCGAACTTCACGCGAACGATGGCGAACGCGTCGACAGTCGCGCCGCCGGCGAGCGTCGAGGAGACGCTGCGCAGCATCGCGGAAAACACCGCGCGCTGGACCGACATGGCCGGCGTGAGCCTCGCGCGCAGCCGTGGCGCCGATGGCGCAAAGGTTGGCGATGTGGAGCGGGTGTCGACGACGTTCGATGTGCCGCCGGCGCCGCATGACGTGCTGCCCGTCGAAAACAGCGAGACGGTCTCGCCGGCGCAGTCGCAGCAACAAGCGGCACCTGCGGAGTTGCCGGCTGAACAAGAGGTGGTCGAGTCGGATACGTCGGTCGAGAGCGCCAACGAAGCGGTTGCGCAATGGCCGACCGAACCACCGGTCATTCATCCGCCGCTTACGGCTGCGGCTGTCGAATCCACGATTGCAGAGCCCGTGTCTGTCGCAGAGACGCCGGCCGATCCCGTGTCCGCGGACACTGTTACCGGCATGCCCGCGGTTGTCGAGCCGTCGGCATCCGCTTCGGCTGAGCCTGCCGCCGCGGAACCTGCTGCTAGCGCGCCGCAACCTGAGCCGGCGACGGCGACGCCGTTCCAGCGCTTTGCAGCCAGCTTGCAGGACGACGCTACGCACGAAGACGTACCGGCGATCGAAGACGATCCGACACAGACGGCGACAGACAACAGCGTCCCGTCATCGCAGGGTGAAGAATCCGAGCGAACAGTCGAACCGGCGACCGCCGACTCAGCGACACCGCAGCAAGCCCTGGCGCCTGTCGCCGAAATCGTCATCGACAAAACGCTCGTACCGTGGGAGAGCAAGCTCGGCCCCACCGCGGCTCAACGCGCGGCCGCGCCAGCGGAATCACCGCAGACCGAGACCGCCGCACCGTCGAGCGCAAGCGTGCCGCCGTGGTCCGGCGCGCCGTCACCGGAGATCGCGAGCGAATGCGCGCAGCCCGATGAGCCCGCAACGCCGCCGACGCACCCGACGTCGCGCGCCCCTGCCCTGCCCGCTGCGACCGAACCCGCGAACGAGCCGACGAACGACTCGCCGTCGTCGACCTCGACGAGTGCGCCGAACCTCGCAACGCCGGCAATCGCACCAGCCGTCGTCTCGAAC